>JBBRCR010000019.1:0-36775 GCA_038204695.1 Opitutales bacterium | reverse complement strand
CCGCGCGCGCCGGCCGCCGCGACAATCGCCCGCGCCAGCGGATGCTCGCTCGACGCCTCTGCCGCCGCGGCGAATGCCAGCACCTGAGCTTCCGAAAATCCATCCGCCGGCGAGACGGTGGTCACCCGCGGCGTGCCCGCGGTGAGAGTTCCGGTCTTGTCGATTAACACCGTATCCGCATGCGCCAACCGTTCGAGCGCGGCGGCATCCTTGATGAGCACACCGACTTGCGCGCCGCGGCCGATCCCGGTGATCAACGACACCGGCGTCGCGAGCCCGAGCGCACAGGGACACGCGATGATCAGCACGGCGAACGCGTTGACGAGAGCGTGCGTGAGCGCCGGCTCCGGCCCCACGAGCAGCCACGTCAAGAATGTGATCGCCGCGATGATCAGGACGACCGGCGTGAACCAGGCCGACACGCGATCGGCCAGCCGGGCGATCGGCGCCTCGCTGTTTTGCGCTTCCTCGACCAGCCGGACAATCTGCGCCAGCAGCGTCTGCCGGCCGACCCGCTCGGCCTGCAGCACGAACGAACCTGTCGTATTCAAGGTTCCAGCACTGGCTGGGTCGCCGGCGCTTTTCGCCACCGGCACCGGCTCGCCGGTGAGCATCGATTCGTCGACTTCGGTGGCGCCTTCCACCAGGGAACCATCCACCGGCACGTGCTCGCCCGGCCGCACGCGCAGGCGATCGCCGACTTGAACTTCGCTGAGCGGGACATCGACCTCCACGCCATTTGCCTCGATGCGATGGGCGATTTTGGGGGCGAGATCCATCAGGGCACGGATCGCCGCGTCCGTCCGCGCATGCGCCCGCTGCTCGAGAATCTGGCCGAGCAGGACAATCGTGGTGATGAAGGCCACGGCTTCGAAATACAAAGGCGCGCCATGTTCCGTGCGCAGCGCCGCCGGAAGGCGATCCCCGAAAAGAACGGCCGCGACGCTGAAAAGATAGGCGGCGCCGGTTCCCGTGATGATCAACGTGAACATGTTGGTGTCGCGGTTGCGCAGCGACAGCCACCAGCGACGATTCAACGGTGCGCCGGCCCAAAAAAAGATGGGCGTGGTCAACGCGAGCTGTAGCCAGGCGAGCACGCGTGGGTCGAAGCGGTGAAAAAACGCGGGGGCGACCATTGCGCCCATCGCGAGCACGATCACCGGAAGACCGAATGCGAGCGCCACCCAGAAGCGCGGTCGCAGGTGCCGCTCATGGGGCAGACCCATGTAGACCGCCTCGTCCCGCGCCGGCACACCACCCACGGCCACGGCATGGGCGTGATGATGCCCGCCATGTTCATGCCCGCCGTGGTCGACGGCATCATGGGCCATTGCGGTGGACTCGGTTTCTGGCTTTGCCGCCGGCGCGTGGCAGCAGGATTTCGTGGGTTTGGATGTCGAGTGTTTCATCACGGGGGAGACGGAGCCGATTCGGTCATCTTACACACGGGTTATTGGTTATCAGTTATCGGTTACTCCCGAACAACCGATAACCGACAACCGACAACCAATAACCAATAACGAATAACCAAGATTCCCTCGAACCAATCTCACGAAACCGGCGCCAGCGTTTCGGCGACGGGAGTCTGATACGCCTTGAACGCGGGGACGATACCGCCGAGCGCACACAGCAGCACCATCGCCACCGGACAAATCCAGAGGACCGGATGCCACGCGGCCACATCCAGCACCACGCCGGTCTGGGCCCGGATCAGGTGCGCCACCCCGGCGAACAGCCCGACGTAAATGGCGAGCCCCACCACCGCTCCGAGCGCGCCAATCACCGCCGCTTCCGCCACGACCGCACCGAAAATCGTCCGGCGCCGCGCCCCGAGCGCACGCAGGATTGCGATGTCCCGCCGCCGCGCGTTCATGGAGTTGTAAATGCTCGCGAGCACGGACCCGGCCGCGACGAGCGCCACAAGATAAGCGACGAGCGCCAGCACCTGATCGAACCACGAAATTTTCCCGAAAAGCTCGGCGATGATGGCCCCGACCGGATACGCGAACGTCAGCCGGTTGCCCTGCTTGTTGTACATCATGTCCATTTGCAATCCGGCCATCGGCGACCGCAACTGGAGCAGAACCGCACTGACGTCGCTGGCGAACTTGGCATCGTGCCCGCTCATGGTTTGCAGGCCCCGCAACGGGATCCACACCACGCGATCGACCGGGGTGTTGGTCGGGGCGAGAATCCCCGTAATGACGAAGTCGTCCGCGTGCTCGGCCTTCTCGTCGAAGGCGAGCCCGTGATAGGGCCGGAACTTGTCGCCCACCTTCACTCCGAGCCGCTGCGCGGCGAAGCTGCCGGCGACGGCTTCCTTGGCGTCGGCGGCGAACAAACGCCCACCGGCCTGGACGGCGAATTTCCTGCCCGGCGCGTATTCAACATTCTGGAACAGCTCGGGCACCGTGCCCACCAGCCGGAATCCACGCAGGTTGTCGCCCACCGCGATCGGGATGGCCGTCTTGATCATCGGATGGCGGCGGACGGCCTCGTAATCGGCGGCGGCGACATTTCCCGGCGACGCCTCGAGGTGGAAGATGGCATTGAGCACCAGCTGCAGCTTGGAGCCCCGCGCACCCAGCACCGCGTCGAAACCGGTCGTGGTCTGGGTAAACGCGCGCTGGGACTGCGTCTTCACCACCCACACGCACATCAACAGCCCGCAGGCAAGCGCGATGCCACCCGCCGTGACGAGGGTGGAAAGCGCGTGCTGGCGCAATGAACGGTAGACGACGAGCGGGAGGGTCACGGGATTTCGGAGGGCGGCAACCAGATAACGGATACGTCAGTTCTGGCGGGCCTGGTTGGCCGGTGGCCGGCCGGCGTTGTCCGCGATCAAATTGAGCTCGGCAAAATCGCGCCGCTTCTCGAACTGGCTGAGCACCTCATCGGCATGGCTGACGAGCAGGAGGGCCGCCGAGTGTTCGCGGCAGACTTCGCGAATGAGTTCGAGCGAATCACGCGCATGCTTGCGATCGAGGTTGCCGGTGGGTTCGTCGGCGAGCACGAGTTTGGGCCGGTTCGCGAGGGCGCGGGCGACCGCCACCCGTTGCTGCTGCCCGGTGGAGAGCTGCCGCGGAAAATGGTGGAGCCGGTGGCCCAGGCCGACGCGCTCGAGCACCTCACGCGCGTGCGCCTTGTCCGCCCCGCGCGGGCCGAAGCTCATCCCAAGGACAACGTTTTCGAGGACGGTGTAACCCTGGAGGAGATTGAACGTTTGGAAAATGTACCCGAGCTTCCCGGCGCGCAGCCGGTCGCGTTTCGATTCGCTGAGCCCGGTCATCTCCGAGCCGTCAATCATCACGTGGCCGCCATCGGGCGACAGAATTCCGGCGATCAGGCTGAGGAAGGTGGTCTTGCCCGAGCCACTCTCGCCGCGCAACGCCACCTGTTCGCCCGCCGCCACGCTGAAGGTGCGCACGTGCACGATGTCCACCCGTTCCCCGTCCGGTGCGACAAAGGATTTTTTCAGGTCGGTGACGTCGAGCATGGGGGGAGTGGGCGTTTAACAGACACAAAATCGACCGCGCCGGAAACCTTTTTCGGTGGAAGGGTTGATCGTGCATCCACTCGCTGGCGCTCGCAGCCACTCAAAGAACGCGAGGCTGGGAAGACGGGGAAGAGATGGAAGAGGTGGAAGACGCGGGAGATTCCGAAGTCTTCCCAGTCTCGCGTTCTTCCAAGTCTTCCCCGTCTTCCCCGTCTTCCAAGTCTTCCAAGTCTTCCAAGTCTTCCACCTCTTCCACGTCTTCGAACATCTGGACTCATCGCACTCTCAGCTTCACGCTGCGCACTGTGAGTAATACCCCGTCCACGTCTCCTGGTGCGCGGTTTCGCGCCGCGCTCGCTGCTGAATGTCCTCTTCAGATCGTCGGTGTCATCAACGCCTACGCCGCATTGCTCGCGCAACGCGCCGGCTTTCGCGCGCTGTACCTTTCCGGGGCCGGTGTCGCGAACGCCTCCCACGGGTTGCCCGATCTTGGGCTCACCACCCTTGACGATGTGCTGGTCGACGCCCGTCGGATCACCTCCCGCGTCGATCTGCCGCTGCTGGTCGACATCGACACGGGCTGGGGCAACGCGCTCAATATCGCCCGCGCCATCCGCGAGCTTTCGCGCGCGGGCGTCGCCGCCGTGCACCTCGAGGATCAAGTCGCCGCAAAACGCTGCGGTCACCGACCCGGCAAGGAACTCGTGGCGCCGGACGAGATGTGCGACCGGATTCTCGCGGCAGTGGATGCGAAGCTCGATCCCGAGTTTGTCGTCATGGCCCGCACGGATGCCACCGCCAGCGAAGGCCTGCCCGCCGCTGCGGCGCGGGCGAAGGCCTACGTCGCGGCGGGCGCCGACATGATCTTTGCGGAGGCGCTCACCACGCTCGAGGATTACCGCCAGTTCACCGCCGCCGTAAACGCACCCGTCCTCGCCAACATCACCGAATTCGGGAAAACGCCTCTCTTCTCCGCCGCTGAGCTGAAGTCGGCCGGCGTCGCGATGGCACTTTATCCGCTCTCCGCATTTCGCGCGATGAGTGCGGCCGCGCGGGATGTGTTCTCCGCCGTGCGCCGGGATGGAACGCAGCAGGCGGTCGTCGATCACATGCAGACGCGGGCTGAACTGTATGACGTGCTCGGTTACGAAGCCTGCGAGCAGAAGATTGATCAATTGTTCAAGGACCGGAGAATGGCGGAGTGACCCTCTGCGCAGAGTTGAACCGCGAATAGACGCCAATAAACGCGAATTCAAGGCAGCGAGTCGGAGCGCATCGCGGCGCGATTCTATTCGCGTTCATTCGCACGATCGGGAAGGAGGGGATTTGTGGCTGCGAGCGCCAGCGAGTGGACGGGTGGAAGACGCAGAAGAACCCAACCACTCGCTGGCGCACGCAGCCACGGAGTGGCGACTCGCTCCGCTTCGAGGTCGTTCCATTCGCGTTCATCGCGTCCATTCGCGGTAAAATTCAGCCCGGCTGTTCACCTTCGGTTGAGGCTCCGCCGCGCTGGGAACTATGCGGAGAGGCCGCCACCCACTCGCTTGAATCACGCGCAGACCCGCCCCTTCGTCCGTGAGTTGCAGCCAGACGGCCAGCGGTATTCTGTGTTTCCCCCCCCATGAGCGCCCCCACCGTTCCCCTGCGTGTCCCCAAGAAATCCGTCGCCCTTTCCGGCGTGCCCGCCGGCAACACCGCCATCTGTACGGTCGGCCAGACCGGAAACGATCTGCACTACCGCGGGTACGACATCGCCGAACTCGCGGGCGAGGCCACGTACGAGGAAGTGGCCCACCTTCTGATCCACGAACGACTGCCCACGCGCGCGGAACTGGCGGCTTATCGCGCGCGGCTCGCGACCTTGCGCGGTCTGCCCGCACCGGTGCGCACGATTCTCGAGCAACTCCCCGCCTCGACGCATCCGATGAACGTGATGCGGACCGGTTGCTCCGCGCTGGGCGCGCTCGATGCCGAACCGTCGGCCAGGGGCAGCGCCGGACCGACCGACGCCCCGGCCGCACGCGCGATTGCCGATCGGTTGATCGCGTGTTTTCCGGCAGTGCTGCTCCACTGGCATCATTTTGCCACCACCGGGCGGCGGATTGCGCTCGAGACGAACGAGCCCGGGGTGGCGGCCCATTTCCTGCGACTGCTGCACCAGCGCGCGCCGGCGCCGGAGCATGTGCGAGCGCTCGATCGGTCGCTCATCCTGTATGCGGAACATGAATTCAACGCCTCGACGTTCACGGCCCGGGTAATCGCGGGGACCGGCGCCGGAATGTATTCATGCATCACTGGCGCGATTGGCGCGTTGCGCGGACCGAAGCACGGCGGGGCGAACGAGGTCGCGCACGAAACGCAGCGACGTTACCGCACGCCCGACGAGGCCGAGGCCGACATCCGGGCCCGGGTGGCGCGGAAGGAAATCGTGATCGGCTTCGGACATCCCGTGTACACGATCAGCGACCCGCGCAGCGCCATCATCAAGGAGATCGCGCGGGAGCTGTGTCGTGAAGCCAGCCGCGAAACCGTCTTCGCCATCTGCGAGCGGATCGAAACGGTCATGTGGGAGCTGAAGAAAATGTTCCCGAACCTGGATTGGTTCAGCGCCCCGGTGTACGAGATGATGGGTGTGCCAACCTCCATGTTCACGCCCCTCTTCGTGATCGCACGCACCGCCGGGTGGTGCGCGCACGTGATTGAGCAGCGTCAGGACGGGAAGATCATCCGCCCCAGTGCGAATTACACCGGCCCCGCCGACAGGCCGTACGTGCCCATCGAGCTACGTTAGGGGCGGCTGAGCGTACCATCGAATGGATACACCTCCACTCGCTGGCGCTCGCCGCCACGAATCACGATCGCGCTTTTCAAGTTTTCTCCGTCGTCCGTTGTCTGTCGTCCGTCCTCCGCCCTCCGTGTCTCCGTCGTCCGTCATCTGCTCATGTCCGCTCCCATCAGCAATGTCCGCCCTGCGCCTGATCCACTGCTCGCCGAACTGGCGGATTACGCGCTGAACTTCCACGCCCCGAGCGAGGAGGCGCTCGACACCGCCCGCTGGTGCCTGGCCGACACGCTCGCCTGCGGCATCCTGGCGCTGGCGTATCCGGCGTGCACAAAACTCCTGGGCCCGGTCGTGTCCGGCACCCGTGTGACCCACGGCGCGCGCGTGCCCGGCACCGGCTACGAACTCGATCCCGTGCAGGCGGCGTTCAACATCGGCACGATCGTTCGCTGGCTCGACTTCAACGACACCTGGCTCGCCGCCGAATGGGGTCACCCCTCCGACAATCTCGGCGCGATCCTGGCCACCGCGGACTGGCTCTCGCGCCACCAGGCCGCGGGCGTCACGCCGATGGCGTTCCAATCCGCCATTCGCCCGCCGTCGTCGGCCATCACCATGCGCGACGTCCTTGTCGCCATGGTGAAGGCGCACGAAATTCAAGGCGTGCTCGCGCTGGCCAACTCGTTCAACCGCGTCGGACTCGATCACGTGCTGCTCGTGCGCATCGCGTCCACCGTGGTCGCGACGGCGCTGCTCGGCGGCACGCGCGAGCAGCTGATCAATGCGGTGTCGCACGCGTGGCTCGACGGCTCGGCGCTGCGCACGTACCGCCATGCACCGAACACTGGCTCGCGCAAATCCTGGGCCGCCGGTGATGCCACCAGTCGCGCCGTGCGCCTCGCGCTGGTCGCGCTGACGGGCGAAATGGGTTATCCATCGGCGCTCACTGCGAAGACGTGGGGCTTTCAGGACGTGAGCTTCCGCGGAAATCCCGTCACGCTCGCGCGGCCGCTGGGCAGCTACGTGATGGAGCACGTGCTGTTCAAGATTTCCTTCCCAGCCGAGTTTCACGCCCAGACCGCGGTCGAATGCGCGCTGGCGCTGTATCCGCAAGTCCGTGACCGCCTGCCCGACGTCGTCCGCGTGGAACTGACGACCCATGAGAGCGCGCTGCGGATCATCGACAAGACGGGGCCGCTGCACAACCCGGCGGACCGTGATCACTGCCTGCAATACATGACGGCCGTCGGGCTGATTTTTGGTCAATTGACGGCGGCGCACTACGAAGATGGCGTGGCGGTCGATCCGCGAATCGATGCGTTGCGCGCCACGATGATCGTGGCCGAGGACAAGCAGTACTCACGCGATTATCTCGATCCGGAAAAGCGGTCGATCGCGAATGCCGTGCAGGTGTTTTTTCGCGACGGCACGAAGACGGAGAAGGTTGCGGTCGAATATCCGATCGGCCACCGGCGGCGGCGGGCGGAGGGTATTCCGATCCTCCACCAGAAAGCCGAGGTGGCATTTCTCGCGCATTACGGCGAAAAAAAAACCGGCGAATTGATGGCGCTGTTCGCCGACCGGAGCAAACTGGAGACCATGCCGGTGCACGCGTTCTGCTCGGCTTGGTGCCCCCAAGCACGACACCCGCTTGTCCACCACCAACCATCCGAATGAAGCCAGAGTTGAAAACCAAGTCTGCTCGCGTATGGTCCCGCCTATGACAATCGAGCAAATCGTCGACGAAACGCGACAGTGGCCCGAGAACACGGTCGCGGAATTGATCGACAGAATCACGCTCGCGAAGCACGGGGGCCTTTCACTCGACCGGGAAGCGGCTTGGATCGAAGTTGCGGCGCGCCGTTCAGCGGAGATTGACAGTGGAAAGGAGAAACTGGTGTCTGGAGACGAAGTCAGCGCGCGTATCCGTCGGATCGTTGGCCGGTGAAACCACACGGCTTCCATCGTGAAGCAGAGGCAGAGTATGCTGCCGCGGCCGAGTATTATGCCGGACTGAGCCCCGAATTGGGGACACGCTTTTACGACGAGATGGAGCGCTTGATTGGCGAAGTTTGTGCGCATCCACAAGCGTATCGGTGCATTCGGGGTGGGATCCGTCGTCATTTTTCAGCCGTTTTTCCGTACGGCATTTTGTACGAGGATCGTCCCGACACAGTCCGCATCCTTGCCGTCATGAATTTGCATCGGGACCCCAACTATTGGCTGCACCGTCTGGAGGGGTGACTGCCGGCCAACGGGAATATACTCCTCTTCTGCGCCACTCCCCGTCCTGCCATGCCCCGCTCCAAAAAACCCAGCCTTTCCTCGCGGCGCGCCGTGATCCCGGTCCGCGCGCTCGACTTCGTGATGTACAACACGAAGACCATGCGGAAAACCCGCGCGTTCTACCAAAAGCTCTTCGGCTTCAAACGTGGCCCGGAATGGAACGACTTCTGGTCGGAGTTCGCGACCGAGCCATTGACCCTCTGTTTGAACGGCCCGTCGGCCAGTCCGGATCCCAAGTGGGACTGGCACGGACCGGCCTGCGTCGCGCTCGCGGTCGACGATGTTCCGTCCGCCATCGCCGCATGCCGGAAACACAAGGTGAAAATTCTGATCCCCCCGGTCGAAACGCGCGTCTGCTGGATGGCTTGGATCGCCGATCCGGACGGCAATCGCATCTGCCTGCACTCCCGGAAAGACGGCACCGCCGGTTGAGCGAGTGGACCGCGGGCCACGTGGCTCGCGCGCGCCAACGACAGAGCACGTACCGGTGGTTTCAGAGCGGCGAGACGCCCACCACAAAGCCGACCACTCCACCGTAAACGACGTGCCCAACCAGATGGCTCAGCCCGATGGCAAGGCCGGCATCGTTGAATTCCTCCAGCGGATGCCGCTCGGCCACGACCCACACGAGTCCGAGGCTCACGATGAGACCGTGAAAGAATCCGACCGCACCCCCGAGAAACATCGCATACGGCATTCCCGTGTAGCCGAGCCGTAGCATCAGCAAGGTGTAGAGAATTGCGAAGACAACGGCGGCAACGATGTGAACCACGAGGCCTGCGCGCCCGGCATTTTCGCGGCGCCTGGTTAACAGCCCGCCCAGCGCGACGATCATGTTTGCTTTCGCCCACCCTCCTGCACCGATGAGCCAGAGTACGCCCTCCATGGCCACTCCGCCGAGAATACCCGCCGCCAGCGCAGTCAGCAAAAACGAGATGAGCGTCGAGAGCATGCGAACTTCCTCCGGTGGGACGGTGAGGTGGGGGCGCGCAATATATGGCAGCCGCGAGTAATTGCAACGGACCCGACCCTCGCGGCACATGGGCAGGGCGACTTTTTTTCTGTGCGGGCCAAACGGGCACGTTTACCCTGGAGCATCGCCTCCCTGAACATGACCACTCAACCGATCCTCGCGTCTCTCTTCATCGCGATGGCCACATCGCTCGGATTTTCCACCGAGGCACCGGTCGCACGCTTCTCGCTCGACGCCGGGCGGCCCGGCGCAGTGATCAACCGCAACCTCCACGGGCAGTTCGCCGAACATCTCGGCCGCTGCATCTACGAGGGCATCTGGGTCGGCGAAGAGTCGTCGATTCCCCATACACGCGGCTACCGCAACGACGTGCTGGCCGCATTGAAAAACCTGCAGGTGCCCGTGGTCCGCTGGCCGGGCGGCTGCTTCGCCGATGAATACCACTGGAAGGACGGGATCGGGCCGCGCGAGTCGCGTCCGGCCATGATCAATACGCACTGGGGCGGCGTGGTGGAGAACAACCATTTCGGCTGAATATGTCATCGGCGCGAACAAGCTGCCCGCCGTGAATGTGTCCGCGTCGCGAACCTCCGCTCGCAGATGGACGCTCGTGCGACGGCCCGCGAAACTGAGCGAGTCGCGACTCCGTTGCTGCGAGCGCCACACAAGCGAAACCGCTGCGAACGACGTCGCTCTCCGTCGGATCGGCCGCTTTCCTGCCGCCGCATTACCTTCGGCCGACCGGTCACGGGCGACTGGAAAGTCGCCCCTCCGCAGCCATCCTCTCGCAGGCGCTCGCAGCCACGATTCCACTCGCTCGCGCTCGTGAGAATGCACGGGAAAGGGAACCCCCCGGGCGCTCCAAGTCGCTGCCTCGAATTCGCGTTTATTCGCGTCTATTCGCGGTTACAAAATCAGGGGGTCTGTTTTCGTTCGGTTGCGGCTGCAGGCCGCGGTAGGAAATTTCCGATCCAGGTCCGGCAAGCTGCGCTGAGGCAGGCTTCTGTTGAGTTTCGCGCTTCACCGCACACGCTTCCCTGGGATGAACCGCGTGCTTGCCATCAGCCTCGTTTTGCTCGTCGCCACGCCGTCTCTCCCAGCGGCGGACTTGCCGGGCAGTGCCGCTGAAAAAACCGCGCCGAAGCCGCTGTACCGTGATCCGGTCTACGATGGCGCGGCCG
The DNA here is from genome assembly GCA_038204695.1 of Opitutales bacterium. Classification (GTDB taxonomy): domain Bacteria; phylum Verrucomicrobiota; class Verrucomicrobiia; order Opitutales; family Opitutaceae; genus ER46. The sequence goes on along the minus strand of JBBRCR010000019.1, from coordinate 26,057 downwards.
ATCCGGTGGTCATCTGGAATCCGCACGTAAAGCGCTGGTGGATGTTCTACACCAACCGGCGCGCGAACGCCCCCGGTTTGTCGGGCGTCGCGTGGGTCCATGACACCAGGATCGGCATCGCCGAGTCGGCCGATGCGGGCGTGACGTGGTCCCACGCCGGCACGGCGGAGATCCATCTGCCCTCGAACGTGGCGGGCGCCGGGCCGACGCTGTGGGCCCCCGAAGTGGTCACCGGGCCGAATGGAATCCATCACATGTTCCTCACCGTCGTTCCTGGTGTATTCGAAAACTGGGAACACCCGCGGGCGATCGTTCATCTGAGCAGCACCGATCTCCGGACGTGGACCCATGGGTCGACGTTGTCGCTCGCGTCGGACCGGGTGATTGATGCGGCGGTGTCCGCGCTGCCCGGCGGTGGCTGGCGGATGTGGTACAACAACGAGCGCGATGGAAAATCAATTTACGCCGCCGGGAGCCGCGACCTCGAGACGTGGACGGATCAGGGCAAGGTGTCCTCGATTGCGGCGCGCGGGGAAGGGCCGTATGTGTTCACGTGGCGGGGGCGGCACTGGATGCTCGTCGACATCTGGCGCGGACTCGCGGTGTACCGATCCCGCGACCTCGAGCATTGGGAACAACAAGCCGCTCTGCTGCTGGATCGTCCCGGCGCGGGCGCCGACGATGGCGTCGCCGGCGGCCACGCATCGGTGGTGGTGAGCGGCACCCGCGCGTTTTGCTTTTACTTCACTCATCCCGGCCGCGGCGGGGCCGTTGCCGCGCCGGACAAGGACTCCCCGGACTGGCGCCGAAGTTCAATTCAGGTCGTGGAGCTATTTGAATCCGAGGGGAGGCTCACGTGCGATCGCGACCGCCCCACGCGAATTGCGTTGCGGTCGCCGGAAGAGCGCCGGAGTGCCTCCGCTGAAATTGCCGCGACCGAACGCGCCCCCGCGGAAGCCGCGAAACTCGCGATGCTCGGCAGTCGCGACATCCGGGCGCACGATCCGTCGAGCCTCGCCTTCAGCAACGGCGAATACTGGTTGTTCCACACCGGCCGCGGGATTCCGTCGTGGCGCTCGCGCGATCGGCGCAACTGGACGGCCGGTCCGCCGGTGTTTGCGGCGTCGCCGCCGTGGGTCGCCGAGGCCGTGCCCGAGAACCGCAACAGCCATTTCTGGGCGCCGGACATCATCCAGATGGGCGACCGTTATTTGCTTTATTATTCCGTTTCGTCGATGGGCAAGCGGACCTCGGCGATCGCGCTCGCCACGAACGCCACGCTCGATCCGGCTGACCCGCGGTTTCACTGGAAGGATGAGGGCCCCGTGATCCGCACGAGTGGCGCGGACAACTTCAACGCGATCGACCCCGCTCTCGTCGTCGATCACGACAACAAGCTCTGGATGGTTTTCGGTTCGTATTGGAGCGGCATCAAGTTGCTCGAGCTCGATGCCGCCACCGGGAAGCGCATCACGAGCACCGCGCCGTTGCATGCGCTCGCCCATGATCGCTCCATCGAAGCGGCGTTCATCCACCGCCGGGGCGGGCATTACTATCTCTTCGTGAACAAGGGCTGGTGCTGTCGCGGCGTGAACAGCACGTACCACATCGAGGTCGGGCGGGCGGAAAAAATCACGGGCCCCTACACCGACCGCGAGGGCCGGCCGCTGCTCCAGGGAGGTGGCACGCTGTTCCTCGGAGCCGAGAGCCCCGTGATTGGGCCGGGGCACGCGAGTATTCAGGAAATTGGCGGCCGCGAGTGGTTCGGATATCACTTCTACGATGCCACCCAGGATGGCCGGGCGACGTACGGTCTCCGGCCGCTCACGTGGGATGCGGACGGCTGGCCCGTGGCGGGGATGATGGACGTGGAGAAGTAGCCGCATCCGGTTTCAGCCATGAGGAATCCATTCGCCGGCACGGCGGCTTTCCAGCCGTCGAGGGGTCACGGGAAAGCAACAGGCAACGGGAAAGTCGCCCCTCCGGTCAGCCGCCGTTGCGCGTTTTCGCTCCGCACTTCCGGCCTCGCGGTTGTGCTGGCGGCCCTCGCGCTCGCGGGCACCCCGGGCGCAGCTGCCACCGGGCCGCTGTTCGCTTCGATGAGATCGCGCCGTTGGCGCTGTCGGGCAGAAGGCCCTTTCCCGGCTAAAGCGTCGTTCCGCGTCGCGAGCGCAATGCCTACGGCGACGGCGTCCCGGCGTTGGTCCGCGTGTGGCGCAGCAGCCACGCGTAGAGCTCGGGATTGGCATAGGCTTCCGTCCACGAATCGTGGCGGGCTTCTGGATACACGGTGAGCGTGACGTCCTTCGCGCCCGCTCGCTCCAGGGCCGCGACCATGCGTTCCGACTCGGCCAGTGGCACGGTCGGATCCTTGGCGCCGTGGAATGCCCAGATACCCGGCAGCGCGCGCGGACCCCGCTCATCGCCCCGCCGGAGGAGGATGTCGATAAGCAGGCCGCCGCCACAAATCGGCACGGCCGCCGCAAAACGTTCCGGGTGCTTCATCGCCACCGACCACGTGCCATACCCGCCCATGCTGAGCCCGGTGATATAAATGCGCGCCCGATCGACCCGGAGCCCGGCGCCGACCGCATCGAGCAGCGCCAGGACGGCATCGTCATCCCACACCTGGCCGGTCGGGCATTGCGGTGAAATCACGATAAACTGCTCCGCGAGCACCGCCGCCGCGGCGGCTTCGGCGGCGGTGAGATTCGGGCCGCCCGCCAGCAGTTTGGGTGGTCCGTGTTTCACCAATCGGCGGAGATCCGCGCCCCGTTCACCGGCTCCGTGCAGGAACAGCAGCAGCGGCCACCCGCGCTCCGGGGCCGATGGGTAACCCGCGGGCAGCGAGCGGAGGTAGCGATAGGAGACCGTTTTTGCCACGCGAGCCTCGAACGTATGCTCGGTCTGGAGATCAGCAGAGCGGGCGCCGGTCGGCGCCGCAATCAAAGCGGCCATGATGATGAGTGAACGCATGAGTGTGGTACGCGAAACAGTGACGATGCCGTTAAGGTCGTGGGGCGGGAAGGTTCAAGACGCAAATGGGCGCGCCCGGGCGCAGTGCGGCCGCATCCCATGCCCCCGCGAGCCACCGAACGACCTCACTCCGCGGCCGCCTTCCCGGGAGCAGCGGGGGGCGGAGCCGCCGGCCGCTGGTGCCCGAGCAACCAATCGAGCAGTTCGGGACTCGCGTATGCTTGCGTCCAGGAATCGTGTTCGACCTCTGGATACACCGTGAGCTTCACATCCCGGACCTGCGCCGCCTCCAGCGCGCGGACCATCCGCTCCGACTCCTCCACAGGCACCACCCGATCCTTCGCCCCATGAAATGCCCACACGCCAAGACTGCGCAGCGCAGCGCCATGCCGGTCGGTCGCGAGCAGCACGTCGGCGATCCGGCCGCCGCCGCACACCGGCACGACGGCGGCAAAGCGCTGGGGGTGGCGCAGGGCGAGCGTCCAGCAGCCAAACCCGCCCATGCTCAGACCGGTCAAATAATTCCGGCGCGAATCGACCGGATGAGCGGCCGCCACCCTCTCGAGCAATTCCAGCAACCGCGTCTCGTTCCAAACCTCGTAATGCGGGCACTGGGGAGCCACCACGATGCACGTGTCGCGCCACCGCTCCGCGATGCCGCGTTCGATGGCGGTGAGCTCGTCGCCAAACGCGAGCAACCGGGGCAGCCCTTGTCGCATCAGGGCCCAGACATTTCCCCCGCGTTCACCGGCGCCATGTAAAAACAACACCAGCGGCCACTGCTGTCCGGGCTGGGCCGCCCTTCGCGCGGGCAGCGAGATCAGGTGATCGTATCCCGGCGCGTCCGTCACCGCGCGCATCGTCGTGCTCGCAAAAACCGGCGTGGCAGGCGTGGGAGAAGTCATTCGCGGAAAGCGGGCGGGGCTCCGCGGAGTCTATCCGCCCGGCCGCCAAGCGCCAGTGGACGGGCGCAGTATCATGTACCGTAAAGTCTATCCCCGAAATCCCCCAGCCCGGGCAAAATATATTTGCGCGCGTTCAACTCGCGATCGAAGGCCGCCGTGTGAATCGGCGTGCCGGGATGAAGTTTCTCCACTTCAGCGACGCCTTCGGGTGCGCTCACGATTGAGACCAGGACCGGGTTAACCGCCCCGGCCTTTTTCACCACGGTCAGCGCCGCGACGGCCGAGCCGCCGGTCGCGAGCATGGGATCAACGATGAAGACATGACGCCCGGGCAAGGGTGGCAGCTTGCAGTAATAACTGCGCGGCCTCGCCGTCTCGTGATCCCGTTCCAGCCCGACGTAGCCGACGCTCACATCGGGAAAGAGGTCGGTGAACGGCTGCACCATCGCGAGCCCGGCCCGCAAAATTGCCACGACGACGAGAGGCTCGTGCGCGAGCACGGGGCTGCTCATCCGCTCGAGCGGGGTGTCGATTTCCTTTGATTCGGTCTGGATTTCCCTGGTGGCCGCGATCGCGAGCAGGAGGCTGATCTGATCGGCGAGCGTGCGGAACGTGGCGGGCTTCGTCGTCTTGTCGCGCAGGTGCGTGATGATGTGCGCTGCCAGCGGGTGTTCGAGCAGGTGGAGAGGCATGTAAAAAATGGGGAAGCGCGGATGGCAGATAACCAACTTCGGATGGCGCCCAGAAAGCCGCGGTCAGCTTGTTCTACTCCCCGACGGGCCATCGCCAATCCAGATCTTAGCTGCGGCGACACTGCACGGGCACACCGGAGCGGCGGCTTTCCAGCCGCCGAAGTACTTTCGGTGGACCGGTCTCGGGCGACTGGAAAGTCGCCCTTCCAGTTGAACCGCGCCCTTGGCGCGACGCCATACGCGGTGGCAATTCTGTGGGGCAAGCGCAGCGCTACGGCACAAGCTGCAACGTATGCCCGGTTTTTCCCGGAAGAAACGGCGAAGGTTCGCCGCGTACCCACGCCGAATGTCCCGCCCGATAAAAGGGCGAGAGCGGATGCGCACTTTGTCCCCCGGGCATGTGAAAAATCCCCTCGTTTTCACGGCCCGGCGAGACGACCAGTCGCTCACTCGCGCCATGCGTGGGCCCCTGCACGCGCGGCATGTCCTGATCTCCGGGCAGCGGATCGGCGGGCAGGTTGAGCCAGCTGGACGCCCAACCGGGGACGAGGTTCCCGAACGGATGGCGGATCTGCGCCGTGTTTCGCCAGCCCCAGTTTGCCTGCGGCAGCTTGACGCCAAACGTGTCCATCTGGCGAATCACGTCATCCACCGCCGCGAGCAGCACGTCGTCCCAGCTGGCGAATTGCGGATTCTGTAAATGCGGCGGCCTTTCCCGCAACAGAGCCCAGATGGCCGGCTCGAGCTCGAGGTCGGGCCACGAAAATTTCGGGTCGGCCTCGATGCAGGGCGTGAAAATCGCCCCAAAGATTCGCACATGCACCGCGATTCGGAATTCCCGCACGAGCCGGTAGCTCACCGCGTCGACACTCGCCCGGCCCTCCCATTTTTCCGCGAACGAACGCAGCGCGGTGCGCCCCCGGCTCTCCTTGATCGCCGCCGGCGTGAGCGTGTCCATCAGCAGCTGGTGCCACCGCGCCAGAAAGAGCGCCCGATCGTCCAGCTGCACCGCGAGCAAATCGCGCGGCGTGGCCTTCTTCAGCGCCGCCAGGTCGTCACGGATTTGCGCGGCGCGGTAGGGACGGGAATAATCCCCGTCACCGATCAGCTTCAACCCGGCGCCACCCACGTGGCGTTGGTTGGCGGACCAAATTCTGCCGTCGGGAGCAGCCAGATGAACTCCGCCGGCATCGCCCGACGCCTCACGCGCTGCCTTCGTGCTGATCACGGGCATGTCGTCGGGCGGGAGAAATCCGTCCCACTTGCGATCACCAAACGCCCAGCTCACCGGCAGCCGGCCGTCGTATCCCACGCGCCTCGGAAGCCGACCCGCGATCGTCCACGCAATGTCTCCCGCCGCGTCGGCCACGTTCAGGTTCTGCGCTGGAATTCCCATGCGGTGCGCCATGTCGACCGCCTCGGTCACGTTGCCGGCATCCTCCAACGCGACCAAACCGAGGTTCGTGGCCGCCGGATCGTGCGCGAGCCAGCGCAGCGCCAGCGGCGCGCCTTTTTCGTTCCGGCCGACAATGGGGCCCCAAATCGTCCACGCGTATTCAACATTCACATCCGCGCTGCCCTTCACCCGGATCACATCCTTGCGCTGGTCCATCTCGAGCCCGTGAGGATGACCCGGAGCGTTGTACCAGGAACTCAGGCCGGGCACGGTTTCGACGACCACCACATCGGAGCTGTCGGCGCAGGAATTGGTGAAGCCCCACGCAATCCGGCCGTTGCTTCCGGCAACGATCAGCGGAGTGCCGGGCAGCGTCACGCCGGTCACCTTCCGCCGCGTTCCTCCGGCCGATAAACCTCCCGTCGGATAATCGAACGAAGCGCGATACCAGATGTTCGGCACGCCGTGGTCCAGATGCATGTCGTTCGCCAGCATCGCCGCTCCGGTCTCCGTGTGCGCGCCAGCCAGTAAGAACGCATTCGAACCCAGCGCCGCCCCTGTATCCCGATCAGGAAATGGAAAATTCGATGATCGGCCGGAAGCCATGACCAGCCCGCCCGCAGACTGGTTCGTGTCCCCGGCGCGCCGGTTGCTGGGCGGCAATTGCCGGCCCCGCAAGTCCAACATGCCCGGACCGGGAATGGCCGGGAGCGGCGCGGTGGTGTGGTCGAGCGCCGCATCATCCGGGCCCGGGAAGGGATTGAAAAACGCGAGGCCTTCCAACCCGAACTGATCGCGCAGCGTCATGAGCGTGCGCTCGTAACGGCCACTTTCATCCTGGAGATCCAGCGTCATCGCATACGTGACCAGAAACGTGTCCTCGGGCCGCCACGGGTCGGGTTTGGCTCGCAACAGCAGATATTCGAAGGCGCGGGACTTCAGCGCACTCACGCCCGAATTCACCCCCGCCGTGTACGCGTCGAGCAGGGCGCGTTCGGCCGGCGGCAACTGCGCCACCACCTGCACGGCCAGGGCGCGAAAGCCGTGCATGCGCGCGGCCCGATCACGCGGCAGGACACGCCGGCCGAACAGCTCGGCGAGTTCGCCGGCGGCCGCCCGCCGAAGCAGATCCATCTGAAAAAAACGATCCTGCGCGTGGGACCAGCCAAGTGCACGCGCCACGTCCAAACGGCTCTGCGCCCGAATCGTGGGGACGCCCAATGCATCGCGTTCAATCGTCACTGCGCCGCTCAGCTCCGTCACTCGCGCCGTCCCCTCGATTTGGGGCAAACTCGACCGCATCGCCCAATAGAACCAGGCGACCGCCAGCATGCCCGCAACCAGCAGGACGCTGAGCGCGCTCGCCAGCAGGCGGAGTCGTTTGGCGGCTTCGGGTTTCATGGTGCGTTAGTACGATTCTGCGCTGCCCTGGCGTCGGGTGCCGGCAAGTGGACGAAACACCACACGCTGGCGCTCGCCGGCACGTTCACGAGATTGGAATCAACGTTGGTCAGCTGCTTTGGGAGGGAGTCGCGCACGCGGACTAGCGTTCGAGTCCAAGTTTTTCGCGAATTTCAGCGGCCACGATCTCCGGCGGACGCGCGATGTCGACGGTGAGAGCGTGCGCCGGTGGCTCCAGTGCCTCGAACTGTGAACGCAGCATCTCGGGTTTCATGAAATGATCCCGCCGTGCGTTCATGCGCGAGAGGATCAGGTCGAAATCGCCCGTCAGGTGCACGAGTCTAACCTCCGGCAATCCGTCCGTGAGCACGGCCCGGTATCTCTGTTTCAAGGCCGAGCAGGTCACAACGCCACTGCGCCCGGCGCTCAGCAACGCCTCGATGTGGGCTCGAATGGCTTTGAGCCACGGTGCCCGGTCATCGTCGTTCAGCGGAATCCCGGCGCTCATTTTCGCAACGTTGGCCGGAGGATGAAAATCGTCCGCGTCCCCAAAATTCCAGCCCAGGCTCGCCGCGAGTTCCTGACCGACGGTGGTTTTGCCGGAGCCGGCCACGCCCATCAGTACAATGACGCAGGGAGCGGGCGGCCCCGAGGGTTGACCCATGGCTCGAGGCACGGCTCAGCCCCGCAACTCCCACGGGCGCGCGCTCACCACGTCCCGACCTTCGTCGAGATCGATGTAATCGAACATCGTCAAAACGGATTTGCCCTCGAGTCCGCTCTCGCGAATCCGCTTCGCGAGCACGTCCACCACCGCATCGCGCCAGCCACGCTTCATCATGAAATTATTCCAGATGTCGCACTCTTCGTCGCTGCGGCGCCCGCCGCGCTCCTCGCCCCACGCGAGCAGTTCCGCGTCGGACGATCCACCGGCGAGCACGCGGGTTTTCAGCTCGTCGTAATCAATCCCCAGAAAACTGCAGCAGCGGGCATCGAATCCCTTGCCCAGGTTTTCGGTGTATTCCGGCGCGGGCAGCGTGCCGGCAGCGTGCAGCCGAATCTTGTCGAGCATGCGCGCAAAATAGACGATCCGATCGGTTTTGGTGTAAGGACTTCGCAGACCCGGAACAATGGACATGCCGCCGAGCAAATCAGATTCCGGCCCGGCGCAAATCTGAAAAACGTACGATCTCTGGCCGGCGGGGGGGGCCTGACATAGGCGGCGCCGAGTGACCCTCAGACATTGTCTCTGACATCAGATCCGCGGGCACGATGGGATGACACGTGGAACGCGCATGAGCCACGTAGCGCCGGTCTTCGACCGGCGGACGCCAGTCGGAGACTGGCGCTACTTCAAAAAGCGGCTCGTTCGAATTCCACGGGATCAGGAAATCTGAGCCTGCCGTCAAGTGGCCGCGGCGTCCTTGCCGCTGTGTGGACTCTGACCAATGGCAGTCGGCTCACGCCGCGGCCTGCTCGACGGCATGGGGCCGGGGCTTCCAGCCGCAGAGCGCCCGTGACGCCTCCACTCGCTGGCGCTCTCGCAGCCACGGAAAATCCGCGGCGCGCACCGTCCGCCACCGAGCTCAGAACTTGTACGCGAGGTCGACGTACAGCATCCGGCCGCGAGGATCCGCATAACTCGGATGATAACCGCTGGAGTTGGGCGGATAGAGCGGCGGCGCCTCATCGAAGACGTTGTTCACGCCGACGCGAACGCGCACGTCCTTGAGTGTGCCTTCGCGAAAGGCATAGCCAACACTCGCATTCGTCACCCAATACTCGTCGATGATGAAGGGCTGGCCGGCCGTGGTGTAGGCAACCGGCGCCACATAGTTGCTCGTGTAACGTTCGTACGCGCTCGCCGACCAGCCGCCGTGCGACCAGGACAGCCCGACGGTCCCCTTGGTCCGTGGGTTTCCATTATTGCGCACCAGCTCCGTCACCGTGCCCTGCTGATTCACCGTCCGAAGTCGATCCGTGTAGCTGACGATGCTGGAAAACGTCAACCGGCCATACGACCAGCGCGGTGTCCGATAATTGAGGAACATGTCCGTTCCGCGGATTTCGCGCAGGCTGAGGTTCTGATATGTGCTGAGCACCTCGATCAGCACGCCGGGCAGATTCGCGGCGATGTCGGCCGGTGTCCGCGTCGCCCGCAGCACGCGCGGATTGTTGCCGCCGGTCGCCCAGAGCTGGGCATCGAGGTTCAGCTCGTTGATGGCACTCGAATTGTCGATCTGGTTGAACTGCTTGATCCGATAAACATCCAGCCCGACCGACAGCCCCTTCACGAACGGCACATCCGCGACGAATCCGAAATTATACGATTCCGATTCCTCGGGCCGCAGGTTCGGATTTCCGCCGGTCACCACCCGCTTGGACAAACTGGACACCGCATCCGGCTGGCCGGGACGGGCCGGGTCGACAAAGCCTTCGTTGCGCCGGCCGATGGCCGGCGTAAAGAGCTCGATGATCGCCGGCGCACGGAATCCTTCGTTATATGATCCGCGCAACAGCAGCCAGCTGGCCGGCCGCCACGACAATCCCGCGCCCGGTTTCGTGGCGGAGAACTCTTTATAGCGCTCATGGCGGCCGGCGACGCGCAACTCGAGCCCGCGCACGAACGGCAGCTTGTTTTCCGGTCCGACGAGCGGCACGAGCACTTCGGCAAAACCCGCGTACACGTCCCGCGATGCGTCCACATCGAGCTGCTCCGACTGCGCAATCACGTCGTTGGCCAGGCCGAACGGATCGTTTTTCTGATTCATCGCTTCGCGGCGATATTCACCGCCGACCGCGAGCGAAATCGCACCGCTGCGCAGCTTGAAAATCTCGCCGGACGCCCTGGCATCGAAAGCGGCCAGGCTGCCCACGCCACGATCCCATATATCGATCACGAAATTCCGCCAGACCGTCTCGGGATTCGTGCCCGGGCCGAACGGATTGTAGGCATCGGGAGTCGACAGGGCGAGTTGCCGGGTCAGGCGGCTCTGGGAAATATAACCGTGGTTCACCTGGTAGGTTTCACCCCGCATGTACATCGCCGCGCCGTCCCAAGTCCACGTCGTGCCACCCACCAATCCCCTCAATCCAGCCAGCAGCCGATAGCTGTCCGCGTCGGTGTCGTAGGAGCGCGGACCGATATCGATCGTCCGATAATTACGGATACTCACGTTTCGCGCCGTGCCCGTCGGGTTCGCGGTGCCCGGGCCCTGAAAGCGCGTGCCGACGGGATTGTAGTAATTCGTGCTCGGGATGACGACGCCGTCCGTCGCGACGGAAATCGGCGAAGCATCGAACTGCCCGGATGACTTCGAATCAAAGTAGGACAACTCGCCGAAGAGCGAGACCGCCGGCGTGAGCTTGTGCTCCAACGTGCCAAACACGTTGTGCCGCGTGATCGTCGGCAACAGTTGGGTGCCCGCCTGAGAATTGTAGAACCCCGTTGGACCGGCGCCCGTCGTGCGTGCACCGGTGACCGGATCGTAGTAAAACTGGCCGTTGGTTGCCGTCACACCCGGGACCGAAGCGGCGGCGCCCGTGTCGGTCACGGCGGTGAAGCGGCCAAACGAGCTGGAACTGTTCAGGTTGTTGAAACTGGTATTGGTGTTGAACGGTGCGCCGACGAGCGGCCGTTTGTCGGCGTTGCCGGCATAGTCGCGCTCCGGCGCCATCAGGAGGTCGCGATGGTAGAAATTGTATACGAGCGACACCTGCGTCTTTCCGCCGTTGAAGCCGCGACCGCCGGCCAGTGCGACGGACGTCTCGCGCGGGCTGCCGCCATCGGTGGCAAACGCATGCCGCGCGGAGACGTCGAAGCGGTCGTAGTTCTTCTTGAGGATCGTGTTCACCACGCCGCCAATCGCGTCGGAGCCGTAAATCGGCGAGGCGCCGTCACGCAGCACCTCCACCTGTTCGATCGCCCCGAGCGGGATCTCGTTGACGTTGACGAATTGAACGGGCGGCGTTCCCGGCGTCACGCCGTACGCCGACATCCGCCGGCCATTGACCAGGACGAGCGTCCGCCCCGCCCCGAGGTTGCGTAGGTTAATCGTCGATACATCGCCGCGAGCATCGTTCGGACCGGTCGCCGTCTCGTTGATGCTGACGTTGGTGGAAAAGGGCAGGGTCTCCACCAGCTCCGTCATCGTCGTGATCCCGGACATCGTCATGGCGTCCGCGGTGATGACGGTGATGGGAAGCGTCTTCTCGGTATCGACGCCTTTGATGTTCGAGCCGGTGACGGTGAATGCTTCGAGTTCGATCGGCTGCCCCGAAGCAACGGCCCGCGAAGCGGGCGTCGCCGCCGGAGCAGACTGGGCACGCAAGACCGGAGCGGCAGTCAGGACGAGGGCGGCGAATACGGAGACAGGTGTCGTTTTCATGCAGTGGGTGGTAAGCCAGCGAAAGAGCGGCACACTATCCGTGCGCGTAATGTCCGTGGCAACAGCTCCGTGGCTGCCAACGCCAAGCGAGTGGAAATGCATTCGTTCCCTGGCACTCGACTCGAGGTTGGGAGGGAACCCGAAATCTCCACTCGCTGGCGCTCGCAGCCACGGGAGCGGATCGGCGACGTTGTCATGAATTACGGACCGCCGCGGGAGATGCCGGCCACCGGCTCCTCCACGGAAGCCAACTCGACGGTCGGTCGTCTGCTCCGCGCCATCACGGCCGCACCCTGGCTGGCGTCAAAGTCTCCGTTCCACCGCGCGACGACGAGCGTCGCCACGGTGTTGCCGATGAAATTGGTGATCGCTCGCGCCTCGGACATGAATCGATCGACGCCGAGGATGAGGGCCATGCCGGCCACGGGAACGTGCGACGTTGCCGACAAGGTCGCAGCAAGCGTGATGAACCCGCTTCCGGTCACGCCCGCGGCGCCTTTCGATGTCAGCAGCAACACGGCGAGCAGTCCGAGCTGTTGCGCCAGCGTCAACGGCGTGTCGGTCGCCTGAGCGATGAACATCGCCGCCATGGTGAGATAAATGCAGGTGCCATCCAGGTTGAACGAATATCCGGACGGCACGACGATCCCGACGACGGAACGAGTGCAGCCGGCCCGCTCCATCTTGTCCATCAGACCCGGGAGCGCCGATTCCGAGGAGGAGGTGCCGATTACGATGAGCAGCTCCTCGCGGATGAGCTTGATGATTTTCCAGAGGCTGAATCCGAACGCTCGGGCGACCGAGCCCAACACCATCACGATAAAAACTCCGCACGTCAGGTAAACGCAGAGCATCAGCTTGCCCAGCTGCGCCAGCGTGCCGAGCCCGTACCGCCCAATCGTGAACGCCATGGCCCCGCCCGCCGCGAAGGGCGCGAATTTCGTCACGATTGTCACGATGCCGAAAAACACCCTCGCGACATCATGCAGCAGATTCATGACCGGCCGCGCGTGTTCCCCCATCCGGCCGAGCGCGAGTCCGAACAGCAGAGCGAGCAGCAGCACCTGCAGAATCTCACCTTCCGCAAAGGCGCTCACGAACGTCTTCGGGATGATGTGCATCAGGTAATCGACGGCACCGCCCCCGTGTTGCGCGGCCGTCGCATATTGCGCCACGGCCTTCGCATCGAGCGACTCCGGCGTGGCATGGAAGCCCGCACCCGGCCTGAAGACGTTTGCGACCACGAGCCCGATCGCCAGGGCAAACGTCGTCACGACTTCGAAGTACACCAACGCCTTCAGCCCGACGCGGCCCACCTTTTTCAGGTCACCCATTCCGGCAAGGCCCACGACCACGGTGGTGAAGATGATGGGGCCAATCAGCATCTTCACGAGGTTCACGAACGCATCGCCAAGCGGCTTCAGCTTCGTGCCGAACTCCGGCCAGAAAAACCCGATGCACCCGCCGACGATGATGCCCAGCAGGACCTGAATGTAGAGGTGGCGCAGAATCCGCATCAGCGTACAGGGTTCAAAGGCTAGAGAAATGGGCCGCCAGTTCAGCGAGGCCGCGGCGAAATACGTTGATGCACAGAAGGCACGAGACGGGGACGGATCGTTTCAGGGTAGCTGCCGATTCGAGCGCGAAACAGTCGCGATGCGCCGGGGGGTTCAAGTCTTTTCGAAACGCCAGGGCAAGTGCCCCGCCCGCACCGTGAGCTCACCGTCCACCCAGGAGCGAGCAAGCAATTGACCCGGTCCATTTCCCCCCCAACCGTCGCGGTTTTCCGATGGCCACGCAAATCAGCACGTCGCCCGTTGATCCCGTTAAACAATTTTCGGTCTTCGCCGAAAATCGTCTCGGCCGGCTCTACGATCTGACGACGCTGTTGAAGGATAATAACGTGCACATCATGGGCATCACGGTTCTGGATACGACCGACAGTGCCATCGTGCGCTTCATCGTCGATGATCCGGATCAGGCGCGGGAGCTGATGATCAATAATGATTTTCCGTATGTGGAGTGCTCGGTGCTGGCGGTGGAAATCACCGACGAAGCGCAACTGCGGGACGTGCTCGCCGCGTTGTTCGAAGCGGAGATCAACATCCACTACATCTACAGCTTCATCAAGCGGCCGGAGGGGCGTTGCGCGGTCGCCATCAACGCGGAGGACGATGACTTTGCGATCCAGTCGCTCGTGAAATGCGGTTTTCGCGTGCTCACCCAAAGCGACATTTCGCGCTAGCAGGCCTAACCCTGCACTTCGCCCATCTTTTCACCGTCGAGTTCGTAGAGTCCGGTCATGTAACCGTTCTCGAACATCGCGCCGACCTTCAGTTCGCCGTAAAATGCGACCGGTACATCCATCAATGGCTGCACTCCTTTCTTCATCTTCACCACCACCCACTCGTTCATGTTGGGCACCGACCCAAAGCAGCATGCCATCGTGTTCCGCATCAACAACAGCTCCGTCACGAGTCCCTTGTCCATCTTCACGGGCACCATGTAGCCGGTGATCATGGCTTTCCTGCCGTTCCACGATTTCACCGCGGGTGGAATCTGCTCTTCACCGCTCGGTGGTGTGGCCGTTGGGTTCGCCGCGGGATCAAACGGCGGCGGGTTGAAAGTATATGAGGCCAGGTGTTCGAAACCGAGCTTGAGGTAACCGTTTTCGACTTGGGGCGGTGCGGTGGGGGCGAGCGGTGCCGTCGGGTCCGCAGGAGGGGCCGGCGTCGCCGCGGTGGAGTTGTCCGCCGATTGCGCGGACCCCATGCATGCAGCCGCCGCCAAAAATCCGGACATGAGGTAACGACGCAGGTTTTTCATTCGCCGCGCACGGTAGCGGCGTTCACCCATTCGTCAAAAGGCATTTTCGTCTCCCGTGGCGCGCTGGTTCACCGCGGGGTTGAAATCGAGGCGCGACTCTTCATGCCGCGAGCACGCAACCATCGCGCGCGACACGACATCCGGCGCCCGACGGGCACTCGCCGTACGTCCGGACGAGAATACTTTGAAGCGAAAAACTGCGGCTGGAAGCCCAGCCGCAGCGGTCGCAGCCCCTTCACGATTCTGGCTCTCGCGATGTTGAACACGGTGCGGACTGTCCGCGGCAACTTGCAGTTTTTCGGCTCGGGAAAACACTTCCCGGTCTTAACGATTTCCCCGAATCGCCTGCACCGCGCAGTTCGCCCCGGTGCGTCTGCTTTCCTTACCGCCACTCGAGTTCACCCAACCGACTTCATGAACCCCGTTCCTCGCTTTCTTCTGTTGCTCGCCGGGCTCGTCGGCTGCGCGAGCGGCCAATCGCTCCAACCCGTTCAAATCAAGTGGCTCGATGGCAGCCCGCCACTCGCGCCGACCGGTGTCAGCTGGGGCGTCCCCTGGGCCCGGGGTGCGGTGGCCAGGAACCAGACATTCTCCCTCGTGACCGCCGACGGCAAAAGCCTGCCGCTCCAAACGTGGCCCCTCGCGTACTGGCCGGATGGTTCGCTGAAGTGGAGCGCGTTTGCGGCGGTCGCCGGTCGCGGCATGGACGGGTTCACGCTCCGCGCGGGCGAACCCGCCACCCCGCCCGCGGTGCGCCTGGTCGTTCGCCGCAGCGATACCACAATCGAAGTCGACACCGGCCGCGTGAAGCTGCGCGTGCCGCAATGGGGCGGCGCGCTCATCGATTCCATCGTGATCGATGGCCGCGAAGTGGCGCGAAACGCTCAGCTCGTGTGCATTCTCCAGAATGGCCCCGAGCGGGGCCCGGCCGAGGTGGTGCCGCGCGAAGCCTATGGGACCAAGCTCGAATCGGCGACGGTGGAGCAGTCCGGACCGGTGCGCGCGGTGGTGAAACTCGAAGGCCGCCACCGCGGCCGCCGGAGCAGCCGCGAGTGGCTGCCCTTTGTCGTGCGCCTTTACCTGCACGCCGGCAGCGAATCGATCCGCCTGGTGCACTCCTTCGTGTACGACGGGGACCAGGAGAAAGACTTCATCCGCGGACTCGGTCTCACGTTTGCGGTGCCCATGCGGGAGGAGATTCACAACCGGCACATCCGGTTTGCGGGCGAAGGCGCGGGCCTCTGGGCCGAACCGGTGCAGCCGATGATCGGCCGCGGCGGGCGTTACGTGTCCGCGCCGAACGACCGGACCGACGTGTATCCAATCCAGCTGGACGGCCGACGCGTGCCCGATCGCGCCGCGCTCGGCACCCGCGGCCAAAACCTGCTCGCCGACTGGACGGTGTGGGCTGAGTTCAAGCTGTCGCAGCCGAATGCGAACGGGTTTACGATTGAGAAGCGCACGAACCCGGAGAGCGCGTGGATTCCCGCGGGCGCCGGCCGGCGCGCGAATGGATTTGTTTTTGCCGGCGATGTCAGCGGCGGCCTCGGCGTGAGCGTGCGAAACTTCTGGCAATCGCACCCGGCGGCGCTCGAAGTCCGGCATGCGGGCACCGCGGTCGCGGAGTTGACGGCGTGGCTCTGGTCGCCCGATGCGCCGGCGATGGACCTGCGGCACTACGACATCCGGCCGCACGGACTCGACGCCGTGTACGAGGACGTGCAGCCCGGGTTCAGCACGGCGCATGGCGTGGCCCGGACAAGCGAGCTGACGTTGTTTCCCGCCGCGGAAGTGCCCACGCGTGAAACCACCGTCGCGCTGGCGCGGTTCGGCGCCCAGCCGCCGCGGCTGGTGTGCACGCCGGAATACTATCAAACGGCGCAGGCCTTCGGCTGGTGGGGATTGCCGGACCGCTCGACGCCCGTGAAAATGGCCATCGAGGAGCGGCTGGAGGCGACATTGAACTTTTATCTGCGGCAGCCGGACCAGCACCACTGGTATGGCTTTTGGGATTTCGGCGATGTGATGCATTCGTACGACAACGATCGTCACGTCTGGCGCTACGACCTCGGTGGAATGGCATGGGACAATTCCGAACTCGGCACGGACATGTGGCTTTGGCTGAGTTTTCTGCGCTCGGGCCGCGCGGATGTTTTCCGGATGGCCGAGGCGATGACCCGCCACACGGGCGAGGTCGACGTGTACCATCTCGGTCGCTTCGCCGGGCTCGGGTCGCGCCACAATGTCCGCCATTGGGGCTGCGGCGCCAAGGAGGCGCGCATCAGCCAGGCGGCGTATCGACGTTTCTACTACTATCTCACCGCGGACGAGCGCACGGGCGACCTCATGCGCGAGGTGGTGAACGTTGATTTCAAAACCGTCGAGTTTGACCCGATGCGTCTCGCCCAGCCGATCACGCCGGCGGAGAAGGCCATCGCGCCCACGCGGGTGCGGCTCGGGCCCGACTGGCTGGCGTTCGTCGGCAACTGGATGACGGAGTGGGAGCGCACGGGTGACACGAAGTGGCGGGACAAAATCCGGGCCGGCGTCGAAAGCCTGAGTGCGATGCCACTCGGCATGCGCAGCGGGGTGAATCTCGTGCTCGGATACGATCCGGCGTCGGGCAAACTTTTCCAGCTGAACACCGACGCCGGCGTCTACAACCTCGCGACGATCATGGGCGGTGCGGAGGTCGCGATGGAGTTGGGCTTGATGCTCGAGGACGAACCATGGCACCGGCTGTGGCTGCAATATTGCCGGCTCTACAATGCGCCGAAGGATGTTCTGCTCCGCGACAGGACCAGCGGGAGCGAGGGCGTCGATGCGGCTTTCGTGCGCGATGGCCGGCTGGCCGGCTATGTTTATCAACGCACGCAGAACCCGGCTTTCTTGAAAGTGGCGGTCGACGCGCTGCTGCGCACCGGTCGCGGCATGCGGGGAGGCGGCCCGTTGCGGACAGTGGAAGGTCCGGCCTCGCTCAATCCGATCGATGAAGGACTGGCGGGCACGAATGGCGCGGCGCAGACGGGGCTCGAAACGATCGCAATGCTCGGGTTCGCCGGGCAACACCTGCCGGCGGAATTCCCGCCGATGAGCGCGGCAGACGCGGCGCGCGGCGGTCGGAGCGGGCGCGGCGGTCGGGGTGGGCCGCCGGGTCCGGACCCGAATTTCGACGCCAGGAACCCGCGACCCGAGCCGGCGCCACTGCCGGAGTAAACCTGAGCCTGGAAGTCGGGCTTCATCCACTCGCTCGCTTCTCGCAGCCACGATGGGCGAATGTTCCGCGCTTTAGGCTTTAGGTTGGATCGAATCGCGTCGGTTCGAGTAGCGCCGCGTCTCTGACCGGCGGTCTGTCGCGGAAAAATGGAGGCTGGTGTTTCGATTGAGACCAGCCGCCGGTCGGAGACCGGCGCTACTTCGAGCGACCCGGCAGAGAGGCGATAGGGATGGGTCGACGCGCAAGCATGGCGCGCGTTCGCAGACAATCCAATCGCTCGCTTCTCGCAGCCACGATGGGCGAAATTTCACGCTTTGGATCGAATCGCGTCGGTTCGAGTAGCGCCGCGTCTCTGACCGGCGGAATGGCCGGCCGCCGTGTTGTTCGCCGCTGCGCAACTCCTCATCCGGCGCTTTCCCGACCCATCAAACGGCGGGCCTGGTTTGCTTTTCGCTGACAGCGGCTTAAACGAGACAGGAACCTGTTATGCTAGAAAAAGTCTCAGCGCCTCGCCGGCCATCCGGTCCGGCATTTTCACGCTCCATTCTCTTTTCGCCATGAAACCGAAACTCCCTCCGAACGCCCTCGTGTTCGTGCTGGCCTTCCTCGTCGCGTTCGCCGGCACCGCCGGGCTGACCGTCTGGGCCGCTGACACAAAAACCGACAAGAAAGCCCGCAAGGGCGAGGTGACCACGTCCGGCAAAGACAAAAAAGCGACCGATTCGAAGCAGCCCGAAAAACGGGAACAGCTGAAGCTGAACGTCGACCGGAAGCCGATCAACCGGGACGCCCCGGACCGGGTCAGCTACGCGCCGATGATCAAACGCACCGCCGCGAGCGTCGTTTACGTTCACTCCAGCAAGACGGTGCGCGCGCAGGACATGTATCCGTTCCTGAACGACCCCGCCCTGCGTCGTTTCTTTGAAAACATCCCCGGCATGCCGGGCAGTGGAGGCGGGGGCGGTGGAAGCGGAGGCGGCGGTGGCGGCGGGTCGCGCAAGGGCGGCAGCAGCCGAATTCCCGATCAAACCCAGCAGGGGCTCGGTTCGGGCGTCGTGATTACGGCGGATGGCTATATTCTCACGAACAATCACGTCATCGAGGGAGCCGACGACGTGAAGGTGTCCATCGGCGAATCGAACAAGCGCTACGACGCGAAGGTCGTCGGGCGCGATGCGCTGGCCGATATCGCGGTGCTCAAGATCGAGGCGAGCGGCCTCTCCCCCGCCACCTTCGGCGACAGCGAACAGCTGCAAGTGGGCGATGTTGTTCTCGCAATCGGCAACCCCTTTGGCGTGGGGCAATCGGTGAGCCGGGGAATTGTGAGCGCGCTCAGCCGTGGTGTCGGCATCGGGCCTTTCGAAGACTTCATTCAGACCGACGCCGCCATTAACCCGGGGAATTCCGGCGGCGCGCTGCTCGACACCGATGGCAGAGTGGTCGGCATCAACACGGCGATACTGAGCCGCAGCGGCGGATTCAACGGGGTCGGCTTCGCCATCCCGATTAATCTCGTCCGCTCGATCACCGAGCAACTGGTGAACACCGGGCGGGTCGAACGCGGCTTCCTGGGGGTGGCGCCGCAGGATCTCACGGAGGAGCTCACCTCGCAGTTCAAGGCGGAGAAGGGCGCGCTGATCACCGAAGTGACCGAGGACAGTCCGGCCGAGAAAGCGGGACTAAAGTCCGGTGACGTGATCACGCGCGTGAACAACACGGAAATTCGCGATGCGCGACAATTGCTGTTGACCGTGAGCCAGATCGCGCCCGAGACCCAGGTGACCGTGGAATATCTGCGCGATGGAAAAGCACAGAAGGCAAACGTGAAGCTGGGTCGCCGCGACGATGACAACCTGGCTCGCAGCGGCACCCCGGGGACGCCTGCACCCGATGAAGGCGTGCTGAACGGGGTCACGGTCGGTGACATCACGCCGCAACTGCGCGACCGGCTACAGATTCCGGCGCGGGTCAAAGGCGCCCTCATCACGGAAATCGATCCGGACAGCCCGGCGGCGAAACAAGGTTTGCGCGAAGGCGATGTGGTTTTGGAACTCGATCGTAGGCCGGTGACGGATGCGGAAAGCGCCGTGAAGCTCAGCGAAGAAATCAAGGGGCCGAAGGTGATGGTGCTGGTTTTCCGGAATGGCCGGAACCAGTTCCTGGTGATTGACGAGTCGAAGAAGTAACGGACGCGTGCGACTACCGCGCGTGTTTTCGGCGAATGACGATGCGTTCGCGTACGCGGCATTGCAGGCGGCGAGCGCATGGTGGTTCGAACCTCCGCGGGCCGGCGGCAAAACGGTGATAACGCGAATGCAAATTCCATTTTCTTCGGCCCGTTCGACCGGCAAGTGATTCGTTGGGCGCCACCGCTGAGTTCCCGGCCTCAGGGCAAGAGCCGATGCATGCAACCTTCGTTCGTAATTGACGTCCCTTCGCGGCATGTCCTCCGAAACGCAGCTCCCCACGCCGGCCGACGCGATCGACGGCGAGCGCGTTGAACTGCGGAGACGTTTTCTGGTGCCGCCCGCCGCGTGCGCGCTCGCGCTGACGGTCATTCATCTGTTCTGGGTGCTGGCTCATTTCGCTCCGGCCATCATGAGCCCGGACGCCAACGGCTATGTGGTGCAGGCGCGGCTGATCGCCAATGAGGGGCGCACCGCCTTTTCCACCGAATCACCGGCCCAGTATGTCGGTATGCACTGGTTGGAGACAGCGGACGGCGTCTTTCACAGCCGTTACCCCGCGGGGCTTCCCCTGCTGTTCGCCGCCGCCTGGAAAATCGGCGGCTTGAGCGCCGCGCTGCTCGTGAATCCGCTGCTCGCGAGTGCAACGGTGCTGCTCGTGTTCTTCCTGGCGCGTCCACTCATGGGAGCGTGGTTTGCGGTCGTGGCGGCCGCGGTGGTCGCCTCACTGCCGGTGTTGAACCAGCACGCGCTCGATGCGGACGCGCATGTCGCGGCGACGTTTTTCCTGGTGGCGGGGGTTCTCGCCCTGCGGCGATTTGAGGTCACGCTTTCAATTGCCTGGGGACTGCTCGCCGGTGGGCTGCTGGGAGCGATTCCGGCCATTCGGTACCCGGAGGCAATCAGCGGTCTCGCCATTGCCGGCTGGCTCGCGTGGCGGGTGCGCCCCCTGTGGCGCGCGTGGCCGGCCGTGGCGGGGGCGGCCATTCCGATTGGGGCGCTGCTGATCCACAATGCGATCGCGTACGGCGCGTTCTGGCGAACTGGATACGCGCTCACCAACGAACAAACGGGTTTCGGCGTCGGCTATTTTCTGACCCACGCGGTGCCTTACCTCCAGAGCCTCGGCGGCCCGGGGCTGGCGCTGTTTTTCGCGTTTGGCGCGGCGGGCATCGCGGCCCTGGCGGCGGATCGCCGGTGGCGGACGGACGGCCTGCTCTACGCCGGCCTCGTGGTGCCGCTGCTGCTGGTGTACATGGCCTATTATTTTGGCGGTCCGGGCGGCGGGGCGGGCACGGGGAATCTCCGTTTTCTGCTGCCCACGTTTCCCTTTTTCGCCGTGGCCGGCGCCTGGCTCCTGAGCCATCTGGCGGCGACGCTGGGAACCGCCGGCCGCATCGCCGCCGGATTCGTGCTGGCCCTGCAATTGCTGGTGGCGGGCGCCGGCTCGGGGCAGGCGCTGGCGCGAATGAAGACCACGCTCAAGAGCGCGGCGGCGGTCCGCGTTGTCGCCGAAAAGCAAATACCGGACGGCAGCGTCCTCGTGGTGGACCGCCAGCTCGCGGAAAGCCTGGACGCGGTCGGACGTTGGAAGCTGGCCGAGGAAATAATGGTGGCCGGAATGGGCCCGCGGCTCGGACCTGGGGGCGGCGGCGTGCGCTTCATGGGCGGAGGCGAAGGCGGTGATGACGACGAGAACCGGCCGAGCCCGCA
The DNA here is from genome assembly GCA_038204695.1 of Opitutales bacterium. Lineage (GTDB taxonomy): Bacteria > Verrucomicrobiota > Verrucomicrobiia > Opitutales > Opitutaceae > ER46. The sequence continues at coordinate 4,357 of JBBRCR010000019.1, read as the reverse complement.
GCAGGTGGGGAAAAACAAGGCGCAGCAGGAACGCTACGCTGGACTCGGGCCAGCCGAACGCCGGGCGCGCATCTGGGCTGACCTCGAACAGTGGGCGGATGGCCGGCCGATCTACTGGTTTGCGCGGAGCATCGACGCCGTCGAGAACGCGCTGCCCGTGGGCGCGGATTACGAAAGCGTGGCCGAGGTCGACGCACCATCGACGGGCGGTTTCGGCGGGCCGGGTGGGCCGGGGATGAGCCCGGCGCGGGGCGCACGCGGCGGATTTCCGGGACGCGGCATGGCGCCGATGCCGCCGGGCGGCGGCGGGCCGGGAGGTTTTGGTGGCCGCGGGGGTCGCGGTTTTGTACCGCCCGGCGGTCCTGGATTTGGACCGCCGGGCGAGCTCGCCGCGGACCCGGCCAAGTTGAGACTCGTGCGAATCAAGCCGGCGTCGAAGCCGGTGTGAGAGCGCAAAGGGAAAAGCTGCACGGAAACATGGGCGGGAACGCCCGAGCCACCTCGAACCATCGGGCGGGACGCCGGTGTCTGATTCAATTCGGTGCGCGGGCCGTGGCCGGCGTGGCATGGGCGTCCCGCCCATGTTCTTCGTCCCACGGGCGTCCCGCCCGTGGCTGACGATGTGTATAAAGGTATGGCGTCCCCGCCCATGTTCCGAGTCGCACGGACGCGTCCCGCCCGTGGGGATTACTCTGTGCATAATGGTATGCGCTCACGCGTGCTCCACGGCCGGACACACACCTCCTGACTCCGCCCTTGCACGCCGCGGCGTTCCGCTTCCTCTGTTGGTGTCATGAAGGTGTCGTTTACGACGAAGGAATACGGGCGCTTGCTCGAGTTGGTGCATCTGGGGCTCTGGGTTGCCGGCGCGCGGCCCGACGACCCTGCGACGATGCCGGAACGGTATGCCGATATCGCGCAAAAGGCCTTCGCGCTCGCCGAGCCGATGGGCTGCGCCGATTTGGTGGAGGTGGATGTGAACGGGCAATATTTTCCCGGCGAGAAACTCACGTCCGGCCCGGTGGAGGAGAAGATCGATCAATTCGTGGAGGACGCATTCTGGAGCGAAATCGTCGGGCGTCTCGCCGAGCGCGACCTGCGCACCGAACTCGGTTCCACCAAGATGAGTGACGAGCTGACGCCGGATGAGGACGAGCGGCTCGCGGCGCTCGAGGACAACTACTGGCGTGAATTTGAAACGAATGGCGTCGAGTATCTGATCCTGCTGCGGGGCGGAAAAGGCTGAGCGGTTGACCCGAGGCGAACACGGGCGCAGCGTTCGAATCGTTCCGGCACGTTCCGCCGCAGTCGATTCTCCATGAATACTCCCTCTGAAATCGCCCCCACCTCGCGTCGCCATTTTCTGGCCCAAGTCGCCCTCGCCGGCGCCGCTCTGCCACTCGTGCAGCTGCCCACCACGGGCCATGCCGCCGAGCCGAAGAAATCGAAGAAGACCAAGGAACCCGCCACTTCCTCCGCCCCGCCCCGCAGTGGACCGACGACGATTCATGTATTCGCAAAGCCGTTACAGTGGCTGTCGTATGACGGTGCCGCGAAACTGATCGCCGACACGGGTTTTGGCGGAATCGATTATGCGGTCCGGGTCGGCGGGCATGTCCTGCCGGAAAAGGTGCAGGAGGATCTCCCGCGTGCGATCGAAGCGGCGCGGAAAGCCGGGCTGAAAGTCGAGATGATCACGACGGACATCACGGACGCGCGCGGTCAGAACACCGAAATCATGGTAAAGACCGCGGCCAAACTCGGGGTGAAATGTTACCGTTTCGGCAACTTCAAGTACGACGACAAGCTGGGCATCACCGAATCGCTGCAGAAACTGAAGCCGGTGTTCAAGGAGCTCGCGGATTTGAATCGCGCCCATGGCATCCACGGAGCGATTCAGAACCACGCCGGCATCCGGGTCGGTGCGCCGCTGTGGGACTCGTACGAATTGCTCAAGGATCTCGATCCCCGCTGGATTGGCGTCCAGTACGACATCCGGCATGCGACGGCCGAGGGCGGCCAGTCGTGGCCCCTCGCCCTCCAGCTCATTCACCGCTGGGTGCGCTGCACCGACCTGAAGGATTTCAAATGGATGCAGTCACCCGGCAAGGCCACGATTGAAAATGTGCCGATCGGGCAGGGGATCGTGAATTTCGACCAGTACTTCAAACTGGTCCGCGATCTGGGCATCGGCGGGCCGATGTCCGTACATCTTGAATACCCGCCCTTCGAACGCGCCACGAAGCAAATGTCCGAGACTGAAAAGCTGAAGGAGTTCGCCACCTACATGCGCAACGATCTGCAGGCGCTCAAAGGGTACATGGCGAAGCAGCAGCTGACGTGAGGTTGGAAGTGGCGCGTAGCGGGTACGCGGTGGTGAGTAGCGGGTAGCGAGGAGGGAGTATAGGCCGGTACCGTCAGCCCAATGTGACAGCGAAACCACACCAAGGCTTGGTCACAGAGCGCACAGATGAAGAACGCGAGACTCGGAAGACTTCGGAATCTTCCGCGTCTTACTCCTTTTCCCCGTCTCCCCTGTCTTCATCCTCTGTTCTCCGTCCTGCTGGCCCTGCGCTGGCCCCACAATTCTGGCCAAGCACGTCGGCATTCGCACCGGAGCGGCGGCTTTCCTGCCGCCGAAGTACGTTCGGTAGACCGGTCCCGGGCGACTGGAAAGTCGCCCTTCCGGTCAACCGCGCCCTTGGCGCGACGCCATACGCGATGGCGAATTTGTGGGCAAAGGGCAGTGCTAGCCTAGCCTGGAGTCTGATGTTTTGCGGCGTGCATTCTTCGACGACGAGCGGCGCAAGCGCGTAGTGGCTGCGAGCGCCAGCGAGTGGATGACGTACACCGGCGGTGGCACAGCACCCGCTGCCGCCGTCGCGCGCCACTTGCCCTTGCCCTTCGAGTTGTTCTGAATGGCGGACCATGAACACCGCCTCCCCGTCATCTCCGCCGGCCCGTCGCATCACCATTGCGGGCATCAACGCTGATTTCGAACGCGAACCGCTGATCCGGCCGTTCGGTTTCAAGGGTGGGTACACCACCGAGAACTGGCAGACCGCCGTGCGCTTGCAGAGCACGACCGGCAAGAGCGGTCTCGGGCTGGCGACGCAGGGGGTGCTCTGGAGCGACGCGCGCGTCTTTGCCGAACACACGGAAAGCGGGGGCAACGCGCTGATGTATGCCATGACCGAATACGCGATGCAGCGGCTGAAGGGACAGAGCTTCACCAGCCCGGTCGAGCTGCTCGAGGCGAACTGGCGCGACGTGCTGGCGTATGGCCGCACCATCACCGCCAATCCGGCGCTGCGCGAAACATTCGCGTTGAACGCGCTGGTCAGCGTCGATTTTGCCGCCTGGCTGCTGTACGCGGCGGAAAACGGGATCACGTCGTTCGACGAGCTGATTCCCGCGGCCTACCGGCCGGCGCTGGCGCACCACCACGAAAAGGTGGCGAGCATTCCGCTGATGGCGTACGCGATCCCGGTCAGCGAAATCAAGGCCGCGGTCGATGACGGCTACTTCTTCATGAAGATCAAGATCGGCCAGCCCGGGACGCAGGCCGAGATGCTCGCGAAGGACAAGGCCCGCCTCACGGAGATTCACCGCGCCATCGGCGATGCGCGCACGCCGTATACGGAAAGCGGCAAGCTGCCGTACTACTTCGATGCGAACGGCCGGTATGAGAGCAAAGAAACGCTGCTCCAGCTGCTGGACCACGCGAAGGCGATCGGCGCCTTTGATCAAATCGCATTGATCGAAGAGCCGTTTCCCGAAGAACTCGATGTCAGTGTGAACGACATCCCGGTCCGAATCGCGGCCGACGAGAGCGCGCACACGGACAAGGACGCCGCGACGCGAATTCAGATGGGCTACAAGGCGATCGCGCTGAAGCCCATTGCGAAAACGCTGAGCATGACGTTGAAAATCGCGCAGGTGGCTCATGAGCGCGGCGTGCCGTGTTTCTGCGCGGATCTCACGGTAAATGCCGTGTTGATCGACTGGAACAAGAACGTCGCGGCGCGGCTGGCCTCATTTCCGGGGCTCGCCGGTCTCGGGTTGCTCGAGACCAACGGTCACCAGAATTACCGGAATTGGGCGGCGATGCGGAGCTATCATCCGGCGCCGGACGCGAGCTGGGCGCAGACGAAGCGCGGCGTGTTCGAACTGGACCGCGATTACTACGCACGAAGCGGCGGGATTTTCGAGCCGTTGCCGCACTACGAAGCGATGTTCAAGCCGCTGGCGAAGTGACGGGAAACGAGGCGAGGGCCGGGGGCAGGTTGCGAATCGCCAGGGAACCAAACGCGGAACCGTGACGCTGACGCGCGGCCCGGGGAGACATACTGCCAGT
>JBBRCR010000018.1:0-36880 GCA_038204695.1 Opitutales bacterium | reverse complement strand
ATGGATTCCTCCTGCCATGGACACCAACGACGGCATGCAAATGACCGTCGCCTGTCTCCAACCGCCGGATGCGGAAAACCGCACGTCCGGTGGTGTGGAAGGGTCGCGGGGCGCAATCCCCGCGACCCCATCCGATCGTCGGGCGCCGTCCCTCGCTGGTGCTTTCACAAAGCGAAAGCCGCGAATCGAATTCAGTCCGAGCGCCTCCACTCGCTGGCCGCTCGCAGCCACGGGGAGCGGCGATGGCTCAGGACGTGGGGCCATCCGCCGGCGAGATGCGGGCGATCCGCGTCGGCAGCAGCACGTAGAGCGCGCCGTCCGGGCCGCCGATCACATGCCGGATTCGGCCGAGTTCTTTGAACAGAACCTCCTGGGCGACGACCTTGCCGTCTTTGAGTTCAACCCGCCGCAACTCCTCCGCCACCAGCGAGGCGATGAAAAGATGATTCCTCCATTGGGGGAAGAGATTGCCGGTGTAAAAATTCATTCCGCACAGCGCCGGTGAAGGCGTCCAATACGTCACCGGCTGTTCCATGCCTTCCTTGGCCGTGATTTCGGTCATCGCGCTGCCGTCGTAATTCATGCCAAAAGTGATCACCGGCCAGCCGTAGTTTTTCCCCTTCTCCACCCGGTTCAGTTCGTCGCCACCCCGGGGACCGTGCTCGGCATCGAACAACTGCCCGGTCACGGGATCGATCGCCAGCCCCTGTGGGTTGCGATGTCCGTAACTCCAGATCGTGGGGGACGCCTTCGGGTCGTTGACGAAGGGATTGTCCCTGGGCACGCGGCCGTCGTCGAACACGCGGTGGATCTTGCCCATCGGCACGGTGAGATCCTGCGCATTGGCGCCATTGCCGCGTTCCCCAATCGAAAAGAAAAGATAGCCCTGCCGATCGAAGGCGATCCGCCCACCGTAATGCGGGCCACCCGCCTTGGGATACTGCGCGAGCGGCGCCTGAAATATCGTTTGCTGCTCGACGAGCGCGCCGTCGCGGATTTTGCCGCGAATCACCTTCGTCAGACACACGGCGTTCCCCTCGTCGTTTTTCTGCGGATCAGCAAAGGCGAAGTAGAGCCAGCCGTTGCGCGCGAAATCAGGATGCGGCACCACGTCGTACAGCCCGGCCTGTCCCTTGCTGTCGACGGCCGGCACTCCCGTGAGCGGCTGCTCGGACCGCTTGCCGTTTTCGATCAGGAAGACGTTGCCGCGCTTCTCCGTCATGATGGCGCGATTGCCGGGCAGGAACGCCAGCGACCACGGTTCGGTCACATCGCCGACCCAGGTGTTGAGCTGATACGCGTGAAGTTCGCTTTGGACCGTGACGGATTCCTGGGGCTTGCTGAATTTGATTTGGCCGCGCTTGAACAGTGACTGCTGCTCGCGCAGGTAGATGACCATCGCGCGAATTTCCTTCTCCGGCATGGTGGCGGACCAGACCGGCATTTCCTTTTCGGGGTAGCCGTTGCGAATGCTGCGCGCGATGCTCTCATCGTCACCGCCGTGCAGCCATTCGTCGTCGAGCAGCGAGGGCACTTTATTCCCGGCGGGCGTCTGGCCGCCCTCCAGTTTCTTGCCGTGGCAGCTCGAGCAAAGCTGCGCGTACGTTTCGTTCGCCTTGCCGGTGGGTCGCGGATTTTGCGCGAACCCGCCGCTGCACGGAAGCAGAACGGCGCAGAGGACTAAAGTGGACGGAGCAGTGAGGCGGGCGATGGGGGCCATGGGAGGACCGGGTAGCAAACGAGAGTCCGGCTGCGACGCAACTGCGGGTTTGGGGTTATTGGATATTGGTTATCGGTTGTTGGTTGAGGGCGTCGGGTGGTGCGGGGCGTCGGGTGGTGCTCCTGGATGTTCCGGGCCCGATCGTGGCTAAGAGACCGCCAGCGAGTGGTGGCACAGGTTATCGCCGGTGGGTGACGTAGTTGGTGCGGCGCGAAATGCCGGGAGGACTTTGGGGGGAACGCCCATGCGGGTGCACCCAGTGAAGAATCATGGGCGGGGACGCCACTCCCACGCCGGCATTGCCTCTCCAAACAGGGTGCGCCAAACCCGGGGGTATGCTCGTGACGCATGCTCGGTTCCTGTTCCTGATGCTGCTCGTGGTTGCTCCTGCCCGCGCCACCGAACCGGTCGAGGTGGCGACAAAACCCGGCGCGCCGTGGAAGTCACACCCGACGCGTACGCTGAACGATCTGCCCGTTCTCGCGGCGGCTCAGCCGGACACGGAACTCACGACGTACGGCGGGCAGCGCAATCGCACCGGCAGGAAAACCGGTTTCTTTCATGCTCGAGAGCTCAACGGCCGCTGGTGGCTCGTGGATCCGGACGGTGGATTATACATCGACAAGTCCGTGGTCAGCGTGAGCACCACGCCGACGCCGAAAGCCGAGGCCGCGTTGCAGGCGAAATTTGGCAGCGTCGCCGGCTGGGCCGGGGGCACGACGAACTGGCTGCGCGAACTCGGTTTCAACGGGCTCGGCTCGTGGTCCGATACCGAGCGACTCCGGGCCGTCACCCGCCCGCTCGCCTACACGCGGATCTGGAATTTCATGAGTGGCTACGGCAAACGCCGCGGCGGAACGTATCAGCAACCTGGGCACATGGGTTATCCGAAGGATGCGATATTTGTCTTCGACCCCGGGTTCGAAACTTTCTGCGATGAACATGCCCGGCAACTTTCGGCCCAGAAGGACGATCCCTGGCTGCTCGGCCATTTCACCGACAACGAGCTGCCGTTGAAGCGCGAGGCGCTCGCCAGTTATCTGTCACTGGCGCCGAACGATCCGGGTTTCAAAGTGGCCCAGGCGTTTCTCCGCGGGCGACGGGGCGCGACGGCGGGCGCCACGGACATCACCGACGCGGACAAGCAGGCGTTTCTCGAGCTGCTGGTCGACCGCTATCTCGGTGTGGTCACCCGGGCCATTCGCAAGTACGATCCCAACCACATGGTGCTGGGGCCGCGGCTGCACGGCGGCGCGATCAATTATCCGGAAGTGTGGCGGGCCTGCGGCCGTCTCCTCGACGTGGTCGCCGTGAATTATTACCATGCCTGGACACCCGACGCGCAGAAAATGGCGATGTGGACGCGGGAGGCGCGCCGGCCGTTTGTGGTCACGGAATGGTATGCGAAGGGCATGGACGCGGTCGGGCTCAGCAACATGAGCGGTGCGGGCTGGACGGTGAAGACCCAGGCTGATCGCGGAAAATTCTACGAGAACTTCACCCTCGCGCTGCTGGAAGACAAAGGCTGCGTCGGCTGGCACTGGTTCAAATATGTGGACAACGATCCCGAGAATCTGAAGGTCGATCCCTCGAACCGGGATTCGAACAAGGGCATCGTCACCAATCGCTATGAACCCTATCCGGAACTCGTCACGTCGATGAAGCGGCTCAACGAGCGGGTGTATCGGGCGATTGAATATTTCAGCGCGGCTGAGCGAACGCGGTAGCATGGCGGCCCGCCCGTAGCTACGAGCCCGTAGCTGCGAGGGCCAGCGAGTGGACGGACGGCGTGCGATCGGGGGAGGTCAGGGAGAGACTTGGTCGGGACGCCCGGCGCGGTTGTATACAACGAACTTCATGGGCGGGACGCCCATGCCACGCCGGGCACCGTATGCACACCCAATGGACGTTGCAGCGTAATGCCGCGGGTCCGCTCAGGGCAGCAGAATGCCGGTGAGAAGCAGGTACCAGCCGCCCATCAAAACGCAGGCGCTGCTGAAGGCCCAGTGGCGCTGGCGCATACGCACCGCGAGCCAGGCGAGGAAAATCGTCACCGGAAACGCGCACAGCGCAATCGCCACGGGCTTCACCAGCCAGAACTCCGCGAGCCGCGCCGTGAAAGCCCAGTTTTTAAAATGCATCGCCACCATCGCGTACGCTCCCGCCAGCGTGACGACGCCGGCGCCCATGCTGATCCATTTCGTGGCACGCGCGCCAGCCGCGGAGGCTTCGGGCGTGGCTTTCGCGGGAGTCGTGGCGCGGGACCGACGCTTCCACCACATCCACGCGCCCGTCAGCGCGAGCACGCCGGGAGTCAGACCAAGTATGAACCAGATGATCTTCGTCACCAGTCCGCCGAAGTAGCCGAAGTGCAGCGGATCGAACGTCCAATAGATATGCGTCCAGCCCGTCGTCTGCCGGCCGTCGACCTTGTTGATGACCGCGCCGGTGGCGGAGTTGAGCGTGATGCCATTGGCCGAGCGGACGTGGCTTTGCGCCACGAACATGCTCGGCACGTCGCCGCGAATGCCGAGCGGTCCGCCCGGTCGCGTCGGCAGTGTAATGACCCGCGGCGTGAGGTCGGGAAATTCGGCTTTCGCTCTTGCCAGCAGCGTATTGAGCGGAAGCGAAGGGGTGGCGGCGGAGGTCCGGTTGGTGCCGCCGGCGGCATCCATTTCGGCTGTCACCGCCGGTTTCACCGCGGGCGCGACGGTCGACTTCACGCTGGCCGGGCGCAGCCATTTCGAACGGATTTGGTTGGTGAGATTTTCGAGCCCGAGCACGGCCCCGGTCGCCCCAATCACAAGGTTGAACGCCAGCGACCACACGCCGATGAACTTGTGCGCCTCGGCCCAGGGTGCGCGTTTCCCCCAGCCGCCGCTGAGCCGCAGCGTGAACATTTTCTCGAGCCAGCCGCGATAGATCCAGAGTCCGGTGGCGCAGGAGAGCACGAGCGAGACGCCGAGCACGCCGACGAAGACGCGCCCCCAAAGCCCCATCAGGAGTCGCACATGCGTCTGCCGGATGAATTGATAGACGGACGAGAAATAACCGCCGCTGACGACACGCTCACCCTGGATGTGTCCAGTAAATGGATTCACGTACGCGTCGATGCGGCGGGCCGGTGTGTTCGCCTGCTTCGGAACCAGGAGTGCGGCGACGTGGGCAAACGAGGGCCGCACCGACAGGTGGAGCGATCCAATCCGCGCGGTGGGGTAGGCGGCGCGCACGTTGGCGAGCACCGTTTCCACATCCAGCGGCACGGCGCTGACGCGCAGCGGTTTGAGCACGAGCCAGTCGATCTCCGGCGCGAACACGGCGATGGCGCCCGTGACGCCGACCACGAACATGCACGCGCCGGAAATCAGGCCGAACCAAAGATGCCAGCGAAAAAGGGTCTGGATGGACATCAAAACCGGTAGATGGCGGAGAACAAATAATTGCGCGGAGTACCAGGGAAGTGCCCCTCGCCGCCGAGCACGCTGCGCGAGTAGACCTTGTCGGTGACGTTCTCGACTTTCATGCTGAACTGGACCTTTTCCCAGCGGTAGTAAAGTGCAGCATTATAGATCGTATAGGCCGGCCCGGGGAAATCCTGGGCCGCGGTGAAGTTGGGCCGTTCACCCACATAGGTCATGCCGCCGGCCACGCCGATTTTTTGTTTGATGAAGTTGTAGCGTGTCCAGAGTCCCGCCTTGTGCCGTGGTGCGTTGGGAAACCGGCTGCCGATCAGCGTGCCGAACACGCCTGCCTTGCTGACCTTCGCGTCGTTATACGCATAGTTGGCCGAAAGGCTCCACGCGTGGGAGACCTGCCCGCTGGCTTCCAGTTCGAAACCCTGGCTGGACACTTCGCCGACGGGGGCGAGCCACGTGCTCGGAACGCCGGGAGTCGGGTCGCGCTCGAGGACGTTGGTCTTGGTCATGTCATATACACTGGCGGTGAGGTTCAGCCGGTTGTTGAACACATCCCATTTCACGCCGAGTTCGTGCGAGGCGCTTTCCTGCGGCGGGAACGGCCCGTTGCGATCCTCGTCGCCGAGTGTCTGCGGCTTCAGACCCATCGCGTAGCTGTAATACGCGAGCAGGTTCGGCTGGAACTTGTAACCGAGGGCACCGCGATAGGTGAACACGTCGTCGGAAAACGCGTCGACCGTCGGGCTGCGACGGCTGTCCTTGAAATCCTCATACCGCAGGCCCGCCATCAACCGCCAGCGTTCGCCGATGGAGAGCTGGTCCTGCAGGTAAACGTGGCTGTGAGCGTCTGAGTCGTGGCGGTGATCGCCAGCGAGTGGGGTGGCACTCGCGGGCGCTCGCAGCGACGAAGTCGCACCTCCACTTGCGGGTGCTCGCGGCTACTAACCCCAGAATGCGAAACGAGCGCCGGCGCCGGCCGCGATGGCTCGTTCATACACGAGTGCGGCGGCGGCGGCGTCCTGCAACGCCGTGCCCGTCGAATCAAAGACGACGATTTCCTGGGCGGACTTCCGGCCCGGCGTGAGCTCCGCAATCACCGCGCCCAACTCACCTCTAACATCCTGCGCCGACATGAGTCCGCCGGCGATCGCGTGGTGGAGGTCACCAACATCGGCACACTGCGCAACCCGATCGCAAACCACCGCCGACTGCCGCAGGAGTTCGGGCTCGATCTCCTGTTTGTCCGGGCTGTCGGCTCCCACCGCCGCGACGAACGTCCCGGCACGAACGTGCTCCCGGCCGAGAAACCATTTCTTCGCCGGCGTGCACGTGACGATCACGTCACTGGCGCACGTCGCTGCGCCCAGATCCGTTGTGGCCTGCACGTCCAGCCCAAGGTCGTCGCGCATTTTTTCGGCGAAAGCCGCGGCGCGTGCGATTTTGAAAAAAGCCGCCGTTCACCTTGCAGGTGAAGCAGGCACGCGGCGTCTTCAGTCCGCCCGCTTTGACGTGAAATTCGCCGGCCAACCCGTCGACATGCAGCCGTTCCGTGGCGAGGGTCTCGCCGCGCGCATGCGCCGCGAATGCCGTCTCCACCGCGTCGATACAGCCGTCGAGCGTCAGGAGCGAAGCGACCGTGGCGCGGTCGAGCAGCAGCGCCGGAGGCGTGTTTTTCATGGGCAGAATTTCAGAGGACGGATGACCGACGGCGGAGGGCGGACAACTGATGACGGAGGACGGCGGAGGGCGGAGTGCGGAGGGTTATTGGTTCTTGGTTCTGGGTTCTGGGGAGGAAGGAGGAGATTTCGCGCCTGCAATGTTTCGGCGCGGGATGCACCTTTTGCCACCACCGGCTCACGCGAATCCATTTTTCCCTTGTGGGCTGATAATTATTAAAATCGAATCACTTCCGGCCGCACCCCGCCACGCATGACCTGGTACGATTACGCCGTTCTCACCTTCTACTTCGCCTACATGCTGGCGATCAGCTGGGTGTTCCGGCATTTCGTCCACAACGTCAGCGATTACTTCCGGGGCGGAGGCAAGGCTCTGTGGTGGATGGTGGGCGGATCCGCTTTCATGGTGGCGTTCAGCGCCTGGACTTTCACCGGCGCGGCCAGCAAAGCATACAGCGATGGGTGGCCGGTCGCGATTATCTATTTCGCCAACGCCGCCGGATTCCTCGTCAACGCCCTCTACTTCGCCCCGCGATTTCGGCAGCTCCGGGTCATCACCGCCGTCCAGGCCATTCACCAGCGGTTCGGCCGCGCGAGCGAACAAGTGTTCACCTGGCTGCAAATTCCGCTCGGCACCCTGCAGGCCGGCATCTGGCTGAACGCCCTCGGCGTCTTTTTTGCCGCCGTCTTCGGCGCCGACCTGTCGCTGACCATCATGGCGACCGGTCTCGTGGTCCTGATCATCGCGCTGATCGGCGGCAGCTGGGCCGTGCTCGCGAGCGACTTCATCCAGGTGCTCATCCTCATGCCGGTTTGCCTGGCGGTGACGGTCCTGGCCATCGCGCACCTCGGCGGTGTGTCGGGCTTTCTCGCGAAACTTCCCCCGGCGCACCTCGATTTCGGTCAGGTGTTTTCGAAGGACTTCCTCGGCTTGTGGTGCCTGGCGATGCTCCTGAAGCAGATCAACTCCACCAATAATCTCTTGGATTGCACCCGTTACCTCTGCGTGAAGGACAGCCGGCACGCACGCTGGGCCGGTTTTCTCGGCGCCGGACTGTTCCTGTTCGGAATCGTGATCTGGTTCGTGCCGCCGATGGCCGCACGCGCGCTGTTTCCCGACCTCCACACCGAGTTCCCACATCTCAAGAACCCGGAGGAGGCCGCCTTCATCGCGATCTCCCGCGTGGTGATGCCCGTGGGCATGATGGGCCTCCTCGTCAGCGGGATCTTTGCCGCCACCATGTCCTCGATGGATTCCGGCCTGAACAAGAACGCCGGCATCTTCCTGAAAAATTTCTATCAGCCGCATTTCCGGCCCGCTGGCACCGACCGGCACCTGTTGCGCGTGGGTAAAATCGCGACGGTGGTGCTTGGCGTGATCGTCATTTTCGTCGCGCTCAAGATGAGCCAGCTGCGCGGCGTCGGGCTGTTCAAGCTCATGCAGAACGTGAGCATCCTCGTTTCGATTCCGATCCTCGTCCCCCTGCTTCTCGGCTTGATCATCCGCCATACGCCGCCCTGGTCCGCGTGGAGCACGGTGCTCGTGGGTTTCATCTGCTCGATTTTCATCAGCGACGCCCTCACCCCCGAGTGGGCTTCACGCTTCTTCGGGGTCCCGCATCCGCTCGACGCCGAGTCGCGCGAATATTGGATCCAGGGTATCCAGTTTTTTGGCAACGTGATCATCGCCTCCGCCTGGTTCATCGGCACGAAGCTGTTCTGGCGCCAGACCAAGCCGGCCTATAAAGCGGACATTGAAACGTTCTTCGTGCAGATGAACACGCCCGTGGATTTCGATCGCGAAGAAGGCGCGCACAACGCCAACGACTCCCGCCAGTCCCGCGTCATCGGCTGGCTCGCCATCGCGTATGGCGCCTTCGTCATCCTGCTCGCGTTGATCCCCAACCCACCGCTCGGCCGCATCGCCTTCGTCGGTTGCGGCGGGCTCGTCTTGACGGTCGGGTTGGTCCTCCTTTCTCAGTCGCGCAAACCTGCAATGGAAATATGAATACAAAAACTATCCTCCGTGCACTGGTGCTGGCCCTGGCTCCGGCCCTGCTGTCCGCCCAGTCCAACCCGCCGAATACGCCGCCGGCCAGCGACGAAGTCATCACGCTCACGGAGTTTTCCGTCTCGGCCAGCAAGACCAACGACTATGTCGCCGCCGAGTCGATCACCGGCACGCGCGTCGCGAGCAAGCTGCGTGATCTGCCGTTCAATGTGAACGTGATCACCGCCGAGTTCATCGACGATTTCGCGGCATATGAACTGAAGGATCAGTTCGCCTACGTCAGCTCGTTCTCGCCCAACGAGACGCAGGGCGATTATCAGCTGCGCGGCTTTTCCTCCGGCAATCAGCTGCGGAACGGGTTTCGCCGGCTCGGACTGATCGACAAGGTCAACGTCGATCGCGCCGAAGTGATCAAGGGGCCGGCCGCCTCCATCTACGGCAAGATTCTCCCGGGCGGCGTGATCAATATCGTGACCAAAAAACCCCATGCCACGCCGCAGCAAAGCGTGAGCCTCGCGGCCGGCACGGACGAGTTCTGGCGCGCCCAGGCCTCGTCGACCGGACCGATCGGCTCCCACCGGCAGTTTTTCTACCGGCAGGATCTCGCGGCCACCGGTCGAAAGTACAACCAGCCCTTCAAGGAGAACGACCAATGGACAACGTCCACGCAGCTGATGTGGAAGCCGGCGCCGGACACGAGCCTGAGTTTCGAGGTGGAGTATCTCTATCGCCACGAGCGCCGCGGCAACTCCGTGCCGCCGTTCATTCTGCTCAATGTGCCTGATCCCTATCGGGTGGCGTCCCAGAATCGTACCTACAACCGGTGGGCGCGGCTCGCCACCGAAGTTTTCAATTTCAACCACCAGGGTCCGAAGGAATACAACAATCGCGAGGTGTTCACCCTCACGGGCACGTTCGAGCGCCGGCTGAACGAGACCTGGTCATTGCGCGCGGGCGCCAACTGGTTCGACCGCGGTTTCGATCGAATCAATATTTCCGGCGACGCGTACCGGCCCGAGTTTAACGCCATCGCGAACGGCTCCACGGCAAGTCCCGGCCCCCGGATTCCGGTGTGGCGACCGATCGACGAAGGCGCGACGAGCTTCCAGACCGACGTGCTCGGCTCATTCAAGACGGGCGCGGTCGACCACCGGCTGCTCTTCACGCTCGATTACAACCGCACCACCGAAGACGCCTACGAAGCGCGGATGCCCTCTGCGACGGCGGCCCTGCCCGGCAACATCTCGCCGCGCCTCTCGATCGCGAACCCCGACTACAATTTCGTTTCGTTCATCGACAACCGCAGCCTTTACACCGACGAACGCGAGAACCTGCGCAGCACCGTCGACAACTGGGGCGTGTTCGTGAGCGAGCGCGCGACCCTGGTCAATGGCCGGCTGATTCTTCTCGCCGGCGGTCGCTTCGACACCGTCGCGAACAAGGTCAACGACCGGCTCAACCGCAACGCGCTCGATTACGATCTCGACGACACGACGTATCAAGTCGGCGTGAATTTTCACCTGACGCCGGCCATCACGCTGTTCGCCAACCAGAGCACGACCTTCCTGCCGCAGGCGCGGTTCAACATCGATGGCACGCCGCTGCCGAATGAAACCGGCGAAGGGGCGGAAGCAGGCTTCAAGTTCGTGGCGCTCGACAACCGGCTGAATGTTACGGCCACCTATTACGACATCGCGCGACGCAACATCGCGCGGGAGACCAGCAGCGCCACGACGGGCGATCGCGTCGTGGTGCTCTCCGGCGAGGAGTCCTCGCAGGGCTTCGAAGCCGACTTCAACTTCTCGCTGACGCCCTCGCTGCAATTCCTGGGTGGATACGGCTACGCTGACGCCATCACGTCTTCCAACGACGAATTCCGCTTTCTGGTCAACACGACGCCGCGCCGCGTGCCGCAGCACACGGCCGGACTCGCCTCGCGTTTCGAGATTCGCGAGGGCCGGCTCAAGGGACTCTACGCCACCTTCGGCGCCCAATACTACAGCGAGTCGGTCGTGAATGCCGGGTCCGGCCGGACCCTGACCGCCAGCGCCACGAACCCGATCGTGAATAATCGCATGCCGAACGGATTGCTGCCGTTTGCCAGTCAGCCGGAGGGTGCCGTGCTCACGACGGGTTCCGTACGCGTGGGCGACGGGCGCGAAAGCATCATGAACGAAGCGTTCGACATCTACGAGGCCTCGGTCGGCTACCGCTGGCGCGATACCGCGCGGCGCAGTCACAAGGTGCAGATCAACGCGAAGAACCTGTTCGACCAGCGGTACACGTGGGGCTCCGCGGCCCAGGGCGATCCGTTTACGATCGTCGGCACCTACTCGCTCACGTTCTGAGGGCGCTGCTGAGGCTGAGGTTCGCCATCCCGTGCCCCCGCACCGTCATAAGCTGATCCTCCTCCCGCCGAATCGCGTGTGGCGAACGTATCCGGGCGGCCGGACGCTCGACGAACTCGCGGGAGTGCCGGAGCCGGCCGACACGCATCTGGCGGAGGACTGGATTGCTTCGACGACCCGGGCGGTAAATCCGGGGCGCGACCAGCCGGGCGAGGGTCTGTCGCCGGTGCGCGTCGGGCACGACCCGCAGCTCCGCGATTTTGCGCAACTGCTGGCGAGCGATCCCGAATATTTCCTCGGCGCGAATCATGTCCGCCAATACGGCGCGCAGCCGCAGCTGCTGGTGAAGTTCCTCGACAGTGGCACGCGGCTGCATTTCCAGGTTCATCCGACCCGTGAGTTCGCCCGGCGCGTGCTGGGAGCACCGAGCGGCAAGACCGAGGCATATTACGTCCTGGCGGTGCGCGGGGAGCGCGAACGTGGCAGGGGCGCCGCTCCTATCGAGGCGGCGTCCGAGACTACCGGCTATATATATGCCGGTTTCCAGCGGCCGCCGGCGCCGGCCCAGCTGCGGGACTATATAGAGACCCAGAATATAGCGGCGATCGAGGCGTGCTTCGATCGGATTCCGGTGCGGCGGGGCGACACGTTCATCATTCCCGGAGGCACCCCGCATGCCCTCGGCGCGGGCGTGTTCATGGTTGAGATACAGGAACCGAGCGACCTCGTGGTGCGTTTCGAGTTCGAACGCGCCGGCTATCTGCTGCCCGAGCCCGCGCGATTCCTGAAACGTGACCTGGACTTTGCGCTCACGGTTTTCAATTTCGCCCCGCTCACGCCGGTCGACATTGATGCCCGCATCCGGTGCGAACCGCGCCGACTTCGTGATTACGGGCCTGGCTCGTGGCAGGAGGAACTGATCGGCGCACGGCAGACGGATTGCTTCCGCGTCTGCCGGACGCATCTGGGCGGGGCGGTGGTTAAGGATGAAACCAGCGCCGTGATCGCCATTGTCACCCAGGGAACGGTGATGGCGGAGGTCGGAGGCGAAACGCACCACCTGCGCACCTATGACAAAGTCTTCCTGCCGGCGCGGCTGGGCCCGGTGACGTTCACGCCGGCGGGCAGCCATGCCGAAATCCTGGAGTGTCTTCCGCCCGCCTGATCCAACCGCCGCCTTCATCTTTCCGCTGCCGCGCCCATCGATGCCCCGTGTCTCCTCATTGCTCGCCGTCCTCTCGCCGGCGGAACTCCGCGAGTTCCTCCCCCAGCCGCTGATCGCCCAGGTCCGCGCCCTCGCGCCCGAGTTCCGGCTCATCGATGCAACCTCGCTCGACGAGGCCGCCTTTGCGCGGGAGCTCGCCGTGACCAATCCGGACATGCTGCTCGGTTGCTGGAAAACGCCGCCGCTGCCGGAGTTCCTGCCACCGCGGCTGCGCTATGTGTGTTACATCACGGGCTCGGTGAAAAAGCTGCTCACGCGGGGGCACCTCGAGCGTGGGCTGCAAGTCACGAACTGGGGCGGATCGATTGCGCGCACGGTGGCGGAGGCGGCGCTGTTTCACATTCTCGCGTGCCTGCGGAACGCATCGTACTGGACCATCGCCATGCACCACCCCGGGCATGCCGCGTGGAAAAATGGGGTCACCGACGCCCGTTCTCTTTTCTGCCGTAGCATTGGCATCCACGGCTTCGGTCCGGTCGCGCGCGAGCTGGTGCGTCTGCTCAAGCCGTGGAACTGTCCGATTACCGCGCTGGCGCCGGATTTGACGGCGGAACTCGCGCACGCTTACGGCATCGAGCGAGCCGCTTCCCTTGAAGCGCTTTTTGCCGACCATGAAATCGTGATCGAGCTGGCGCCGCTGATTCCGGCCACCACCGGCATTGTGACCGAACGGTTGCTGCGGTCCATCCGGCCCGGCGGCGTATTCGTTAATGTGGGACGCGGCGCCGTGGTGGACGAGGAGGCGTTGCTGCGGGTGGCGCGGGAGGACCGGATTGCGATCGGGCTGGATGTCTACACGACGGAACCCCTGCCCGCCGACAGTGGCTTTCGGGCGCTGCCGCGCGTCGTGCTCACCCCGCACATTGCCGGCCCCACCATCGATCGCTACCCGGATGCGGGCGCGTTCGCGCTGAAGAACCTCCAGTCGTACGTGGCGGGCCGGCCTCTGGAGGCGGTCATCACGCCCGAGATCTACGACCAAAGTACGTGACGCCCACCGGGCCTGCGCCTTCGCGAGCTTCGCGGCTTCGCGTGACCTCTGGTTCTGGGGATCAATGACTCGGACCGCATAGAGACCCGGGTCGGACGCCCATTTTAGGCAGCTCCAGTCCGCCGTGTTTGCCGGTGCTTGCGTTTGTGAGAGGCGCCCCACAATAACGCTCCCAACCCGCCGCTCCAGCATGGTTCAAATCCTTGTAGTGCTCCTCGTGCTGGTCCTGATCGTGTTCCCGGCATGGGCGATTTATAAAATCATCGCTCTGGGCAATCAAAACGACGCGCTGGCTTCGCGGCTCGCTGAACTCGATCAGGCGTTGCAATCCTTGCGTGACGCGATTCGCGCCCATCCCGTAGCCCCGACCCCGTTGCGTCCAGCCGTTGTCGAACCGCCCGTCGGCACCGCCACCGTGCCACCGCCACTGCCGGTGCCACCGCCGCCCGCCGCGCAGACCGTTCCGGCGACACCTCCGTCCAGCGTGGTGGCGCCAACCTCCGGGCCGCTCGTGGCGGCGGAGCCGCCGCCGCTGCAGCCCGCGCCGGCCGCGACACCGCCCCGCGCGGTTGCGCCGCCGCCGCTGGCAACTGGGGCGACGCCACCGCGCCTTGTGGCGACTTCGGCGCACCGCGCTCCTGTTGAATGGGAGCAATTCATGGGGGCGAAGCTCTTCGCCTGGCTCGGCGGAGCCGCGGCGTTTCTGGGCGCAGTGTTCTTCGTCAGGTACTCGTTCGAGCACGACCTGATTCCACCCGAGGTCCGCGTGGCCCTCGGCTTTCTCTTTGGCCTGGCGCTCATCATCGGCGGGCTGGCGATCAAACGTACCCGCTACGGCATTACGGTGCAGACGCTGTGCGCCACCGGCATCGTCGTGCTCTACGCGGTGACGTTCGCGTGCAACTCGATCTACCACTTCGCGTTCTTTGGACCGCTGCCGACGTTCCTGCTGATGGCGCTCATCACCGTGACGTCGTTCGCGCTGGCCGTGCGCCTCGATGCCCGCGTCGTGGCGGTCCTCGGAATGGTCGGAGGATTTCTCACGCCCGTGCTGCTGTCGACCGGGCGGGATAATCCCATGGGCCTTTTTGGATACATCGCGCTGCTCGACCTCGGCTTGATTGCCGTGGCGCTGTACCGGCGCTGGCATTTTCTCGTCGCCCTCGGCGCCGCCGGCACGGTCATCATGCAGGTGGCGTGGGCCGGGAAACACTTCGAACCGTGGAAAGCGCCAGCCGCGATGGTCGTTTGCCTCTCGTTCTGCGCGTTGTTTCTCGCCACGTACGGACTCGCGCGAAAGTGGCTCGGCCCGGCCGGGGGTCCGGCCACCTCAGGCGGAAGCGGCGAATTGGATAACAGCTCTGTGGATACGGACGCCGCCCGCGTCGGCGAGCCGCGCGGTGTTTCGCCCTATATTGTCTGGTCGGCGGTGGCCTTTCCGTTGGTCGCCTTTGGCTTTGCGGCCGCCTTCATCGGTTACCCGGCGGTGGCCGGCCGGCCCGGGCTGCTGTTCACGTTCGTCCTGCTCGCCGATGCCGTTCTGCTGGCGCTCGCCTGGTTCGATGAAAACCTGCCCAAGCTGCATCTCGCGGCCGGCCTCGTGGTGTTTGGGCTGATGGCCGCGTGGACGGGTGAACAGCTCACCGCCGACCTGCTGCCCTGGGCGCTCGCGTTTTATCTGCTGTACGCGGTCCTGCACAGTGCGTTTCCGATCGTGTTGGAGCGGCATCGCCCGGATGCCGCGCCCACGTGGTGGAGCCAGCTTTTCCCTCCGCTCGCCCTGCTGCTGATGCTGGGGCCGCTCTTCAAGATCGACCCGGTGCCGCTGGCGCTGTGGCCGTGCATTCTGCTGGTCGACCTGATCGCGATTGGCCTGGCGCTGATGACGGCGTCGCTGGCGGCCGTGGCCGTCGTGCTGGTCCTCACGCTGGGGGCAACCGGATTGTGGATACTTCGGGTGCCGGCGATGACCGGCGGGTCGGGGGAGTTTCTCCTCGTCATCGGCGGCTTCGCCGTTCTGTTCTTCGCCGCGAGCATTTTCCTCGTCCGCCGGTTGGGCGATCGCGTGGGTGGAACGGAGGAAAGGCTGAGCGGGTTATTCGGCGACGCGCGGGCACAGATCCCGGCGTTCTCCGCCCTGCTGCCCTTTCTGCTGCTCATCATGATGACCCAGCGATTGGCGGTCGAAAATCCGTCGATGATCTTCGGCCACGCGCTGCTGCTCGTTGTCCTGACCCTCGGCCTCGCCGCCATCCTCGTGATCGAATGGCTGCCCGCCTGCGCCCTGGCGGGTGCGGCGGCGCTGGAATATGCATGGCACGCCCGCCACTTCTCGACGGCGCAAGCGCCCGTGACGATCGGATGGGCGCTGCTGTTCGCGGTCATTTTCATCATCTATCCCTTCGTCGTTCGCCGGCGGTTTGCCGCGATGACCGGCCCCTGGGCGATCGCGGCGTTGGGCGGAGTTGTTCATTTTCCGCTCGTCTACAAAGTCGTCGAGCGGGCCTGGCCCAACGAGTTCATGGGCGCGCTGCCGGCCCTGTTTGCCGTCCCGCCGCTGCTCAGCCTCGTCGCCATTCTGCGTGCTCCACCGGCCGACGCACGCGCGCGGCTCAATCAACTCGCCTGGTACGGCGGTGCGGCGCTGCTTTTCATCACGCTCGTGTTTCCCATTCAGTTCAGCCGCCAGTGGCTCACGATTGGCTGGGCCCTCGAAGGCGCGGCCTTGCTCTGGTTGTTTCAACGCGTGCCGCATCCGGGCCTGCGCGCGACCGGTGTCGTGTTGCTGGTGGCGGCCTTCGTCCGGCTGGCGCTGAACCCCGCGGTCCTCAGATATCACACGCGGGCCGACACGCCGATCTTCAACTGGTACCTCTACAGTTACGGACTCGTGACGCTCGCGTTGTTCATCGGGGCGCGGCTGCTGGCGCCACCGAGCAGTACGGACGCGGAGACCCGCGGCCGCATCTTTGGCGTAAACGCCGTCGCCTTGCTGAATGCACTCGGGGTGATCCTGGCGTTTCTGCTGCTCAACCTGGAGATCGCCGACTTTTTCAGCACGCCGGGCAGCCGCGTGCTCACGTTCACGTTTTCCGGCCACTTCGCCCGCGACATGACCTACACGATCGCCTGGGCGCTGTTCGCCCTCGCACTGTTGCTGGTCAGCATCTGGCGACAGGTCCGCGCCGGACGTTACGCTGCGCTCGTGCTGCTCGGCGTCGCGCTGCTGAAACTCTTCCTGCACGACCTCGCCCGGCTCGAGGCGCTCTACCGCATCGGCGCGCTTTTCGGGGTCGCCGTGATCGCGATCGTCGCGTCGGTCGCGTATCAGCGTTTCCTCCCCGGCCGCGAGCCGGAGCAAAAACCCTGAGCCGATGCGCGTATCAACAACTCGGATTCTCATGAGTGGAACGATTCGCCGGTCGCGCCGGAGACGCACCGGCGCCGTCCTCGCGCTTGTCCTCGGCGTGGTGGCGTCGCGCCTGTTCGCGCTGGAGACGAACGAGTGGAAGTACCGCCAGACCTTCACCGTCGGCAAACCCGCGGTGATCAAAATCGCGATTCCACCCGCCACGCTCGACGTCGCGCAGCCTGGGCTGGGCGACCTGCGGGTGCTCGATGGCCAGGCGGCTCAAGTGCCCTATCTGCTGGAGTCAGCTCGGCGCGCCGCCCCGCCCACCGAGCGCGCGCCGAAGGAGATTCGCACGATTCTCAGTGCCACGAGCACGCTGGTTGTCATGGCGACCGGCGACGACACGCCCCTGGTGGGAATCGCGCTCACCACCCCCGCGCCCGGTTTTCTCAAAGCGGCGCGAGTGGAGGTCTCCTCGAATGCGCGCGACTGGCGGCCGGTGGTCACCGGTGTGCCCTTGTTTCGCCAGTTCGGCGCGGAGGAGCTTCGCCTCGAGCTGCCCGGCATCAGCACGCGGCATGTGCGCGTCACCGTGGACGACTCGCGCACCCGGCCGATTCCCATCACGGGCGCGACGCTCTCGTTTGCCGCGGGGGCCGACGCTGACGCCACCCTGCCCCTGGCGGTGCGCGGATTTCGCCGGGAGGAATTTGCCAACGAAAGCGTGCTCACGCTGGATTTGGGCGCACAGAACGTCGCATTGGCGGCGCTCGAAATCATCGCGCGCGAGCCGCTGTTCGCCCGGTCGGTCACGATCGGCGCGCGCGAGCTCCAGGGCGACGTGGCGGTGGAGGCCACCTTGTTCCGCGGTTCCATTTACCGGCTGGCCGTGGATGATCTGCCGGCGCGGGACCAGCTGACGTTGCCATTGGAAACGACATCGCGCGGGCGCGAATTGCTCGTGCACGTCCACAATGGGGACAGCCCGCCGCTGGCGATCGACGAGGTGCGGGCCCGCTATCATCCGATCTGGCTCGTGTTCCATGCCGCCGCCGCGGGCACTTACACGCTCGTGACCGGCAATCCCGATGCGCCGGCCCCGCGTTATGATCTCGGCCTGGTGGCGGACGCCATGAAGCAGGCGGCACCCGCCGAAATCGCCCTGCCGCCGCCAACCGAAAACCCCGAGTATCGGCGGCGTGACACCTTGGCGGATACGCCGCTGACGGGCGCGGCGCTCGATCCGCGCGACTGGAATTACCGGAAGCCCGTGCGCATCGCCGCTCCGGGTGTCCAACAGTTGGAAATCGACCAGGACGTCCTCGCGCGTGCGCAACGTGGCTTCGGCGATCTGCGGTTGCTGCGCGATGGCTCGCAGGTGCCGTACATCCTCGAGCGTCCACGCCTTTCGCGATCGCTCGAGCTTCCGATGGTCGCCGCCAACGATTCCCGGCAGCCGCGACTCAGTCGCTGGCACATTGTGCTGCCGCGGCCGGGCCTGCCCATCACGCAGCTCACGCTCACGGCGAGCACGCCCCTCTTCGAACGGCACCTGCGGGTGTATGAAGTAATCGACGACGTCCGGACCCAACGGCACGAGCGGACACTCGCCGCCGCCGACTGGCGGGCCACCCCGGGAAACCGTTCGCCTCTCGTGCTCGCACTCAACGGAGAGCCCGGCACCGCGACGCTCGTGGTTGAAACGGACAATGGCGACAACCCGCCGATCGTAATCGCCTCTGCCACGGCCGTGCATCCGGTCGCGCGCATGTTGTTCAAGTCCGACGCCGACTCGCTGTCGTTGTACTACGGGAACGCCCGCGTCGCGCCGGCCCGTTATGACGTGGCGCTCGTGGCTCCGCAGATTTTCGCCGCGGAAAAACACGTCGCGGCGCTCGGGCCCGAAGAGAAAGCGCGGGTCGAAGGCTGGGCGCACTCCGCGCTGGAGGGGGCCAAAGGCGGCGTGCTCTTCTGGAGCGTGCTGGCGCTGGTCGTGGTCGCGTTGCTCGTCGTCGTCGCCCGGCTGCTGCCGAAGCCTCCGGCGGCGTAAATGGCCGGCGGGCGGGCGCGGCGCTTTCCCTGCGACCGCGTTGAGCCGGCAACGGGCTGCTGCTGGGCGGCGTGCTCAGGGCCCGGGCAACCGCGGCGGCGCGCGTCGAACCGCTTCGGCCCGCCGATTGAAATCCATCAGCAGCTCGGTAGTCGCTGTTGAAGCCAAGGGAATTGAAACCCCACGTGCGGAGCCGGGTGGCGGAATCCGGCGGGATCGGCCGGTCATCGTGGGGCAGCGCGATTTGCACCCGGTTCACGGCGCGGCAAAAGAACGGCCGGCCATCAGGGTCAATCAACCACCAGCGGCCGGCGTCATCCCGACCCGCCCGAAAAAAACCGGATGCCCCCCCCGAATGGTGCCTGCGTCAACCCCGCCGGTTTTCTCCGGCAGCGTTTCGTCGGCCGGCGGCATGGCGCAGGTTATTTATCCCGCGCGCTGCTCTTTTTGCCGCCCGACGACCCACCGCCAACCGCCAGGATGGTTCCCGCCAGGAGACCGACGGCAAATACCCCGAAATAGATCAGGGCCGCGGACGCGTGAATCGGCGTCTTCGACGTTGTGCCGGCCACCGGAAAGTGAAAATCGACCGCGTGGGTGTTGTTCATGCCCACGTAAAGCATGACGAAAAGGATGGCGAGGAGAGCGAAAGTTTTGATGACGGCTTTGAGCATGGCGATGGCTGGATGTGGGGGAGGCGTAATGTGCGCGATGCCACACGGCAAATGGAAACCAGCCCCGGCCGTGCCTTGCGTTGTGCGGAATTATTTTTGCGCGCCAAACGTCGAATACGGATCGGTTTACATGAGCGATTCACCGGCGCATCGCGCCGAGAATTTTTCCCTGATCGCTGCAGGGCGCCGGCGGCTCGCCCGTCAACCCCAAGACCAGTCGTTCACGGCTGTGCGGACGACAAGCACCAGGACATGCGGCGCGCAAAGTCCTGCTGAAACTCCGGCCGCCAGCGACTGACGCCCTCCCGCGGATCGAGGCCGGCCGCCGCGGGCAAGTCGCGATACCAGCCGTCCGGCGCGCGGCGATATTGGCCGCCCCAGCCGGGCCGGGTCGGGTCAGCCGGACTGTTCCCGCCTACGCCCAGGAAGAAGAACCACGATGGCGTATCACCTTCCTTGAGACAGCCATGCCGGTTGGGCGCCGTCCAGGTCTTCGTGGGATAAAGCGCGCCGAGCGGCCCCTGGCTGCGCACGTGGTGATCAATCCACTCCCGGCTGGTGAGCGCTTCGTCCCCGCCCAAATACATCCCGCGGAAGGTGGCTTCGCGTTTGTCGCGGCCGGCCGGCGCCTTGCTCAGGATGTAATACATGTCCGGAAACTCGCCGTGCATCCATTCGGCGATGCCGTCCTGATCGGCAATGTCGTAGACCCGGAACCGCTGGATGAAGGTGGCGAGACCCGCGGCGCCGCGGTCCCGGCGAACGCACCACAACGTCTGGGCGAGATCCGTCTGCCCGCCCCAGATCGTGATGTTCAGCGGCCGCTCCGGCGTGCCGGCGTCGACGCGTTCCATGATCCAGCGCGAGCCGTCGGTGTCGTGACCTTCGCCGATCTTCGCCCGGCCGCGCTGTGGGTTGCCGGACTTGATCCGGCGCAACAGGTCCGCGGCGTCGGGCCAGCCCGTGGCATGGCGGGCCAGGTTCGGCTGAACCACGCCGTAAGCGTTCACGATTTCCCGGATCAACTCCGGCCGGGTGACGGCTTTCTTCAATTCGCCGGGCGTGCCGGCGGCGCTGGCGACGAGTCCTTCGAGTTCGAACTCGTTCGCGTACACCATCAGGCGGACCATCGACTGCTGGTCATCCGGGTCTCCGCCAATGTCGGTGAGGACCAGAAGCCGCGGGCGCTCGTCGGCGCGAAGGGCCATGGTCAGTAGCAACGCCAGCCGGAAAAATCGGATCGTCATGGGCGAGTGGGCTGACGGGATGTCATTTTTCACCGGCAGGGCAACGTTCATCCGGGAACGTGCACGCGGCGGGCAAGGGAAAGCTTGTCACCGGCGGTTGCGGTGGAAAACGTCTGGCGCAATGCCGATGCGGGCGCCGCCCGCGTCGCGTTTCGCCTTATTTTTCTCCCCGATTCCCGTGCGCGTTCTGCGGCCGGCTTCGTGATGGTGGGCAGCCGGGTCAGCGTGTGGTTGAACCAGCAACGTGTGGTCGACCACGCGATCATGGAGAACTACTACAACCAGAAGTTGCCGGCGGCGGAGCGCTTGCCGGTGCCGGCCCGCGGTCCCGTGCAGTTGCAGACGCACGGCGGTGAAATCCGGTGGCGGAATATTTTTCTGCGCGAGATTGGCATCGACGAAGCGAACAAGCTCCTCGCCTCGCGCGGCGGCGAAGGGTTTCAGCGGATATTCAATGGGAAAAATCTCGACGGCTGGGCCGGCGCACTCGAGTCAGTGGCCGTGCAAGACGGCACGATGGTCTGGCAGAAAGGCAAGGCCGGCGTCCCGTATTGGAACAAGGAACTCGGCGACTTCCAGGTCCGGCTGATGTTCAAGCTTCCACCCGGTGGCAACAACGGGCTGGCGATTCGGTATCCCGGCAAAGGCAACGCGGCCTACGACGGCAGGACGGAGCTTCAGGTGCTTGATGAAAATTACAACGAGGTGAGGAAGCTGCCGCCGGAGAAGCACATCGATGCCCGTCAGTATCATGGTTCTGTATACGGGATGATCGCGGCGGCGCGCGGTTATCTGCATCCGGTGGGCGAGTGGAATTTCCAGGAGGTCACCGTCAGGGGCCCGCGGATCAAGGTCGAGTTGAACGGCACGGTTATCCTCGACGGTGATGTCAGCAAAATCGACCTGGCGAACGTCATGGCCAGGAAGGCGCACCCGGGAAAGGATCGGGCGCGCGGTTACTTCGGTTTTGCCGGGCACAACGAACCGGTGGAGTTCAAGGACATCGCGCTCAAGGAACTCTGAGCAGAGGCGGCCGCCGGTCGGAGAGCTCGAAGCCGGTCGCGTCGCGACTCCGTCCATCCGCGGTTGCGTCTCTGCAAGTGCGCGCGAGCAAAGAGAGCCGCGAGCGGAGTCGTTGACGCCACCGGATAGTCGGCGCATTTCCCACCTCGATCCGCCGCAACCGAAGGAACGAGGCCAAACTTTTAACCGCGGATGGCGCGGATAACTCGAACCAGATCATCTGAGAATATCTGCGTAATCTGCGGTTGATGGAATGGAAAGAATCGTCGCAAATTCGATCGATGCGCATTTGCTCCTAGCAAAACACTTCGACCCTCACCGTCATGTTCATGAAATCGATCCTGCCGCTCGTGTTAATTGCCCTGGGCTGGAGTTCCGCCTTCGGGGCGGCTTCCAACCGGCCCAACATTGTTTTTATTTTTGCCGACGACCTCGGCTGGCGGGACGTCGGTTTCCAAGGCAGTGATTTCATCGAGACGCCGAACCTCGACCGATTCGCGAAGGAGGGCATGGTGTTTCCATCCGCGTATGCCGCGGCGGGCAACTGCGCTCCGAGCCGCGCGTGCCTGCTCTCCGGCAACTACACGCCGCGGCATCATGTGTATGCGGTGGGCAGTACGGATCGTGGCGCGAAGGCGTTGCAGCGCCTTGTGCCGGTGCCGAACCGAAGCGGCCTCGCCCGCGAAAACATCACGCTGGCCGATGCCCTGAAGGTGGCGGGTTACGCCACGGGCCACTTCGGCAAGTGGCATCTCGCCGGCCCCGACGGAGCGTTGCCGACCCAGCAGGGATTCGACGTCTCGTTCGACTCGTTCGGCGAGGGCGCGGTGAAGGAAGGTTCGGAAGGCAACCACACGGGCCCGCCGTCCGATCCGAAGGGCGTGTTCACCCTCACGCGCAAGGCCATCGATTTCATTCAAGCGAACAAGGCGCGGCCGTTCTTCTGCTACATTGCGCATCACGCGATCCATACGCCGCAACAGGGCCGGCCGGAGACACTCGCGCGTTTCACCGCCAAGACACCGGGCGCGCAGCACAGCAATCCGATGTATGCGGCCTGCACCTACGATCTGGATGCCAGCGTCGGCCTGCTCCTGCAAAAACTGAAGGAGATGGATCTGGAGAAGAACACGCTGGTGGTGTTCACGAGCGACAACGGTGGAACCCAGGCGTCATCGCAGGAACCGTTGCGCGGGAACAAAGGGGGGTATTACGAGGGCGGGATTCGCGAACCGTTCATCGTGCGCTGGCCGGGCGTCACGCGGCCGGGCAGCCGCTCCGAGGTGCCCATCATCAACGTGGATCTCTTTCCCACGTTCCTCGCGGCGGCGGGCGCACCGGTGCCTGCGGGCAAGGTGCTCGATGGCGAAAACCTCCTGCCACTGCTGCGCGGTGAGAGTTCACTGCGGCGCACCGCGATCTTCTGGCACTTTCCGGGCTATCTCGACAATCCGGTGATTCGCGGCCGGGAGCTCGATGTGCGCACCGGTTTCCGCAGTCGTCCCGTCAGCGTGATCCGCAAAGGCGAGTGGAAGCTGCACCTTTATCTCGAGGAATGGCAGCTCGATGGCGGCCGCGAAAAGTTGGACGTCAACCAGGCGGTGGAACTGTATCATCTCAGCGAGGACATCGGGGAGAGGCGCAACCTTGCGAACGAGAATCGGGCGAAACGCGACGAACTGCTCGGCGAATTGCTCGCCTGGCATAAGTCCGTCGGTGCGCTGCTCCCGGGCAAACCGAACCCCGCCTACGACGCTTCGGCGGCGGCATCGGCCGAGGCAAAAGTAAAAGGGGACGGCAAGGGCGGGCGTAAGAAAAACAAGTAGCGCGCCGGCGAGAGTCACCGGCGGAAAGCCGGTGGCACCCGGAAGGCGCGACGAGCCCGCATATTTCGCACCGCGGCAGCGCCGCAACCAAAGGAGACGGTCGGATTAGACACAGAGGTCACAGAGGGGGAATGGAGGTCACGGAGAAAGGCAACTGTTGGTATGTCTGGCCGCCTCTGTGTCCTCTGGTTCGCCCTCTGTGCGCTCTGTGACCAAAGGATTGGGCCCTCAAAATCGTCGCAAACGTGAACGAACCGGATCGATATTGGCCAACGTGGGCTGGTGGACGCGTGGGTGAAGAAATACGATCGGAGAACGAACGACGAGAAGCGTGCCGGGAAGAAAGAGTTTCTTCCTCATGGAGAATCACAACCTCCAGGCCTCGATGATCGAGCCGATGGAGCGCAATTACCCGGCGATGCTCGCGGCTCGAGCCGGACATGGCGGCGTATTATTATTATCTCCGCAACGTGCAGGACCCCGACCGCGCGATGGCCATCATCGCGAAACACATCAGGCGGTTCACCCAGGGCTGAACGGGCTCACAGCTTCACCACGACGCCGCGTTCGGCGGACTCGTAGATGGCGGAGACCAGGGCGACCGCCTTGCGACCTTCGCGGCCGTCGAGCGCGGGGGCGCGACCTTCGCGCAGCGCATCGACGAAATCCTGGAGCTGGCGGCGATGGCCCTCGGTCGAAATGGCGCCCGGGTCGCTCGCGCCCGAGCCCATGGCGTTGGACTGCGCGGCGGCGCGGATGCCTTCGTCCTCAGGACGCGCCTCGCGGAACTCCCAGCGTTTGATGGAATCGTCCTCGAGCACAATCGAGCCGTGCTCACCGCAAATCTCGTGGCGCCGCGACCAGCCCGGATACAGCGCAGTGCTCGCCTCGAACGCCCCCAGCGCGCCGCCCGGAAACTTCCAGGCGGCCACCGCAGTATCCTCCACCTCGATACTCGTGTGCACGCGGCGGGTTTTCCAGGCGAACACCTCGGCCGGCATGCCCACGAACCACAGCAGCAGGTCGACGCCGTGAATGGCCTGGGCCATGACGGCCCCGCCGCCATCGTTGGCATAAAGCCCGCGCGGCGGCGTGTAATATTGCGCGGTGCGGTGCCACTTCACATAGTTGCTCGCGAGCACCAGGCGGCCGAGCCGGCCGGCGTCGATCGCCGCTTTCACCGTCCGCGCGCCCTCGCCGAAACGACCCTGGAAGATCGGCGCGATCCGCACGTTGGCGGCATCCGCGGCGGCAATGATCTCGTCCGCGCGGGCGGGCGTGATCTCCAGCGGTTTTTCGATCACGACGTGCTTGCCCGCTCGGATGGCCGCCAGCGCCGGCGCCAGATGCGCGCCACTGGGCGTCGTGATGCACACGATGTCGATGTCGGGCCGCGCCACCAATTCCTCGGTGCTCGGCGTCCAGAAGGGCGCGCCGTGCTTCGCGCAAAAGGTCTGGCATCGCTCCGGAATGCGATCGGTGACTCCGACCAGGCGCGCGCCGTGGAGTTGCGCAATCGCCCGGGCATGAAAGTCGGCAATCATGCCGACCCCGATGATCCCAAAGCCAAGCGTGGATGCAGATGACGGAGCGGCCATAGGGGCAATCGCGTTCAGGCGCGCGCTTGCTTCGCGGCGAGTCTGATCGCGCCGTACGGCGCGCGCTCCGGTCGCTCGAGCATCGCGTTCGCCTCGGCATCGTTGATGAAACGCTCCGCCTTCGGATCCCAGGTGAGCGGGCGGCCGAGCTTCATCGCGATCCAGCTGATGATGCAGGCGGCGTTGCCGCGGTGGGCCACCGGCGCCGGCACCATGGGCGTTTTCCGCGACTGCACGCATTCGAGCCAGTTCAAGTGATGCTCCGCGCAGCGGGGCAGCTCCACCGTGACGCCCTTCGGGTCGATGAGTTTTTCGTTGCTGGCGTCGAGCGGACGCAGCCGGCCGTTCTTCACCGCGGGATCCTTCGTCGCGACACTGCCGCGGGAAACGAAAATCCAGCCCTCGTCGCCGATGAATTTCAGACCGTTGGGAAACTTGTCCGAGACGGTCACCTGCACGTTGCGCGGATACGCCAGCTCGATGCGGTACGCGCCATGGACGTTCCAAATCTTGTTCGTCGGGAAGTCCGCCCGGCCTTCGATGCGGCTGGGACCACCGAGTTCCACATCAAGCGCCCAGTGCAGAATGTCATAGTGGTGGGCGCCCCAGCCCGTGATCATGCCGAGGCAGTAGGCATCGTTGCGCAGCCAGCCAGGCCGGTCGTAACCTTTTTGTGGATGCACCCGCTGCTCCGTGTAGGGCTGGACCGGCGTCGGGCCGAGCCAGCGATCGTAGTTCAGGTTTGCCGGCACCGGCTCGGTGGGTTTGTCGGGTGCGGTCGGATCAATGGGCAGCCCCATCTCCACGCGTTGCAAACGTCCGACGCGACCGCTGCGGATGAATTCGCACGCGCGACGGAACTGCTGGTAGTTGCAGCGTTGCTGGCTCCCGAGTTGAAAAATGCGGTCCGATTTTGCGAAGGTGCTGCGGAGCAGGACGCCTTCCGCGTGCGTCATCGTCATCGGTTTCTGCAGGTAGACGTCTTTCTTTGCCAGGACGGCGGCCAGCGCGAGCTCGGCGTGCCAGTGATCGGGTGTACTGATCACGATGGCATCGATGTCCGGCTGGGTGAGGAGTTCGCGATAGTCGGTATGCACCGAGACCTTCGGCGCGGGGCGGTCCTGGTCGCGATAGAAGCCCTCCACACGCGCGCGGCCATCGGCGGCACGACGGGAGTCCACATCACACACGCCCACAATATCGGCCAGGCCCGAATGAAACACGCTGGGCATGTCGTGATCGCGGCCGATGCGGCCGCACCCGATTTGGCCCACCCGGATTCGGTTGCTGGGGGCGCTGGCGCCGAGCAGGCGCGCCGGAATGAAGCTCGGCGCCGCGAGCAGGCTCGCACCGAGAAGAGAGCTGCGGGCAAATTCCCGTCGGGTGATGTTTTTCATGGCTGAGAGAGGACTGAATTTACGGGAGGAGGGGCTTGCCCGCGGAGGCGTTATTTCTTCGCTCGCGCCGAGTACTGGGCGAATTTTTGGGCCAGCTCCACTTGACCGGGTTCGCCGGAGAACACGAGCACGCGGTAGCTGAGAGTCACCTTCTCGCCGCGCGCGAGCTGCGTGACCTTGCCATCCGCCGGCCAGTACATCGGCGTCGGCGACATGAAGCCGTAATCACGGGTGAACCAGGGCGAAGGCGCCCACCGGTTGCCCGGGTCTTGAAAGATCGCCAGACCTTCGATGGCCCCGGTTCCCCGCTTGCCGTAACATGCCATCCAAAGCGATGCCTGGCCGAAGGTGCCCTTTTCTGACGTCATGCCTTCCGCATTGATCATCGCTCCGCCCATGGCCGGGGTCAGGTCGGGATCCATGCGGACGCTGAAGAGCGAGTGATTCGTTTTCTCGATGGTCACGTCCATCAGTGGTTCGAGGGTGATTTCGATATCGATCTGCCGGACGGATTTTGAGGGCGCCGATATGACAATCCTTCGCGTATCACGGATCGGTTGTGCGGCATCGGGACGCTTCCAATGGCAGACATCGGTAATCACGACCTCCGGCCCGGAGGCCTTGGTGATGAGCGCGCCTTCGGAAAGAATCTGACCCCGCTCGTTTCCCTCCTGCCAGTAGTTGCCGCCGTTCACCTTGTCGCAGCCGAAGAAGAGGGAGGTATGATGCGGGTATTTCCCATTGCGCATCGATGTCACGGAGGCGCCCGAGGGCCCGTTCACGGGAAAGAAGAACGGGTATTTCTCGTCGGCGGAAAAGCGGTAGCTGGTGAAAAAGTCGGCTCCCACCGTGACATCGATGCGCGCGCCGATGCGGGTGGCCTTGACGTCTTCGGCCAGCGTCACGCTCGCGACGACACAGAATAGCCCCGCGGCAAGAATGCGTTTATTCATATCGGCTGTTGCGCTCCGGTTTGCCGGCTTGATGCGAAGCCCGCAAGTCCGGCGTGGGCGATGCGCAGTGGCTCGGTGGGTTGGAGTCGGGCCTTATACAACCTGCCCGGCGAATCTAATACCGGGCTGCGAACGCGATCGAAATGGCAGGGCGGGTCGCCGGATGCACGGTGGAAGAAGCGGGAGCCTATCGGGCGGGAGCGCGGGCGGAAAAATTCGCGGCGTCGTCCGGGGTGCCGCTGCCTTTATACGTCGCGACCTGAGGATATGGAAACAGCGGGCGCGTTTGCACGACCCTGCCTGTCTCGTCCCGCAATTCAGCGTCGAGGCGATCGGGGGCGTTTCCCTCTTCAACCCAGCGAATGATGGCATCCATCAGCCCCGTCGGGCTCGGAGCCGCGCCACGAAAACCGTGGTCGAGTCCCGGCATGAGGAACAAACGGGCGAACTCTGCCGTGCGTGTCGGTCCGCCCATCTGCCGTTGAACGCGCTGATAGTATTCGATGCTGCCTTCCGGCGGAATCAACTGGTCCGCCAGCCCATGAGTGATGATTACCTTGCCGCCGCGATCCCGAAACCGGCTGAGATCCGGATCGTCGGTGCCGAAGATCGTGCCGAATTGCTCGACGGCTTGATTCCAGATCAGTTCGAACTCTCCGCGCGTCAAAGTCGTCCAATCCCACGCAGGATCCTGCACGAGAAAGTACCGCAGCCAGTCCATCGAGATCGTGAACGGTTTCCCCCGCAGCGGTGAACCCTCCGTGTTGGCGAGCGCCGTAAGATTTGTGCCGCGCATGAATCCGTACCAAAGGAACCGGCCATCGTGCCCGCGGGGGCCTTGCCAGATATGGCGCACGACGTCCGCATCGGCCGCGGTGAACGGGCTGTCGCCGACGATGGTTCCGACCAGCGCCTGCGGGTCGTAGGTGCATCGGGCCGGGTCGTCGATGACACCATCGCGGACGCCGTCGGTGCCGTCGCAGGCGGCGATGGCGGCCGCGGTTGCGGCATCGAGTTTTGCTTTGGGCACGAAATGTTTCGCGTCGAGCATCATGACCTGCGGCCAGAGATCGGCGGCCAGGAAACGGTGCCAGTTGATCGCCGGGCAACCGGACAGGATGCCGTCATAATCTTCCGGATACCGTTGTGCTTCCATCAGCCCCTGGCGTCCGCCCGACGAGTTGCCGACAAAATACGAATAACGCGGCGCCTTGCCATAAAACGCCTGCACGAGCGCTTTGCCCACGACCGTCATGTCGTGAATTCCGAGATACGCGTTGTCGCGGATCTCCTGCCAGTTCAGCCGGCCGTTCGCGTTGAGGGCGAAGCTGCCACTGCCGCCTTCGTGGCCGGTGTCGGTGGCACCGGTGGCGTAACCCTGCGCGACCGGGCCGCGCAGACTGTTCGCGTTGCCCCCGGAAAATCCGCCGCCGCCGTTGCCCCGAAAACGGCCATTCCAGCCTTTCACCGGCAGGGCGATGAACACCTTCACGCGATCATTGGCCGGCGGATGGGTGACGGTGGCCGTGACGCGGCACGAACCGTCCGTGGGATCAATGGCGACGGAGTCGATCGTCGTATTTGGAATCGAGACACGGCGCAGTTCCTCCCACGGCCGGATGGGCGCGGCTTCGGAAAAAAGCGGCTTCGGCGGGCTGTCCTGTCTCGGTGGATTCGAGGCCTGGGCAAAACCGGTGATGACGGTTGCGCTGAGCAGCAGGACCTTCAGGGCGATGGCTTTCATGGGGAGATGAATGGCTCGGCGAAAATTCAGGGTCTGGCAGCGCGTTCGCCGCCTGTCACAAGAGAGTGCGAGGATTCTGAGTGGAGTCCACCCTGGGCTGCGACAGCGAGCATTCGCTCAACCTGTCAGAATTGTGTCACCGCGACTCAGCGGTGTGCCGCGTCCGGAAGACATCCGTGATTGAAAGAGCGAAGGTAAGTTTGATTCATCGACGATGCCGGCCGCGCGCCGTACCTTCTCGCGATCACTCTCACCGTGTCTGCGCTCGCGTAGCGCCGTGCCCCTGGCCGGCGGCTTTGCGGAGCGGAATTACGGTCGCCCCGCTGAATTGGTCCCGCGCGGTTTGACCAGCCTGGCGAGCCAGAAAATCGCCGCGCCCATGACCATCACCCACGGCCCTTCACCGATGCGCCAATAGCGCGGGAGCCTTTCGACCCAATCGATGCCGGTCAGCAACACGCCAAACACGATGATCGCTCCACCAAGGTAAATGAGCGTCGGCCGATGGCGCGGCAGGTCGAAAGAGAGAGCCCAGAGCAACCCGCCCAACAGCGCGTAGAACGCCGACAGGGAGCGGGCGAGGTACCCGACGATCGGCTGGTCCGGCAGCCGCCCGAGCCCGAGCCATTGATGGGTGACGTCCATCCACGAATACGGCATCACCACGGCCACCAACGCCAGCAGCGAAACACTGCCGACCACACGCAGGACAACACGCAGGAGGTTTTCGACTTGGGATTGATTCATCGTGGCGGTCGCGGCGCACCGGGGCGGGCGTGGAGCGCGATTTTTTGGTTAGCGCGCAATTAGACGGAAGTCCGTCCAGGGCGGCAATCCGCATATCGGCTGGATCAGCTCGCCGCGCGCTTGTTGCTCCGGATCGTGATAGGCGCCGAAGAAGTTGCTGTTGCAATCGAGCCACAGGGTGATCCGCCGCAGCTCCGCGGGCGAAAGCTTCACGTCATAGTGGCCGCGCTCGAGCAGCGCGAACAGCTGCGAAACGCGCGCGCCTTCCTGACCGGGGATGGAATATTGGCGCTCCTTCAGGGCGGTTCCGTTGCCGCCACTCATGCCCCACGCATATTTACGCAGCGACTCGAAGGCCTGACTGCGGCCGGCGACGAACTGATCGCCGCGTAGTTTCAACGCCTTCGGCTCCCGGTCATGACAGGCGACACATTGCGTTTCGAGCACGGGCTGCACCAGCCGCGGGAACGTCAACGGATAGGAACCGGGTGCTTCCGGTTGCAGTTCCGAGGGCGCGCGGCGCAAAGCCAGGGGCACGATCTTCGACGCCTGCGCCGGGGATTTCTGGGGGGACTCGTGGCAGCCGACGCAGGTGAGTCGTTCGCCCGGATGAACGTAGGTGACCGAGCGCATCGTTTGCACCATCAGTCCGCGCTCGTCGAGCAACTGGAAATAGATCGGCGCGCCCGCGGGCACCTTGAAATAAGCGCTGCCATCGGCTTCGACGGGCACCGTGCCGAGCACACCGCGGGAGAGTGACTGGGCGGCCGCACCGATATTGGGCACGTCCTGCATGGCGTTATCCTTCGGGAAGACATTGACCACGCGCAGTTCTCTTATGCGCACATCCTTCGGCCACTCCTGGCGGCTCTCATATACATTCATTATAGCCACCGTGCCATTTGACACGCCGGCGCCGGCGGGGCGGTCCGCCTGCGCCTGAATCGTGCCGGTCGGCACCACGTGGGGTCGTGGCCTTGCGCGGAGCGGAATAGGATCGAGGCACGCGATCGCAGGATCGCGATAGAGCAACTCGCGATTGCCGAAGCTGTCGACGAGGTAGATGCCGTAATTCGACTGAGCGTTATCGTAGACGCAGAGGTAGAAGTCCTCGCTCAGCGGCCAGGGCGTGCCATAGACTTCGCCCTTGGGCGTGTGCTGCCCGCGGACCGACTGGGGGATGCCCGGCGCCTGCTCTGCCTCCGGGAAATGGGCCTCGGGCGTGATGCGGCGGAGCTGGCTCGTGCTGCGGTCGTCGTGGGTTTCCGGATCAATCAACACGAGCGAGCCGTAAGCTTCGCCATGATGGGGTGCGGCCACCGCCATGTATTTGGTCGAGTGGGGCACGGCGCGAATGGACATTTCCATCCACGGTCGTGATTCGCGGCGATCAGGGTAATTGCCATGCGGGCTGCGCGGATCACGGCCATCGGGATAACAGCGCCACAGATGATGCGCCACGTCGGAGTCGCGATCGATATAGTCCCATCGTGTATATACGAGCATGCCGTGATTATCCACGCTCGGATGCCATTCGTTCGTGTCGTGCCAGCTCAGCTGAATGATGTCGCTGCCGTCGGCCATCATGCCGTGCAGTGTATAGGTCGGCAACGGTCGGGCACCGCAACGACACTGGCCGCCCGCCCGCGAGGAGATGAAGGCGATGCGGCCGTTCGGCAGCCAGCACGGATCGAAATCGTTCCAGGGCCCGTCGGAAAGCTGCACCAGACCCGTTCCATCAAGGCGGGACTTGAAGACGTGATAGCAACCTTCAGGCCGGTACATGTAATGCGCCGGCTTCAGTGGCCGCGCCTTGGGCCCTATATCGAGCGCCGTCCAATACTTCGAGTCGTGGTCCGGATCGGGTTGCGGCTTCCACTCGGCCTCGGAGAAACCAAACAGGATCGTCTGGCCGTCATAGTCGAGATCCAGGGAAATGAATGCTCCGTTGCGTTCCAGTGTCGTGCCGGCGAGTCGACCGTGCTGGACGCGCGCATTCTCCAGCACGCTGCGCACGGCCGGCTGGTCGCTGAACGGTTTCTGCAGGACAAAAACGCCACCGGCTTTCTCGGCGTTGAAACCGAGATATTGATCCACCATGTGGATCTCACCGCGCACTTGTTTGTTGTGCTTGAGAAAGAGGATCGAGTCGAAGTCGAGGAGCGGGTTCTTGAACGCAATCTGACGGCGCAGCTTGGTGATCGCGTTAAACAATTCGCGTTGCTCCGCCTCGGTTGCATCCCCGGGCAAAGCGGCGACGGCCGGCCGTAGCGACGCCAGTGCGGACGTCTCGGACCCCAGCGGCGGCGGGTGGGGCAGCGCGCCCAGATGTTTCAGCAGAGCGTGCGTTCGCCGCCACACGATGTGCACCGGCGTGAGATCACCGGGCAGAACCAGCGCCTCCGGGCGCAACACTTCCTTCTGCAGCCGGGTGAGGTCCCACTCTGGGCAGGCGGCTATTTGTCGCTTCAGCTCAGTGAATTCATCGAGCGGCCCACGTGCACTGTTGGCCGGAGCCGCCGTCAAAAAGACGTTTGGCGCCCCCAGGACAAATGAGCCCAACGCGGCGAGAAGCAGGCGTCGGTACAGAGCTGCGGTCTTGGCTTTCATCGGCCTGGCAACGGCGATGTGGCGAGCCTCTCGATGCGCGGCTCGATCACGACGCGGAAACCGACGTTGTAGACTTTCTGATACGACGGGTAGCTCCAGCGATACGCGGAGCGGGAGAATTTCGGCCGATCACGCCACGAGCCGCCGCGGACGACCTTTTCGCCTGCGCTGCTGATGCGATCACGTCCGTCGTCCATCCGGTAGGGGTACGGCTGATACGTTGTCCGCGTCCACTCGGCGGCATTGCCGTGCATGTCGTGCAGCCCCCAGGCGTTTGGCTGGTAGCGACCGACGTCGGCCGTGACGAGCGCGCCGTCATTGAAACGCGCGTCGCGCGGCACGAGGTCGGGCGACTTGGGGCGCCACCCTTCGTCCGCGAGCCGGCGCATATTCACGTCGGCCAGGTTGGCGAAGGTCGAGAAATCCGCGTCGAGATCGCCGTAATGGAACGGGCTCGCGCTGCCGGCGCGGCACGCGTACTCCCATTGCGCCTCGGTGGGCAGCGTGACCGGCTCACCGATCCTGCGGGTCAGCCAGCGGCTGAACTCGATTGCTTTCTGCCAGGAAACGCGAACGACAGGCTGCCGCGGGCCATCGAGCTTCCATCCAAGATATTCCTCGCTGAAGATCCAGGAACTGCGGTGTTCGAACCGGCTTTCGTGCGCGGGATCGAAGCGCGCGTATTGCTCGTTCGTCACCTCGTGTTTCGCCATCCAGAATGCGCGCTCGATTCGAACGACGGCGATTGGACTTTCATCCGTTTCCCCCGTTGGGTCGCCCATCACGAACTGGCCGGCGGGGATACGGACCAGTTCCATTTTCACTCCGCCGCCGAGATCCACCGTGCGCGTGATCTGGCCGGTATCCAGCTGAACTTGACGCGCCTGTCCGGCTGGAAGCGGCCAGTTCTGCAAACTCACGGTCTGCGGCACGGGCGCCGGTAATGGCTTCGGCATGATCGGGACAGCAGCGGCCAGTGGGGGCGCCGCGACTTCCTCGCAATCCTCGACCAGGCCTCCGAAGACCTGTCGCAGGGACACCCGCCGATCACGCTGGTTTCCCGGGATGCGGGTCACCTCACTCCAGGTGCCGTGGGAGGGCGCATTCAGATCGATCCACGTGATCAACCGATCCCACGCCTCGGCATCGAGCTGAA
Organism: Opitutales bacterium; assembly: GCA_038204695.1. Taxonomy (GTDB): domain Bacteria; phylum Verrucomicrobiota; class Verrucomicrobiia; order Opitutales; family Opitutaceae; genus ER46. Next base: position 3,116 of record JBBRCR010000018.1, on the reverse strand, counting down.
CGTTATAGTGGCCCTTCCGCAAAATTCGGATCAACTCCGACGTGTCGGCGTGAAATTCCTTCGGCGGCAGGAGGTGCAGGTCGCTCTCGAGTCCGCCCACGCGCACAAACTGCCGCAGCGCGAGGTACGATGGTTCGAAGACACCGCCGTACTTGCCCAGAAGTTGTTCTTTGGATACGTCGCGGATGGTTCGACCGTCGATATTGCCCTTCGCGTACACAACGTAGGCGCCCTGATCGCGCCGCAGATCGAGCGGTATCGGTGGGCCCGGCTGCCGCTGGCCGTCATGGCAGCCGACACAATACTTGTCCAAGACCGGTTGCACCTCCCGGGCAAAGCTGAAGCCGCGAACCGGACCGTACCACGGCTCGATCTCGGACGGCCTGCGCTGGAGCGCGAGGGCCTGGCGCGTCACGGGGGGCGAGATGTTTCCCTGCTCGTGGCAGCCGACGCACGACACGTTTTCCCCCGGTTGGGCGGTCATCCAGCTGCGCATGAGCGCGATCGCCTTGCCTTCGGAGTCGAGCGGCTGGAGTGAGATCGGCGTCTTCGCCGGCACGTGGAAAAAGGCCGAACCGTCCGGCTCGACCGGCACCGTGCCCAGCACGCGCTTCACTTCCCAGGGTCCGTCCGCCCCGACGCGATGATCGATTCCAGCGAGCTTCTGATAGCCAAAGTGGTAGGTGAACAGCCGCAAAGTTTTCACCGTGCCGCGCGGCACGTCCTGCAGGCCCGGTCCGCTATATATATCCTGCATGTAGACGAGCGCGTCTTTACGCTCAGTGTTGATTTTTTCCGGGATAACCGGCGGCACCGGCCGCGCCCGGAAAGGTACCGGCTCGAGCAGCGCGAAGTTTTCCTCTTCGCGCAGCAGGACCCGGTTGTCGAAAACATCCACCAGATAGATCCCCCAGAGCGAGTCCGGCTCGGGTTTGCAGGCCACAATGAAGTATTTCCCGCTGAGTGGCCAGGGATGGAGGAATTTCGGCCAGCTGTGCTCGGTCAGCTTGTCCTCGATCCTGGGTTCGACTTTCTGGCCGCGTCCGGGAATTCGCTGCACGACACCGTCCGCTTCCTGCAACCCGCGGGCGGTATCGATGACGACCAGTTCGCCCACGCGACCTTCATGATGACCGGTGACGATGCTGACAATCTGGGTGGGGCGGTCGGGAATCGGCCGCGCATAAAAGAATCCGTTCGGCCAATACGAGTTGGCGCCGTAAAATGACATCTGCCGCGTGCCATCTGGATTCATCGTCATCAGGAGGCGGTTCCAGACATGCGGTGTGTCCGTGTAATCCCAGCGCAGATACAGCACCCGTCCGTCGTTCATGACGGCCGGCGTGTAGTTGTGGTCCTGCTCAAAGGTGATCTGGCGGATGTTCCGGCCGTCGCGGTCCATCTTGTAGGTCATGGCCACGATGACGCCGGCGTTGCACGGTACGCCCTGGAGCGGTGCGGTGGAGAGGAAGATGATGTCGCCGCTCGGCAGTAGCGTGGGATCGAAGTTGTGAACGTCGGGTTGGTCGCCCGGGGTGAGTTGCCGAAAACCGGTGCCGTCCGCGCGGATTTCGCAGACCTGCCAGTTCCTGTTCTTGTCTGGCATTGAGAACAGCAGCTTGGCGGCGTCCCAGTGTAGTTCGATATCCGCCACCAACCCGGGCCGTCCGGCATCGAAAAGAGTAGCCAGCGGGGAATTTGGCGCCCGCGGCGAAAACGTGGCAATCTGGTTAATCCATTTGTCCACATTCGGCATGGTGCCGTGATTCCACGAACTTTGCCGCGGCACGCCGAGGAACTCGCCCAAGCCGTGGGCGTTTCCCTGCCAGCGCCGCGGATCGCCGAGCGGCTTGCGCCTGACAACGAGCAGCCGCTCGAAATCGAGCAGCGGATTGGCGAGCAGCGCCTCGGTCTTCAATGCCGCGAGGCGGGCGTGAACGGTGGCCACCTGCTCAAACGCGAGCAGACTGCCGGGTTCGAAAGTCGCCAGCGCGCTGCGCAGGGCCGCCTCGTCCACCGCCAGCCGGGCGCGATAGCCGGCGGGATATTTCTGCGGAAATGTTCGCTCCAAATCCGCCACGGCGAGCCGCAGCGCCTCGAAATCGAACGTCCCCGCCAACTCCACGCCGAGGGCGAGTTGCCGTGATTGATAATAAATTTCACGCACGTTCGCCATAGCCGCCTCATCGCCCACGTGGACGGCGAGGCCGGAAGCCTTTTGGACCAGCGGCGACACGCGATGACATGCCTGGGCATAACGCGCCGCCAGTCCGCGCCAGTCGCCTGGCCGCCAGTCGAACTCGAAGATGCGATCCTCGCGCTCCCAATTCATCTGCTGCCGTGTCCCGTTTTCCGGGAAGTCGCGCGCGACCAATTCAAACAACCGTTTGCGCGCGGCGGTGCGGGAACCCGCGACGCTGAAGCGGACACTGCCGTTTGTTCCCGCCCAGTCGTCCACTCCGATCCAGGCGTCGAACTGCTCGTAGGCGCCGTTCAGCGGGACGCGGACCACGCTGTCGGCCTGCACATTGATGCCGCGCGCAAAAAGGCGGCCGGCGATGCGCATTTTTTGATAAAGACCCGAGCGCAAGGTCATGTCTTCCTCGATCCGGCCAGCAAGCGCGTCGAAACCCGGAACGGCAGCGAGCGGCGTGACCTTGCCGCCTTTGGCGATCAATTTTGCGTCGGCCCAATCGGCGACGCCCCACTTTGCATGAGGAATGCCCGTGACAAAAAGGTACAGTTCCTGAGCGCCCGAGATATCGATGGTCACGTGTTGCGGTGGCTGTCCGCCGCGGAAGGTGTCGCTTTCGAACGGCGTAAAACCATCGGCCAACTCCGGCTTCGCCAGTGCGTGCAACGACGCCAGCATCGTCTGCTGCCAGGTGGCTTTTCTCACGTAGTGCGCAGGGTCTGGTGGAGTCGCTGCGTTGCTGGTCAACGTCGGGAGCAGGGCTGCGGCGGCCAGGAAGGTGGTTGCAAGGACGCGCTCTGGCAGGGTGGAACGAGGGGTGTTTTGCATGGGGCCGGCGGCACGAACGAGTGGCTGTGATCTATAGTCAGGGTGACGCTGCTATATATAGCGAGTCGTCGCGCGGTTGGAGGGAGCCGTCACC
>JBBRCR010000017.1:0-37088 GCA_038204695.1 Opitutales bacterium | reverse complement strand
GATTGGTCCGGCGAAGGAGGTAAAATGAAACGCATCACCGGCCTGACCTGGGTCGTGCTCGCATTGCACGCGGGCACCTTGGGCCGGCCGGTCTCGGCGGTCGACACGCCGGTCGCCCCCGCCGCACCGGTCGAGCTGCCGCCGATGTTGATCGAGGAATCGATTTCCAGTGCGCCGTGGCTCTATGTGAACACCGGCGGCACCGAGTTTCTCTCGCGGTGTTCGGTCTCGACCACGCGCGAGCTGGTGGCGGCGTGGCTGGCCAGGATGCAGCTCGTGCGCGTGCTCGTGCCGGCGGAATTTCTGGTGCGGATGGACGTTCCGTCGGTGTTCGTGCTCTACGCGCAGGACTTGCAGCAGACGATCAGCGCGGAGATTCAGCGTGAACTCCAGGCGGGCGATGACCGCCCGCGCTTCGGCGATGCCCCGCGGGGGGGCGGCGTTAATATTGCGCCCAGCATGCGACTTGGTGATCGCGACATGCATGCGTCGATCGCCTACATCGACGAAGCGCTGTTCGACGCGTCCACCCTGAGCATTTCCCCCAACCATGTGCGTTATCTCATCAGGGGGCGCGTGCCGGAGTTGCCCGCGTGGCTGCTCGAGGGCACCGAGCGCACCTGGCAGCGGACGGATTTCGTGTTGGACCCGATCACGCTTCGTCCGCTGGTCTGGAACAGCCACGCGGAGAGCGACGCTCTCGCCAGTGACCCGACGCGGCCGCGCGCCCTGCTGCCGGCCAACGAGCTCTTCGCGACTGACGCGTTGCGAGCGGCGGAAAACCGGTATCCCCGGCGCGTCGAGGCGAGAGCGTCCACGCAAGAGCTGTTCTTTCGGTGGGCGATTGTCTCCGGCGGCGCGACGCGCGAGGCGTTCTGGAAATTCGCCGCGCGTGCCGCCGAGGCCCCGGTGAACGAAGAGAATTTCGAGGCGAGTTTCGGCTTCGATTTTTCCGAGTTGCGCGACCGGCTCAGTGATTACCTGCCGAAGGCCGTGCGGGAAACGGCGCGGATCGCTCCGGGCAGGTTGCCGCCCTTGCCGCCCATCGAGGTGGAACGCGCCACGCCCAACGAAATTGCCCGCGTGCGGGGTGAGTGGGAGCGCCTCGCGATCGGGCATGTCCAGCGCCGCCTGCCGAAGGTGCGCGAACCGTACATCGCGCAGGCGCGCCGCACGCTGCGCCGTGCCTTCGACGCCGGCGATCGCGATCCGCGGCTGCTCGCGACAATGGGCCTTTGCGAAATCGATGCAGGCAACGAAGCCGGCGCGCGCCAGTTTCTCGAGCCGGCAATTGCGGGCGGCGTGGTGAGGCCACGCGCTTACTACGAAGTGGCCCGGCTCCGCTTCGGCGATCTTCAGCGCGGAGGGCCGGAGGCGAAACGATTCTCCTTCATCGAACTCGCGCCAGTCATCGAGCCGTTGCGGCGGGCGTTGACGCAGGCGCCGCCGCTGGCCGAGGTCTACGTTTTGCTGGCGGAGGCGTGGGCGCGCTGTGCGGTTTCTCCGAGCCCGGCGGAATTGGCGGAACTGGAGACGGGCGCGCGGCTTTTCGCGCGGCGTCCGACGGTGGGATATCCCATCGCGCTCGCCCTCGCGCACCACGGAAGAAGGGCGGAAGCGGCCGCGGTGCTCGAGACAAGTGCCGGGTATGTCACGGATGAAAACACCCGGGAGTCGGTCACCCGGCTGCGCGCGGAGTTGATGGCCGCGTTGGCGACACCGCCGTCCGACCCATTGCCCACCGGTCGCCGTTAATCATTTGGTCCGGCGCGAAGCAATCCGGGAAGAAACCGGTGACCACCGCGGCGAATCGCTCCGCCCAGCTCGACCATTACGCCGACCATTACGGCGACTGGGCGGAAAATCGCGAGGGCGCCCGGCTCTACTGGCAGACGCTCGATGTCGCCACCAATCTGATACAGTACGCCACGACCGTCCGGCTGCTCGGCGATTAAGCCGGCGCCGGCCGCCGGGCAAAATGGCTTCAGGCGTTCTTTCGTCCGCCGGTCGAGGTGCCCAATCGCACGCAACGGCACATTCACAACATCGCCACGTGGCACCGGTGCGCCGCGATGCAGGTCGCGCTGGTGTTCGCGGAGCCGGAGATGTGGCGGCAGGCGCTCGACGGTGAATACGGCTTGCGCCAGCAAATCGCCCGCAGAATCACCAGCGATTACCTCTGGTATGAACAATCGTTCGGCTACAACAGCTATGTCGTGCGAGCGGTGCTGAACCTGTTCACGACGGCGGGCCTTTATGGTCGCACCGGCGAACTCGCCGCCGAGATGGGCATCGCGGAGAACCTGATGCTCTCGCCGATCTACCTGCGGTTTCCGGACGGCCGGGCGCCCAATCCTGCGGACAACGCCAGCCCGCCGCTGCGAGTGCCGGATCGTTCGACGCTCGCGGCCGCCTATCGCGTGTTTCCCACGACGCTCGGCCTCGAGGCCGCGGCCGGCACGCATAGCTGGGACACGCTGCTGGATCCCGCTCTCGCGAGCGCGGTCGTGCGCCCCGCGAAGCCGGCAGCGCGAACCTCGCGCCAGGCCGAGGGCCTTCCCGCCGGCGACGGGAACGCGCTTCCGCCCGTCGTGAGTCGGAATCTCGAATCATCCCGCATGGCCGTGCTGAAGTCTGGCGGCTGGCAGGTGTTCTTCCACTATGGCCAGCTCACGCGGTCGCATGCCCAGGCCGAGCCGTTGAACTTTGCGGCGTTTTTCAGAAACGCCGACATCACGCATGATCCCGGCACCGTCGGGTACGGTTCGCCGCTGCACCTGCAGGGCCGGCCGCGGCTGCCGGCGGGATTTGCGCCCGATCCCGGTTTTGCCGCGAAACGGCCGGCCGCATTTGGTTACTGGCGGAATGTCGAGCGCGCCACCTTTCAAAACCGCGTGGAGTTCGACGTCGATTGCAGCGGGAGCGTGTTGCGGGTGACGCTCGAGGGGCCGGGCGAGTTCACGCTCTGGCATGGGTCGGCACCGGACATCCCCCCGCGGCGCCGCGACAGTTTCCTGCTCGAGCTGAACGCTCCGGCCACGAGCGCGACGTTCACGACCAGATTCGAGCCGCAGCGGTAACTGGAAAAATCTCACGCGCCTATGGACACTCCGGTCAGCAGCGGTGGGTTGGCTCGGGCGGTCGAATGCTGTACGCCGCTGAAGCTGCTCCCCACGGAAATGAGCAAAGAGGTCAGACCCGAGGCATAATGGAAATTTCCCTGTGTAATCCGCCGGCAAGGTCAGCGAGGCGCCTTCGAAACTACCTACCCAGGTCAGTCGTAATTTCGCGGGCCACGCGCTCTCCGGTCTCAACCGCACCGTTCAGATAACCCTGCGAGTCGATCGACGTGTGCTCGCCACAAAAATGTGCGTTGCCCTCCGGCACGCCCTCGATGCCCGCGAATCGTGTATATTGGCCGACCTTCCAAAACGCATAGCTGCCGCGCGTGAACGGATTCGTGCGCCAACAATCCACCGTTGCCCGGCCGTTGTAGAGAGCGGTGCTGCCGGATAGCACCGGCTCGAGCTGCCGCAGAAATTCCGTCGCGTGCCGCGCGGCCGTTCCGGTCGCAAATCCATCGGCCACGCGGCCGCCGGAGTATCCCACGAGAATACCCGCCTCGCCGGGTTGCGCCCGCGTGACGTCCCAACTCGCCTGATACCCCCGGTCCGAAAAGGTTTCGCCGTTGCAGCGCAGCGACGTCCAGTGCCGGCGCGAAAACTGGACGTTGAGCTTCGAGTTCGAGCCCATGCCGAGTTCATCGATCGCGGTCAGCTTCAAGGCGCCGAGGCCCGCCTGGCTCAGCTGCACGGAGTTGCGCAGGATCGAAAACGGCAGCGCGAAGACCACCTTGTCCGCCGTGAGGTCGAACGTCCTTGCGCCGCTCTGCAGCGTCAGCGCGTAGCGGCCGGCAGCCGTCTGCCTGGCCGCGACCAGCGCGGTCCCGGATACAATCTGCGACCCGAGCACATGCGCCATCGTGGAGACGATCCGATCGTTGCCGCCGCGCACGTGATATTTTTCGTTCGACGCCCCAAACAACGTGAACTGCCCGGGGCTGTTGTAGCCGAGCAGATACAGCAGACTCAGCGCGCTCTGCAACTCGCACTCGGCTCCGTACTCTATAGTGTAGGCGACGTCGAGCAGCCGCCCGAGTCGCGAGGAACGTCCCCCTGGTATATTGGCCTCGATCCAGTCAATAATCGACATGCGATCCAGCTGCCGGCCACGCTCGGTGGACAGATTATAGAGCGTGGGATAACTCGCGTCTGACAGGTCGCGATGCAGCGTTTGCCAGATCGCTTTCAGGTCGGCGGTCGCGTCGGCATAGCTGTAGCGCTCACCCTGGAAGTGGAAGAACGCTTCGGTGCCATTCGCTTCGGCGGCGAGCAGGTTGTCGAGCGGTAGGCGCAGTTCCTGGGCGAGTTGCCGGATGCGTGCGTGCGACTGATCGATCAGCTCGCCGCCGTGCTCGGCGATTTGACCGTCGAGAAAATCATCGCGTCGCGTCCAGCACCGGCCGCCCACGCGCGTGTTCGCCTCGTAGAGCGTCGCATCAACGCCGGCCTGCTTCAGCCGATACGCACACGTCAGCCCCGCAAGGCCCGCCCCAATCACGACCACGCGCGCGGAGGTGTCGGAGGGTTTCGCCGCGCGCGCGAACGGCGCCGCGAGGGCCGCTGCGGCCAGCCCGGTTCGCTGCAAGAACTGGCGACGGGTATAGTCGGCCGGCCGGCCGGTGGGTCGCACGGGGCCGCGACTCGATCCAGATGCCGCCTCTTCAGCGACGGTGTGCGCCAGGCGGCGCACCTCACGAAACAATGGGGTGTGGGCCATAGACAGGGGGTGGGGGCCGGACGTTGGCGAGAGAGGGCCGGCAGATCGATGAAAATTTTCGGGCGGATCACAAGGGCAAGGATGCCCCCAGGGCAACAGGGAGACTTGTGCCGCCACAGGTCTGAGCGACTGCCATGTAGTCGCGGAGCGTCCGTGATTGTAATCTGCACGGCATTGCGTTTGGTCGTGGTTCAGCTGCGGCTTCGTGCCGCATTCATCTCGCTCACCTTCCACCCCTTTTCGGAGAGCGCGTCCGCTTGATCGATGCGGTGGTCAGTCCACACCATTCGAGTTGGACGCAACCTCCGCAATTACCCCGTGTCACCGCTCACTTCGTCCCTTCTCGGTGCATTCAGTCAGACGCCCCTCTGGGGCTGGTTCGTGCGACTGGTTGGCCTCATTCCTGCCATTACTTTCGCGCAGCTGCCGGCCACTGGCCCGCTCGTGCCGGAATTAAACGCGCTGGGTCAGGCCAAGACGGTTTTCATGAACGCGCGGGGTTTCGAAGCGGGCACCATTGCGGTGATGAAGGATAGCAAGCTCGTTTTGCGTCAAGGCTACGGCTGGCGGGATGCCAGCAAGGCCAGCGTCATACATCCGGACAACTTGTTTCGCCTGGCCAGCGTCTCCAAAACCATGACGGTCGTCGCCATCACCCAACTCATCAACGCGGGGAAGATCAGCAAGGATACCAAGGTGTATGCCTACCTCGGAATCCAGCCCTGGCGCGGAGTGCTCGGGGATGCGCGCACTAACGATATTACGGTGCAGCACCTGCTCGATCATACTGCGGGATGGGATAACGGCATCGCATCGAGTGGCGGTGATGTGTTCAACACGGTTTCGATCTCGACCAGCATGGGGTTGGACCATCCGGCAACCGCCCGTGAAGTGATCGGTTGGGCGTTTTCCAAGCCGCTTGATTTCGCTCCGGGCGCCAAGAGCGTCTATTCGAATTTCGGCTATATGGTACTTGGCCGCGTCATTGAAAAAGCATCTGGCAAGAGCTATATCGATTACCTGAGGGACGATTTATTTGGACCGGTGGGCATCAACAATATCATCCTATCGCGCAGCCGGCCCGCCGATCGCGATCCGTGGGAAATCTGGTATGCGGGCACGGCCACCCGGCGCTCCGCAGTCGATTTTCCCGCCAACGTTACGGTGCGTACCGTTGACGGCGGCTACTACTTCGAATCATTCGACTCGTTCGGCGGACTATCCGCATCCGCGGGCGACTTGTGCCGCTACATGTTGAGCTACTGGGTGGCCGGCGCAAAGCGGGAGCCGACTGCACAGTACTCCTGGAACTACGTTTTCTACGGCAGCCTTCCGGGAACCTCTGCGGTGATTCATCAAAGAGTTTCGCAAACCAGGACCAGCGCCAGCGGGCTGGAATTTGTGACGCTCTTCAATGAAAGAACCGGCTCGGGCGACGATGATGATGAGGCCCATGCCGCGATTTTAAATGCCGCCGCGGGCATCACCTCGTGGCCGGCCACTGGCGGCGGCTCAATCCAGTGGAAAACCAGCTGCACGGATGTGCGTTCATCTGCCGGGAGTGTAACGGTGCAATTGGTTCGCTCCGGGCTCAGCACGTTACCGATCAAGGTGAGTTATGCCACCTATAGCAAAACGGCGGGCACCACCGACTATGTGCCAAGTTCAGGTACTATAGCATTTGCCGCCGGTGAGGCGGCCAAAGATATTTCCATCACTCTATTGCCGAATTCGCCACGCGCCGTAGCCAGGGAGTTTCTGCTGGAACTCATCTCGGCCTCAGGTGGCGCGTGGTTCGGCGACCAAGTTTCCTCGGTCGTCAGGATTACCGATGACGCGCCAACCAATCCTGGCCGGCTGATTAACCTGTCGATTCTCACCGATATTTCCGCCAGCGACCCGGTCTTCACGATTGGCGCGGTCATCGGTGGCGCCAGCGCCAGCAGCAAAGCTCTTCTGGTGCGTGCCGCGGGCCCGTCGCTCACTCAACTCGGCGTCGAAGGGGCGTTGGCGGACCCGAAGCTCGATTTGTTTTCGGGGTCAATCGCCGTTGCTTCGAACGACAACTGGGGTGGCACCGCCGCGCTCAACGCCGCGATGGCGCAGGTAGGCGCATTCGCATACACGTCGGCAACTTCCCGCGACGCTGCGGTATTCAATCCCGCGATGCCCGCTGGCAACTCCACCATGGAGATAAGCGCAGTGGCCGGCGCCACGGGTACTGTGATTGCGGAACTTTACGATGCGACGCGGCCGGAGGAATTCACGGCAGCCACGCCGCGACTGATTAACGTCTCGGTGCTCAAACAAATTTCTTCCGGGCAGACACTCACGGCCGGCTTTGTGATCGGCGGTGCGACCCCCAAACAAGTGCTTATTCGCGCCATCGGGTCCACTCTGGGTGCCGCGCCCTTCAGCGTTCCCAACGTGATGGGCGATCCGAAACTCGATCTTTTCAGCGGGCAGGTGGTGATCAACTCGAATGACGACTGGGGCGGCGGTGCCGCGCTCGCCACGGCGTTTACGAATGTTGGTGCCTTTGCGCTCGACGCCAGCAGCAGAGACGCCGCCCTCCTCGTCACGTTGCCTCCGGCCAGCTACACCGCACGAGTGAGCGGCGCCGGCAGCGCAAGCGGACTCACGTTGGTGGAGGTTTACGAAGTGCCGTGACGTGGGCGCGGATACCTGCAGGTGCAGCCGAAAGTGGCGAGGATCGCTTCGCTGCTCCCAGCGTCTTTTGAGCGCGCATCCACCGCGCCGCACAGCCCACACGGGGGTTGGAAGCTCAGCTCCAGATGCCGGCTTCCCATCCCAATCGGATTCCTCTAATTCTCGCTTCCGTAAAAAAACTCCTTCTTCCCCTCGGCCTGGCGGGCGCACTCGCCTTTGCCGTTTCGTCCCTCGCTGCTGCTGATGCCGGCATCGGCAAGTCCTTCAAAGGCCCGGTCGGACTCCAGCTCTACAGCCTGCGCGCGCAGTTCACCGCCAACGGCGTGCCCAAGACGCTGGATACGGTGAAGCAATTCGGCATCAAATACGCCGAACTCGCCGGCACCTATAATCTCACGCCCGAGCAGCTGAAGACTCAGCTCGCCCAGCGCGGCATCAAGGCCGTGAGCGGACATTTCCCCTACAAGCGCTTCAAGGAGGAGCCGGAAGCGGTCGCCCTCGAGGCGAAAGCGCTCGGCCTCGAATACGCCGGCTGCGCGTGGGCCGATCACAAGGGTAGCCTCGACGAAGCGCAGGCCCGGGAAATCGCCCGCGTGTTCAACAAGGCCGGTGCAGTGCTGGCGAAACATGGGCTGAAATTTTTCTACCATAATCACGGATTCGAGTTCGTGAAGCATGGTGACGGCACGCTGATGGACCTGATTATGAAGGAAACCGATCCAAAGCTGGTGAGCTTCGAGATGGACATCCTCTGGACCGTTTTTCCCCGCCAGGATCCCGCGAAGCTGCTCCTGAAATATCCGGACCGCTGGAAGCTGGTTCACTTGAAGGATCTGAAGAAAGGCGTCGAGACGGGCTCGCTTGCCGGCAAGACCGACGTGCGCAACGACGTCGCGCTCGGCACCGGCCAGATGAATTGGAGCTCGATCCTCCCTGCCGCGAAAAAGGTCGGCGTGAAGTACTACTTCATCGAGGACGAGTCGCCGACGCCGGAGGAACAGATTCCGCAGAGCCTGAAGTTCCTCGAAAAAGTCTCGTTCTGAGGCCGGTGCCGGAACGGCGGGCTTCTGTCGCGAGCGGCAGCTATCCAGCCGCCGAATTACTTTTGGACGACCGGTCTTGGGCGACTGGAAAGTCGCCCTTCCGATCAAGCACTGCGATTCGTTCGTGCTTCATCCACTCGCTGGCGCTCGCAGCCACGCAGATGGCGAGTGGCGAAGCCTGAGTAGCGCCGCGTCTCCGACCGGCGAGTTCGCGCCGAATCCCCCCTGGGTTTCCGATTCCGGCGAGACGCCAGTCGGAGACGTGGCGCTACTCAGGCTTGGCGGTTTCTCATTTCGAGATTTGCTGAGCGGTCTTGCAGCCTCCACTCGCTGGCGCTGGCGCTTATAGCCACGACAGGTTCAAGTCACTGTTGAGGCATGCACGCAGGATGAAGACAACGGAGACGGGGAAGAGAGTAAGATGTAGAAGATTCCGAAGTCTTCCGGGTTTCGCGTTCTTTATCTCTCCCCTTCATCCCAACTCAAAACCGGCCATTCACGCCGGCGGTGATCGTTGTGCCGCCATACAGTTTGAACTGCATGTGCTCCGGAATGCCGCGATAAGCGGACTGGGGCGCATCCGTCAGATTGTTGACGTCGATCGAGAAGGAGACCGACGGACGCCACTGGTACCCGATACCGGCGTTCACGACGGTGCGGGAATACCAATAACGGTGCAGGGCAGGTGAGACTGCGCTGTAGGCATTGAGGAAACTCCCCGTGTGATTAACGATCAAGCGCGACGTGAATCCGTGGTAACGCCAGAACAGGCTGGCATTGCCGCTTCGCGGGACAAAGCCTTCGACGTCGCGGCTCCGCAAGGTCGTCCTTCCGCCGAAGTTGCCGCGCGCCTCGAGGGCGGTGAAATTTATCGTGGCGCCCAGCCCCTGTAGAAATCCCGGCAGGAACGTGAACTGCTGTTGATAACTCAGCTCCAGTCCCTGTACGGTGGCCGTGCCTGCGTTGGCCGAATTGAGACGTGTATAGCCACCGTACTCGCCGGAGTAGCCGTTGTCTGGGCCTGTATCAATTATCCCGGTTTCGATGCCGGACACGATGAAGTCGCGAATCTTCTTATGGAACCAGCCCACGGAAATACTGCCCACCGGCTCGAAATAATATTCGATGCCCGCATCCCAGTTGCTGGCGGTCTGCGGCAGGAGCGATGGGTTGTTCACCGTCAGCGTGCGCTGATTCTCGTTCACGGTTTCATTGGGCACCAGGGCGTTCAGGCGTGGGCGCCCGAAACTCGTGGACCAACTGAGCCGCGCCTTTACGTTCGCCGAAAGTTCGCGGGTCAAATGCACACTCGGAAATGACTTCGTGTAGGAGCCGTGGAGTTCGCGCCAGTTGCCATAGTCACGCGTCGCGGTGCCGAGCGGATCGGCGGTCTGTTCCGCAACCGGGCTCAGCAGACGGGAACGCACCCAACCCCAACTCTCCGTCTCGGTCTTCTCTGCGCGAACCCCTGCGAGAAAGCCGGTGTTGGCAAAACGGCCCTGGGCCATGAGGTAACCGGCGCCCACGGACTCGGTCACGCCTTGTGAATTTTGAAACCTGATCTGGTGCCGCCAATAAACATCCTCGGCCCAGAGCGCAGGATCGATCGGGGTGCGATCGTGGAAGAATTGCGACGCGTACCAGAATGGAATCGTCCGGCCGGTCTTCCGGTTGTTGACGGTGGTAATCGAAGGATCGGACGGCAGCGTCGTGCCGCGGTAACTATAGCGACGGTCGCGAATATCGTCCTCGATGCTCTGCTCCCGCCAGAAGAGCCCGGCTTTGAAGAAGGTGTTCCAGGCGGGCACGTTGTACTTCAGGTTCAGCCGCGCTTCCCGGACATCGTGATCGTTGTCCTGGTTGTTCTGCCGGAAGAACCCATTCATCCGGTAGTTTTCCGGACGCGTAATATCCGCGCCGCTGGTCTGGGTGAACTGGGGATACATGTCGGACTCGGTGCGGTCCAGAATCCAGCCGAGATTATTGACGCGCATCGTGAACGTACCGCCGTCGTTGCCGTGGCCGTTGGCGATGTGGGTATAATTCGCCATGGCGTTGTAATCGAGTTCCACGCGATTCCATTTATGTTCGACGCCGAAATCGGCGTGGCGCATCCGGAGGAAGAAATTGTTCGGACCAATCGTCGCGACGTCGAAGTTGGAAGCGGTCGAGGCGCGGATCTCCGTGATTTTGTCGGTGTAGCCAGGCAGGATCCCGGCGGTACCGGTGGTGCCGACCACCTGATTGGTAAACGCGCGGGTGGTGAAGCGCAGTTTGCCCATTTCATTCGCGTCATTATATACCGCGTTCAGCGTCAGCTTTGTGCTGGGTGACAAGCGGTACTCCGTCTTCACGTTTACGCTGGCCTGCTTGCGGTTGTTATATTGGTCGAAGGTGTTGAAATCATAGAGGAACGCCGTCGGGCTGAACGTGTTTTCAAATTCGCTCGTGACACTGTGGGACGCGCCGACGTTTTCACTGTAGAACGTGTTCACGGTCACACCAAGGTTGCGATTGCCGCCCGCCACATCGAACACCTCCCAGTAACCCACGTTCAACAGCGGGTGGACGCGATGCGGTTCGCGCAATGGAATCGTCTCGAAGAACGGCGGGGCCCATCGCACGGCCATGTTGTACGTCAGCCGGCGCTTTTCCTTCATGCTAAGCGGCGAGCGACTCTTCAGATTGATCGTACCGCCGAGCGAGTCCGCCCCCTTGTCCGGCGTGTGCCCCTTGATGACTTCCAGTCCCTCGAACATCGCGCCGGTGAGGTTGTTGATCCGAACCGCGCGATTGCCCGCGCCCTGGGTTGAGATCATGCCGCCGTCCATCGTGACGGTGTTCTGGCCGCTGGGCATGCCGCGGACGGCGAACCCATCGATGCCATTCTCGAGATTAAGAGCACCCGTGACGCCCGGGAGCATGATCGCGAGTTCGCTCGCGCTCATGTTCGGCAGATTGCCGTAGGAATCCATCGCCACGACGTTCTTGGTATTGGGGGCGTTTCGTTGCGCGGTGATTGCCGCCGCCCCACCTTCACGTTCACCGGCGACCGTGAACGCCTCGAGCTTGTACACTCCCGTGGTCATTTCGAAATCGCGCGTGAGTCGCTGGCCGTCGCCGACCGCCACCTCCTGTTTCAGCGGGTCGAGTCCGGTATAGGTGACGACTACTTGGTGCGTTCCGGCCGGGACCTCGGGGATCGAGTAGCGGCCGGTGTTGTCAGTCAACACGACCAGCCCGAGGCTGGGCAGTGAAACCTGGGCCCCGGTGAGGAGATCGCCCGTGCCCGCGTTGCTGACGTTGCCGCCCAACGATCCGGCGGCGGCGCGCAGCGCAGGGGAGGCGAGCGCAAGGAGAAGCATCGAGGCAACGGCGAACATCAGTCGTCCCAGGCGCGAGGATCCGGTGGATGCATTAATTAGGTTGGGGGTCATGGTCAGCGTGGGTTTGCAGGGGTGATTACCGACGTGAAACGATTCGAGCGAAACAGAATCCGCCATCCCGCCCAGCTGAAAATCGTGACGGCGAGTGAGACGCTTGCCCACGGGTGCGACCGAAATTTCCCCATGTCAGGCGTGGCGCCGTCCTGTGCCCGGAATCCACTCGAATGGCAAGAGGACAGGCAACGCGCCGAGATCCGACTGCAGGAGCGCTGCCGTTCCTGTTTATAGCGATCCGCGAAGGCCGAAGTCGAAACGACGGCTGGTCTGGCTGACGGTCTGCGGCTGGTTGCGGCGTGCCTGGAATTGGATTGGCGAATCTTCGAAGAGATTCGAGATGTTCATGAACAGGCTGAAGCGCTTCGTAACCCGGTAGCTCGACGTGATGTCGATGCTCGTGTCCGCCTCGGTGTAGCGCCACGCCTCCTTGGTGCGCTCATCCCACGCCGACAAACGCTCCGCCTGATGCTGCATCAGAACCCGGCACGAGAGATTTTGGCCCGTATAGGAGATGCCGGCATTAATCATCCGCGGGACAAATCCCGGGATGTTGCTCGTGACGGAGCCGTCCGGTGTCGAGTAGTTACCCAGCGTCTTGAGAAGTGTCAGGTTCGCGAATACGCCGAACCGATTCAACCAGCCGGGCAGGGACGTCAGCTGCTGACGATAATCGAACTCGATGCCTTTGACCCACGCCCACGCCGAGTTGCCCGTGGTGTTCAACCGCCATCCATCATACACGGTGTCGAACCCGTCGGCGGGCTCGATAACCCGCGAGACGTTGAAGATGAGATCATCGATGTTCTTTCGGAAAACACCGATCCCAAAGATGCCGCCGGACTTTAAATAGTACTCCGCGCCGAAATCGAAGTTCTTCGTGTATTGCGGCCGAAGATTCGTGTTGTTCATCGTGATCGAACGGCTCGCAGGATCGATGACCGCTTCCGGCAGGATGTTCTTCCACGGCGGCCGGCCGATGCCGGTCGTGAAGGCGCCGCGGATGACGAGGTTCTCCATCGGATCATACTTCACATGGAAATGGGGAAACACGTTGTCATAGTTGCCCCAGCGGGTTTCCTTGCCGGCCCATTCGAGGGGTGTTCCTCCCACCCCGGCGGTGCGGTTGCGCACCGTGGCCGTCCCTTTCGCCTGGGTCCATTCCTGGCGCACGCCAGGCATGAGCGTGAAGCGGCCCAGCCGTGTCGTCGCCATCACGTAAGCGCCCTTGATGCTCTCACTGGCATGGCCGTTGTGCTCATTCTGTTTCTGCGCGAAGAGCAACATGTCCTCGCGCCAGAGGTTCGGCTGTGTTTTCAGGCTTTCACGCACCCGCTTGATGTCGGGAATGAAGGAGGTGGGATACAGGCCGAACGGACTAATCGAAGTGGTTCCGATCAAATCCGCATTCCTGCCAACATAGCTATATTGATGTTCGCCGCGGTCGATGTCGCGGACGACATCGCGATAACGCACGCCCGTCTTCACGGTGACCGGGATTCGCGTCCGGAGCACACGCTCTATATCGATTGCCAGCCCGACCTGTTCCTCGATTTGGCGGGCGTCGAGTTGCTGCATATTATTCACCGTGCCGACGGCGTCGACATTCGTCGGCAACGTGCCGCCGGTAAAGATCACCTCGGGGTGCAGGAAGTCCTTGGTGCGATCGATCCGGACGTTCGAGCCGGTCACATCGAAGAGATACGTCCCCAAGCCATCGGGCCATTCGCGACGCTTCGCATTGCCCCATGAATATGACGCGCTCAATTCCAGCCTCGTGTCCGGCAGCCCCGTGTAGCGACCGCCGAAATTGGCCGCATAGGTCTTGCGGATCTGATCCTGGCCACGCGCGTTGTAGCGCAGCTGGCGGACGTGATAGAAATCGGTGATTTTATCGGTGAACGTATTGAGGACGCCGCCTTCGCCGCGCCCGCTCGGAAACGCGATGATGTTGCCGTTCGCGTCGCGGACGGGGACGGCGCCGTTGATGTTTCCCTGGCCGGCGAGCACCCGATCCGGGGCATACCAGAACTGCCCGGCGGTATCGAAAACCAGCACGTGATTGCGATTGGTCAGGCGCCAGTCGGCCGTGTCGGCGTGCGAATAACGATCCTGATAAAGGAGCCCGAGCTGGGTCACGAGTGTGTCGCGTGGCTTGAAATCGAATTTCAGTCCGGCACCCGTCCGGTCTTCGTATTTGATTTCCTGGGCCGCCCGAAAACTGCTGACGGGCATCTGCTGGCCTGCCGTCAGTCCGGGAACCAGATTGGTGAAATAGTCGGTCACGATCTGCTCGATGTTCGAATAGCGGCGATTGTGGTTGACGGTGAGCGAGTAGCCGAGCCGGCGGCTGTCGCCCAGGATGTCGCTGTGCTCCAGGCTCCCGAGATAGCCCATTTTCTTGATCTGGTAGCTTGGGCTATAAATACCGCCCACGGAGTACGTCGTTCGCCGGCCCTTCCGATCGAGGGCGCTCTTCGTGATGAGGTTGATCGTCCCGCCGACGGCATCGGCATCCATGTCGGGCCGCGGCGATTTCGTAACCTCGATGCGTTCGATCATATCGCCGGGGATTTGGTTGATGTCGACGCTGCGGGTCGTCCCGGAGGCCGTTGCATCGCTCGGGGTGGCGAGCGCGCCTCCGTCGACGCGCACCAGATTGAATTCACCGGAGATGCCACGAACGCCGGTGCCGCCGGTCATGCCCGCGAGCCGGCTGATGCTCAAGCTGCCATCGGCCATCTCGCCAAAGGTTTTCGAAGACACGACATCAACGATGTTCGTGGCCTCGCGCCGCAGCATGATTTCCTCCGCCTCACCGCGGCGAAAGTTGACCACAAACGTATCCATTGTTATAGGACCGGACGCGAAGTTGAGATTCGCATTTGTGCGGTCGCCCGCGCGCACCGTGATCGCCTGCGACACGGAATTGAGGCCCGAATAATGTGCCACCACCGTGTAATCTCCCGGCGGCAGTTGGAGCGAGTATGAGCCGTCGCGCGCGGAAGTGGTGGCATGGGAGGTGCCGGCGATGACCACGTGCGCATTGGGGAGTACCTCCCCCGTGCCCTCATCGCGAATGACACCGCTGATCGTTCCCATGGCCGAAGAAGTGCCCGCACGGTCGGCTGCACGGAGAACACCGGCAGTGAAAAACACAGCGGTGGCAATGAGGACGATGGAGTTGATTCGTTTCATGGCGTTCACGGGTTAAGGAAACGGCAGCGCAAGGATGCTGGAACAACCGGCCGGCGGGCCGCGGGCGATCTCAGGCTGCCGGCCTCTGCTGTGACGTAAACAGTTAAAGCTGGAACCAGGCGCTTGATTCTCAAGACGTGTCCGCGGTGGCTGACGCGCGATTGAACGGCTTGCCCGATATGCACACGACCTCAATCACGCCAGCATCATTCGGAGTTGGGGCAAGTCGTCGCTCCAGCGTGGCCCACGATGGCCAATTTGCACTCGACCAGTGGACAACTCGTGTGGGCTGAAAGCTGCCGGCGGCCACGAAGTCGAACGCGTGATACCGGGAAGATTTAGCGGGTGCCGGTTATACACGGAATTTCTCGGGAGCGCCGGGCTCCAGTTCGGCCGCGCTCGGATACATGCCGGCCAGAGTCCGGCGCTCCCGTAAAAGCGGCGGCGGCTGCGCAGAGGTGAGCGCCGCCCCGGCATCACCGGGCTGGCAATGCCCGAACACAAGCCGCTTTGAATCGGCACGCTCAACGGCATCCTCAGGGATGTCGCTGCAGCGAAGCAGACCACGCGCGGAGCGATCCTCAGTGCCGTTGAGGGCGAAGCCTGACGGGGCCCGCCCTTTCGCTTGCGACGAGTCGTGCGATTCGACGCAGTCGCACAGTCGCCGCCGCGAGCATGGTCGGCGCTCAGGACGCGAGGCCGAGGGCGAGACGCTTCATCTCCGCGCCACGCCCCCGAGGGCGGCGGCCTGATTTTTTGCCACTGTCTGCAGATGACCGGCGGGTAACGCGCGAACGACAGCGTCCAGCAGTTCGCGGGCGGCCGCCACTTTGCCGTCTTTCGCGAGTTGCGTGCCGGCAACGAGCGCCGCATGCGCAGTCGGGACGCGCAGGTCGGCGGGGCCATCGGTGAGCGCCTTCTGCAGCGTCTTCGCCGCCTCGGTGGTGCCGATCATTCCGAGAGACGCCAGGGCCTCCGCGCCCACTCCACGTTTCGCATCGAACACCAGCGCTTGCAGGTCCGGAACCGCCGCCATCTCACGTCGGACGCCAAGCGAGTTCACCACGCCGGCCAGTTGACGGCCGCTGAGCGTGCCGAGCGCTTTGCGCAACGCGGCGCCGGCGGCGGGGTCTTTAATCGACTCGAGTCCGCTGCGAGCGTAGTCGGCGAGATGCTCCTGATCGAGCAGGGCAGCCAGCGCCGGCACAGCCTCGGGGCCACCGGCCGAAGCGAGTTCCTGACAGGCGCGGGCCTTTTCATGTAAGTCGGCACTGGAAGCGAGCACACCAAGTGCCGCGGTCGACACCGGGTTTGTTTTTTGCGGCGCCAGCGTGGAGCAGCCCGCCAACGCAAGAACGAACACGGCCGGAACGAGAGAGCGAATAGGGTTCATAGGATTTCCCATGGGACTTGGTTTCAGGCGTGCCACGGCGCGCGGCGGGCACGACTGCACATGCGATTGGCTTCCGCGTCGTTCACGAACGTCTCGGTGACGGGATCAAACTTCACCTTGTGGCCGAGCCGCCAGCCGATGGAGGCGACGTGCGAGATGATGTGGCCACGGCGCGTGACGTCCGCATTGGCCGCCGGTTTGGCGCGCGACTTAACACAATCGAGGAACTCGCGGACGTGCTTCGTCGGATCGGTTCCGGCCATCTCTTTCGGTGCGCCGCCCTCGAGCAGCGCCGGGGAGGAAACTGCGACTTTGCCCGTGTCGGCGGCTTCGACCCAACCCTCATCGCCCTCGAAACGGACCGGACAGGTTCCCGGGACGACCCAGTTGCCTTCACCTTTGAAGCCGGCAAGCCGCATCACGAGTTTCACGCCATTGGCGTAACGGGCGTTGATGGTTTGCCCCTCCGCTTCGTACTCGATCGGCGTCGTGTCGTCTGCGCTCGCTCCCCACTGGCAGAGATCCACGGTATGCGCTCCCCATTCGGGCAACGCCGCGCCGCCATGAAAGTCGTAGTAACCCCTCCAGCGCCCGTTCACGTAGTCTTTATTGAAGGGCCGCCACGGGGCCGGGCCGAGCCAGCGGTCCCAGTCGACCACATCTTTTGCCGGTTCAGGCTCGGCGGGCAGCCACTTGTGACTCTCCTGCAGCGGGAGGATGCCCGCGTGGACGGTGTGGATTTTCCCGAGCTTGCCGGTGCGCGCGAGTTTTGCGGCGAACTGGAAGTTGTCGACGTTGCGACGCTGCGTGCCGGCTTGAAAAACGCGTCCGTACCGGTTCACGGCATCGGCCAGCTCCTGGCTTTCGCGCACCGTCATGCTGCATGGTTTTTCGCAGTAGATGTCCTTGCCCGCCTTGGCCGCGAGGATGGTGGCCACCGCGTGCCAGCGATCGCCGGTGGCAATGAGCACGGCGTCAATATCGTCGCGCCCGAGGACATCGAACATCTCCGGCGTCTTGACGCAGTCCTGGTTGTTGTACTGCCGGTTGGCCATCACGCGGACGACTTCGCGGCGCGACTCCTGCGTGTCGGCGATCGCGACAAACTGCACGTCGGCCTGGCTGAGAAACGCCTTGAGATCCTCGCGACCGCGGGGGCCGATGCCAATGCCGCCGAGTACGATCCGGTTGCTCGGCGCGACGTTGCCATTTTTGCCCAAAACGGCAGCCGGAATGATCGTGGGCATGCCAATGGCGATTGCCGTGGTCTTTAGAAAGTCGCGTCGCGAGGTGGTGTTCATGAGCGGAGGATTAAAGGATGAAGAACCGATGCAGGGGTTGAAGGCAGGACTTTTTTCGAGAGCAGAGAGCGGCTCGAGTTTCAGGCGGATCGAAAACGGATTTTTAAGAGGCAACCGAAAGGTCGGCGCGCAGTGCGAGGTCGGTTCACTGTAGTCAGGTTCGTTGTGGGGGTCTGCGCACTCTTTGCCGAAGCTGCGGAGGAAATTGCGGAGATACAACGTTGCGGTTGTGGCATTGATGATCCGTTGGAGCTACACGCTTCTCCCCAACAAGAATAGGAATTAGTTTTTGCACGCGGGCCACAGGAGATCGTGGCTGATGGCGACAACGTTGGCCGATTTGGCAAATAGTCTTTCCCCGCCGGGGCCGTTCGACGCATTGGGATAAACAGCATCCTACCGGCTCTTCGCGCAAAGAATCCACTGCGCAGCGAAGCCGGGCGGTGTCCCAGGCGGCCGGGAAGCGCAAGCGGACATCCTCGTGGTGGGCGGTAGTCTTGGCGGTGTGGCGGCGGCCCTCGCCGCGACGCAGATGGGCCGAAGGGTCATCCTGACGGAGGAGACGGAGTGGATCGGCGGACAGGCCACGATGACGGCCGGCGACGTCCTGACTCCGCGCGGATTTCCGGATACCGTGGTCAAGGGCGGGCATCCGATCGACATCCACGTGCCGGGAAGTTTGTCGCAGCACGCGCGGTTGCGTTGATCACCTGCATGTCGCCGGGGCTCACGCGGATGGCGGATGGACGCCTGTAGCTCAACGCGCTGATCCACTACCGGTGTTCGACGAGCCCCGCAAATGGTGTCACCTGGCGCAGGCTCGCGTGCCGTTGCGCTGGTCAGGCCCAGGGCGCTCCAGTCGGATGACGTGTGCGTTTGCCGCGCGGTCACACTCGCATCCCCTTCACCGCCGCTGCATATCCTGAAGTGGGATACGAAGGGCGGTTGGTTCCTTTCCCGGTCGATCCGGCAAACTCAAGTCCTGACGCCGGTTTGGTTGCCAGGGAGATTGTAGCGAGGGGCTTCGAGCAGTTCGGACTTTTCGATTCTCAACTGCGGGGGCGAAACCCACCAGTGATCGCCGCGGTCTTCGGCCTCGATCCACGTATGGCCGATGGCGTGAGTCGAGACGGTCCGATGATCGCCGGGATCGTTCACGTTAACCATGACGTAGCCGGCACCGCGGACGCGGCACTCGCAGTAGTAGATTTCCGTCCTGATTCGCTCGAAATTCGGCGCGGCGAAGAAGCGGCCAATCATGGCCTCATCAGGAAGTGTCCCAGGAGTGACTGCAGCATTTTGCTCGGAGCTCATTTGAGTATAGTGCAGCCGTTGCGGCTGCACTGCTACGCAGGTTTTGGCCAAAGAACGCGACCGTCACGTGGCGTGCCCATGCCGGTGACCTGCCGGCCGAAATCCGCACTCCTCCGAAATTCACGAGGCGCGCCGGCAACGCGACCTGCGGCAAAACACGACCGCCTTCTTCCGCCATTTGGCGGGGAGCGGTCTGGGGATGTTTATTTCAACGCCTTTTGCGGACCGGTGTCTGGCGCCTGATACTGTTCGTCCGAAACTTTCTCCATCCAATCCGCACTCTTACCGTCGAGTTGTTCGACGATGGCGATGTGGGTCATGCCGGTGTTCGGCGCCGCACCGTGCCAATGCTTCACCCCAGGCGGAAACCACACGACATCGCCGGGCCGAATTTCCTGGATGGGATCGCCCCAGCATTGGACGCGACCAACGCCGGCGGTAACGATGAGCGTCTGCCCGAGGGGATGAGTGTGCCACGCCGTGCGCGCTCCTGGTTCAAACGTGACGTTGGCACCGAATCCGCGCGACGGATCGGCGTTTTGAAACAATGGGTCAATGCGGACCGCGCCGGTGAAATATTCGGCTGGGCCTTTGGCCGACGGTTGCGAGCCGGCTCGTTGAATCTTCATGAGGAACTCCTTTGGCTGTCGGGTTGGGCCGGAAGCAGCGCCGGCGCGACGAGCGCGGAAGCAGCGCCGGTTTTGATAAAGGCGCGGCGATTCATCGGCGGGTCTGCGCTATTTGAGCGAAGCCATGTCGATCACGAAGCGATACTTCACATCGCTCTTCAGCATGCGTTCGTAGGCTTCGTTGATCTGATCCATGCGGATCATCTCGATGTCGGCGGTGATGTTGTGCTGACCGCAGAAATCGAGCATCTCCTGCGTCTCAGGCAGCCCCCCGATCAATGAACCGGAGAATGATCGCCGGCGCATGATCAGCGGAAACGCGGCGACGGGCAGCGGTTCATTCGGCGCGCCTACGAGCACCAGGTTGCCGTCGCGCTTGAGGAGATTGATGTAGGCGTTGAGATCGTGCTTGGCCGAGACGGTATCGAGAATGAAATCAAGACTGCCGGCGTGCGCAGCCATTTGGGCTTCATCTTTCGACACGACCACATCGTGGGCGCCGAGCCGTTGCGCATCGGCCGTTTTTCCCGGCGAGGTGGTGAAGAGAACGACCTGCGCGCCGAAAGCGTGGGCGAACTTCACGGCCATGTGACCGAGGCCGCCCAGTCCGACGACGCCGACCTTCTGGCCGGGTCCCACCTTCCAGCGCCGCAGGGGCGAATACGTCGTGATGCCGGCGCAAAGCAGAGGCGCCGTCGCCGCGGCATTTAGTCCGGCCGGAATCCGCAACACGAACTCCTCGGCGACTACGATGCTCTGCGAGTAACCGCCGAGGGTGGGCGTGCCGAGGTGCCGGTCATTGCTGCCGTAGGTCATCACCATTTCCGGGCAGAATTGCTCGAGGCCCGCACGGCAGTCGGGGCACGTGCGACAGGAATCGACGAGGCAGCCGACGCCGACCGTGTCGCCCACCTTGAATTTTCTTACGCCAGTACCCACCGCGGTGACGCGACCGATAATCTCGTGTCCCGGCACCGCCGGATATTGGGTGAAGCCCCATTCATTGCGCGCGAAGTGGAGGTCGGAGTGGCAGACGCCGCAGTAGACGATCTCGATTTGGACATCGGTGTCGGTCGGATGGCGGCGCGAAATGGCGGCGGCCGCCAGCGGGGACTGCGCACCGGACGTCGCGTAGGCTTTGACGGAATACGCTCTGGGTTTGGACATAACTTTGTTTTCCATGTTTTGGTTTGGTTTAAGATGATTTGTGGACGCCCGCTTTGTCGCCGGCCGGGCCGTAGCCAAAGCTCATGGCCATGCAACCGAGGCCGGCGGCCGGGACTTCAAGCTTCTGTCCGAGTTTTCGCTTCTGCACGGTCTGACTCTACACCATCTTCGTGCTGCTGTCGCCCGGGCGCTTGCTTCGGCGGTTGTGCGAATGCTCGAAACCGCCTGCTTCCCCCAAGCTTCGAAATTGAGGGAATCGATCATGAAGGCGGCGCTGGAAGTTCATCTGGTGTGCATTCCGCTGCTCATGGCGCCGACCACGTGGCGTTCGGCGGCGATTCGAACATGAGCTTCGCGCCGGCGGCACACGGGAAGCACTGCTCGGGAAACTCCCGTTGAAAGATGCCGGCGGCCTTCCAGCCCGTGCAGTGCATCGGCCCGATTCTTCGCACGTCATAACGACGGAATGCCGCGATGGTCTCTTCCATTCGCCGGGGGCTCGCGTTCTCCAGGTGCATTCCGCCGATCACAGTGTGAATTGCCGGCTGGCCCGTGAGCTCAGTCACCCATGCGAGCGTGTTGATCACGCCCGCGTGCGCACAACCGAGCACCATCACGATGCCTTCGCGGCCCATGAAATAAATCGCCTGATCATCGAGCAGCGGATCCGGTTGCTTCAATTCGCGATCGAGAAAGAACGGCCCGCCGGTGTCCTCGAAATCGTTCGTGCGCGGGATCTCGCCCGTGGTCCACACTCCAGGCACGACCTCATGCGGTTTGCCACTGATGATCACCCGCCGCGCCCCGGCTTGAAATAATCCACCCTCGACAAACGGGACGCTGATGCAACGGGCACCGGCGGGATCGGAGCCGGAGAATTTTTTTTCCGTCGCTCGCGGGTGCAAATGCAGCGCGGCGTTCGGCGCGTGCGCCAGCGCTGCCTCCAGCCCGCCGACATGATCGAAATGCCCGTGGCTGAGCACGACCGCATCGGCCTGCGCGAGATCCACGCCGCGCACCCCGGCGTTGTGCAGGAGCGCCATGCCCTGGCCCGTATCGAAAAGCACGCGATGCGTCGCGGTTTCGATCCAGTAGGCGAGCCCGTGTTCGCCGAGGATGCGGGGGCCGCGCGCGGTGTTTTCCACCAGGACAGTGAGCGTGATCATGGTTTGACGTAGTGAGCATATGCCCATTACGTGGGGCGTCAATGGCGTCTCCGAATCTTTCTCCGCTGCCGGGTCGCGGACAAGTGGCCTATGCCGCGCGTCCGCCGGGATCGACGCATAGCCGCGCTGCACGGTCGAGATCATGAGTTCGACCCCGACGCTCGACGACGTGCTCGCGTCGCACGCGCGGCCGCCCGGCCGTGCCGCCGCCTCGGTGCCGCTCATCCGCGACGCCGGCGCCGGATTTTCCGAGTGCGTGGTCGATTATCTCTCGTCGTGCAAAGCGGAGCCGGGCTGGCTGCGCCGTCAGCGACTCGATGCGTACCGCGCGTACGCGAAATCGACCGCGCGCATCGCATGGGCGCCGGCCGCCCTGGAGGAATTGCGGCTGGATCATTTGCACGGGTACGCGGCGCCGGCCGCCGTGGACGATCTGGACACGCCGGCCGAATCGGGAACAAGCGGCGCGCTGCTGCAGACGCTGGACGTGTCGGCGGAAGCCACGCGGTTTCTCGGGGGAACGCAGGCGCAGATCGACGGAGAGGTGGTTTACGCAAGCCTGGCGGAAACGTGGGCGCGCGCCGGCGTGGTGTTCGTCGATTCCCATCGTGGACTGACCGAACACGGCGAGCTGTTTCGACCTCATCTGGGGAGCAACATCGCGCGCGACGAAAACCGGTTCACGCAGTTGAACGCGGCGATGTTCTCCGGCGGCTCGTTCATCCATGTGCCGGCCGGCGTAAAAGTCTCGGCGCCGTTCAAGTGCTTCATGCACCTGCAGGCCGCGCATGGAACGCAATTCGGTCGCGCGCTCGTCGTGCTCGGCGAAGGCGCGGAGCTCACGTTCATCGAAGGCTGCACCTCGGCGCCGCGGACGGCACCGTCGCTGCACTGCTCGGTGGGCGAGTTCATCCTTGGGCCGGGCGCGCGGCTAAACTACATCGCGCTGCAAGACTGGACGCCCAACGTTTTCAATCTCGCCCTTCTGCGCGCCCGCGTCGCGACGGGTGCGTCGGTGCATTGGATCGACTGCAATCTAGGCGGCCGGCTCACGATGAAGTATCCGTGCGCGCTGCTCGAGGGCGAAGGCGCTTCGGCCGAGGCGGTGTCGATCGCCGTCGCGCGGACGGGACAGCATCACGATTCGGGCGCGAAGATGCTCCATCGCGCGGCGCGCACCACGAGTACGATCACATCGAAGAGCGTCAGCATCGGTTCGGGGCGCGCCGACTATCGCGGCTTGGTGGAGATGCCGGGCTCGGTGCGCCGCTGTCGCAATCACACGGAGTGCGACGCGCTGCTGATCGACACCGCCAGCCGCACCGACACGTATCCGGCGATTCATGTCGTCGGCGGCGACAACGTCGCGCAGTACGAGGCGAGCGTCTCACGGCTGAGCGCGGAGCAGATTTTTTATATCCAACAACGCGGATTGAGCGAAGCGGCCGCGCGCAGCCTGAGCGTCAACGGATTCGTCAACGACCTGGTCGAACGATTTCCGCTGCAGTATTCGCTGAAGATCAAACGGCTGATCGAGCTGCACATGGAAGGTTCGGTGGGGTGAGACCGCTGGCAAGGTCGCGCCCCGGCGACGCGCCCCGAGAAAATCATGACCCTCACCCTCATCATCGTCTTCAGCCTGTTCGGCAGCGTCGGCACCGTGGCGGTGGCGAGCCTGCTTTTTTTTCGCCGTGGCGAGTTGTCACCGGCCTGGAAAACGAGCGTGCTCAGCTATGCCACCGGCACGCTGCTCGCCGCCGCGCTGCTCGGGATGATTCCGCACGCCCTGGAACAGGTGCCGGCGCGCACCGTGCTCGCGATCGTGCTCGCAGGTCTGGTCGGATTCTTCGTCTTGGAGAAACTGCTGGTCTGGCGGCACTGCCACGAACCCGGCTGCTTGGTTCACCGCCGGGCCGGCGCGCTCATCCTCATGGGAGACTCCGTGCACAACTTCATCGATGGGGTCGCAATCGCACTCGCGTTTCTTCACTCCACGCCGCTCGGCGTGGCTACGGCGCTGGCCGTCATCGCGCACGAAATTCCGCAGGAAGTTGGCGATGTCATGATTCTCGTGCACAGCGGCTGCAGTCGCAGACGTGCCATCGTCGCCAACTTTCTGGCGAGCTTGACGACGCTCGCCGGGGCGGGCCTGGCGGTTGGCCTTGGCCCGCGCATCAGCGCCTTCACGCCGCACGCACTCGCGGTGTCGGCGGCAAGTTTTCTCTATATCGCCCTCGCCGACCTGACCCCGGACCACCGCAGCCAGCCGCGTCCGGCCGACACGCTTCGTCAACTTCTCGGCGTCGTCGCGGGCATCGGGACGATCCTGCTCGTGCCGGCCGGCCACCACTGAGCGGCCGCCTATGCCTCGTCGGGCCGATACTCGCGCCGGCCGCGTTGACGGGCAGTGGCCTCGTCGACGTCGTCCGTCCACCCGCCGCGTGGATTCTCCACGGCATCGTAGCGCGGGGCATACGGTTTCAGATCGAGCAGCGGAGTGCCGTCCAGCACGTCGATACCGTCAACGTGCAAGACCGGTCCCTCGCGGCGGAGCAACCGCACCAGGCTGAGCCCAATCGGATTGGGGCGACACGGCGCGCGCGTCGCGAACACCCCCCGCTCGATGTCCTGCAGGAACGGTTTCACCCGCAGCCGGGCCGGCCCCGCACGATCGAGGTGGGAGATCAAATACACGTGCGAGAAGCCGGTGAGATCGTCGAGCCCGGCGGCGAAGGTCGGATGCAACTCGACGCGGCCGCGGCACCCGGTCGCGAAGGCAGGCTGGATGGGCGTTTGCTCCGGCCGCTGGTGTTCGCTGCGGATGATCCCAATCGGCTGAAACCGAACCCACCCCGGCAGCGCGTCCTTCACGGGGGCGGCCGGTGCCGGCCGTTCATCCGGCGTGGGTGCGCGCATGAACTTTCCGTCCGCCTCGGCGCAGAGCGAGGCTCCCTGGCGCAACTCCGCCTCCAACGCGAAACCCGGGTTGAAGTCGTTTTTCAACCACGCGCGGACGGTAACGGGACTTCCGATACACACCGGGTTCCGATAACGGATGCGGAGCTCGCCCGTGAGCCCGGCAATACCGCGAGCGAACAGCGCGTGCACCATCGCGGCGTCGAGCAGGGTTGCGGTGAATCCGCCGTGCACGATTCCGGGGTAACTTTCTCCGCCCGCCGGGCACGCCCAGATCGCCTGCACGCCGCCGTCGGGGCGGATCTGAAAGCGCAAACCAAGCCCGCCCTCGGCCGGTTCGCTGCACGCGAAACAATGCGGATGTTCGCGCCGGCAGGTCGCGCGCAGCGTTTCTTCAGTGGGGGCAACCGCAACCGCTTTCATGATCGTGACCGTGAGAATCGTGGGCGTGAGTGTGTCCGTGGCAGCCGGCTTCGCCTTCATGGTGGCCGCCATCGCAGGCGTTTTCACCGTGGGTCAGAGTGCCTGCGAGCCAGCCGGCGATCAAGGCCTCGGGCGCCGCCGCCGGCACGCCCGCCAGCACCTTTACGCCGTGTTCGGCCATGCGAAGCTGGGCGCCGCGACCCATGCCGCCGGCCAGTACCAGGTCGGCGCCAGCCGCGCGCAGCAGCGGGGGCCAGCCGCATGGCTCCGAATCCTGCGGCACAATGACGACCCGGCGAATCACCGTGCGCTTTTTCGGATCAACGTCGAAGACGGCAAATTTGGCGGCCGCACCGTAATGCGCCGAAAACTGGTCGGAGGACGTGAGTGGCAGGGCAATTTTCATGGCAAGGAGCGACGACGGAGCGGCCCCTGGAAGCGATGTTCCGCCGCGGTGCGTCGCTGAAGTAATGAGCATATGCCCTAAACGACGGCAAGCACGATCATTCGGCGGAATGCCTGGCCCGGCCCGCGGATTCCCTCAGAGCAGTTGCTCTCCGCCGCAATAAACGCGTTCGACGTGCAAGGCCGCGGCGGCGTGGCCGGGGTGTTGCGCGGGATTCCATGATTTCATGAAGGCGAACACCGGGCCGCTCGTGTGATAGGTGAAGCTCCCTTTGATCTGATACGATTTGCGCTCGGGCGTGATGAACACCAGCGCACCTTTGCTGCCGGCAAGGATGTTGGCGCGGGTCTTGTCAAGGTAATTGTCCGCGATCACCAGCGTGTCGTCGCCCCACTCGCGGAGACCGGAAACGTAGACCGCGTTTGGCCAGCCATCGGCATCCACCGTGGACAGCACGGGCGGTCCTTCGTGCGTGTCCCAGGCAGCCTGCACGGACGGAGGGAATAGTTTCAGGTCGCTCGTTGTTTTGCTGTTCGCCGGATCGGCACCGCCGTCTGGCGCGGCACTTGACCAAATGAGCGTATGCCCATTACTCTGGGCCGCAAGCACCGACCCTTTTTCGCTCTCTTTCCCAACCAACTGGGCGACGTATTCGCGTTATGTGGGCGACGTGTTCGGCAGCGCGCTCGCCGCCGAGGGCATCTTCGCGTTTTTCCTCGAGTCGGGCTTTCTCGCGGTGCTGCTTTTCGGCTGGGACAAGGTCGGCCCGCGCATGCACTTTTTTGCGACGTGCATGGTGGCGCTCGGCGCGCATTTCAGCGCGCTCTGGATCGTCGTGGCGAATTCGTGGATGCAGACGCCGGCGGGCTTTCACATCGTCGGCGAGGGGGCGACGGCGCGCGCCGAGATCACCGATTTCTGGGCGATGGTGTTCAATCCCTCGTCGATGGACCGGCTCAGCCACACGGTCGTGGGCGCCTGGCAGGCCGGCGCGTGGCTCATGGTGAGCATCGGCGCGTGGTATCTCCTGCGCCGCACGCACCGCGATTTCGCCCGTGCCTCGATCAAGACTGGTCTGGCTCTGTCGCTCGTGGCCTCCGTGCTCACGCTGGTCACCGGCGATCGCAGTGCGGGCGGTGTCGCGCGCAACCAACCGGCGAAATTCGCCGCGCTGGAAGGTCATTGGGAAACGGGCCCGCGCGCGCCGTTGCACCTCGCCGGCTGGGTCGATGCGAAGGCCGGGACCACGCGCGGCCTGGCGGTGCCTGGCGTTTTGAGCTGGCTCGCGCACGGCGATGCGGCCGCCCCCGTCACGGGTCTGCGCGACTTTCCTGCCGCCGAGCGGCCGCCGGTGAATTTCACGTTCCAGTTGTTTCATCTGATGGTCGCCATCGGCTTCGCGCTGATCGCGCTGGCGCTCCGGGCCGCCTGGGCGTTATGGCGCGGCACCCTCGAGAATTCCCGGGGACTGTTGTGGCTGCTGGTGATTTCCGTGCTCGGCCCGCAGATTGCGAATCAGGCCGGATGGTGGACCGCGGAGATCGGCCGGCAGCCGTGGATTGTCTACCAGCTGTTGCGCACGCCGGAGGGCCTCTCCGCCGTCGTGTCCGCGAATCAAATCGTCGCTTCGATGATCATGTTCACGGTCGTCTACCTGCTGCTCTTCGCCGCCTTTATTTTCCTCCTTAACGCCAAGATCAGCCACGGACCAGACGAAGCGGACCTGGCCGATCCGTATAAGAACGTCGCCCGCCAGCTTGGGCCGCTGAAGGAGGGAAGCGCATGAGCTTCGGCGAACTCGATCTCAACACCGTGTGGTTCGTCCTCGTGGGCGTGCTGTTCACCGGCTACGTGATCCTCGACGGCTTCGATCTCGGCGTGGGCGCCCTGCACCTGTTCGTCGCGCGGCGCGACGAGGAGCGCCGGGTTTTTCTCAACGCAATCGGACCGGTGTGGGACGGTAATGAAGTGTGGCTCGTCACCGGGGGCGGCGCTTTGTTTGCCGCATTTCCCAACGTCTACGCGACCGTCTTCTCGGGGTTCTATCTCGCGTTCATGGCACTGCTCTGCGCGCTGATCTTTCGCGCCGTGGCGATCGAGTTTCGCAGCAAGCACACGTCGCCGCGCTGGCGGTGCTTCTGGGACCGCAGCTTTGCCGCCGGCAGCATCGGCTCCTCGCTGCTGATCGGCATCGCGATGGGCAACATCGCGTGGGGCGTGCCGATCGATGCGCGCGGCGAGTTCGCCGGCACGTTTGTCGGGCTGCTCCAGCCTTACGCTCTGTGGATGGGAATTACCACGGTCGCGCTTTTCGCGATGCACGGCGGCATCTACCTCGTGCTGAAAACCGAGGGCGAACTGCAGGCGCGCATCCGGCGATTCATCAATCCGCTGATCATCGGGTTCATCCTCTGTTATGTGATTCTGACGCTCGCGACGCTGCTCTACGTGCCACACGTGACGGCGGCGTTTCGTCATGAGCCATGGTTCTTCGCGCTCGCCGTCCTGGCAGTGCTCGCGATCGCGAACATTCCGCGCGAGATGAGTCGCGGGCGCGAGTTCGCCGCCTTCGTTTCGTCGTGCGCGGCGATGGCAGGGCTGATGGCGATCTTCGGCGTCGGCAATTTCCCTTATCTGGTCTACAGCCAGCCCTCGCCCGAGCACAGCCTCACGGCGTTCAACGCCGCGTCGTCCGTGAAGACGCTCGGCATCATGCTGACGATCGCGCTGATCGGGCTGCCGGTGGTCCTGGCCTACAGCGTGAGCATCTACTGGATCTTCCGCGGCAAAGTCCGGCTCGACCGGATGAGCTACTGAGCCGCGAGCCATGCCGTTTCCTATTGGTAGGAAACGGGATCTTCAGGGGACGGGTGGGGTTTTCTGGCAGGACGCCAAGCTCCGGCACGCCAGTGATAGCGGAGTCCTACCCGGTATATGGGCGATCCACCCCGAAAAAACGCGCCATCCACCGGCACGGAACATTTTTGTCAGGCACCAAGCCCATTAAATAATCCACACGTAACGGGTAGCCTCTCCGCAACAAATGAGTGCGATCACTGGGCCGAGTCGAACCCCCAGCAACAGCGGCGAACCCATTATTACTTACGAACCAGACACCCGCACCGAGTGCATGATTGGCTCGGCACCGGCCCCTCCAGTTGCGGAACCGAACGCCCCCTCACTCCTGCACGAACTTTTCGAGCGGCACGCGGCGCAGTACCCCGACGCCGAGGCTCTCGTCACGGCGGACGAACGCCTGACCTACGGCCAACTCAACGTCCGGGCCAATCAACTCGCCCACCACCTCCGCACCCTCGGCGTAGGTCGGGAGAAACCCGTTGGCGTTTTCGCCGAGCGGACTTCGCACGTGGTCGTGGCGCTGCTCGGTGTCCTCAAGTCTGGGGGCGCCTACGTCCCTCTGGATCCGGCGTATCCCGCGGCCCGGCTGCGCTTCATGCTGCAGGACACCGGCGCCGAAATCGTGGTGACCCAGACCAGCCTCGTGCCGGCACTGGACCAAATCACCGCGGGCACATCGCGTTCGCTGACTTCCGTCGCCGTCGACGCGGACGTGCCGGCGGTTGGCGGGTCCGCATCGAATCCTGAACCGCTCGCCGAAGCGACTGACCTGGCCTATGTCATTTATACGTCCGGCTCCACCGGGCAACCAAAGGGCGTGGCGCTCGAGCATCGCAACGCCGTCGCCTTCGTGCACTGGGCCGGCACGTGGTTCAAGCGCGACGAACTGGCCGGCGTGCTCGCCTCGACGTCCATCTGCTTCGACGTGTCGATGTTCGAGATTTTTGCGACGCTTGGCTTGGGCGGCCGCGTGATTCTGGCGGCCAACGCGCTCGAGCTGCCGCTGCTGCCGGCGCGCGAGGACGTGCGCATGATCGTCACTTCCCCCTCGGTGATGCGGGAGATTCTCCGCATGGGGCCGCTGCCCACCTCCGTCGTGAGCTTCGCCCTCGCCGGCGAGGCGCTTGACACTGCGCTCGTGCGCCGGCTTTACGCCTTACCTGGCGTCCAACGGGTCTACGATTTATACGGCCCGACCGAGACCACCACCTACTCCACGGCCGCTCTTCGCCGCCCCGACCCGACGGCGACGATCGGCCGGCCGATTGCGAATACGACGATTCACTTGCTCGATGAAATGCTCCAGCCGGTCCCGCCCGGGGAGAAGGGGGAAATTTATATTGGTGGCGCGGGTGTCGCCCGCGGCTACCTGCATCGACCGGATCTGACGGCCCAGAAATTCATCGCGGATCCTTTCTCCGCCGAGCCCGGCGCCCGGCTCTACCGCACCGGCGATCTCGGGCGCCGCCGGCCGAACGGTGAATTGGAGTACCTCGGGCGCATCGACCACCAGGTGAAGATCCACGGCTTTCGGATTGAACCAGGGGAGATTGAAGCGGTGCTGCGCGGCCACCCTGGCGTCGGCGAGGCTGTGGTGCTCGCGCGCGAAGACCAGCCCGGAGATCGCCGGCTGGTGGCTTATATTGTGCCGCTGCGGGAGGCGAACGCAGGCCCGGCCGGGCCGAATGAGACCCGGCTGCTGCACGAGCTGCGCGACATAATCCACGACAGCCTGCCGCACTACATGGTGCCGGGCGCATTCGTGTTCCTGGAACGACTGCCCCTCACGCCCAACGGGAAACTCGACCGCGCCGCCCTCCCCCGACCCTCCCGTCTCCGCCCGTCGGATACAGCCTGCGTGGCGCCCACGACTCCGGTTGAGATGACGTTGTGCCGCCTCTGGTCGCAGGCCCTCGACGTGCCGTCGGTCGGGATGGACGACGATTTCCTGCAGTTGGGCGGCGATTCGCTGCTGGCGGTCAAACTGGTTTTGGCGGTGGAAAAGGAATTCGCGCTCAAGCTCGCGCCCGGGACGATTCTGCAGGCGCCCACCGTGGCAAAGTTCGCCGGGCTGATTGAAAAGCGCGCGCCTTCCGCCGCATCCGGAGCGATCGTCGAACTGCAGGCGGGGTCCCGGCAGCCCGCCCTCTTCCTCGTGCATGGCGTCGGCGGCGGCATGCTGTGGGGCTACACCAACCTCGCCCGCAACCTCGCACCCGACCAGCCGGTCTATACGTTCCAAGTCACCGAGCCACGTCCCGAGGGTGAATCCATCGTCCAGCTCGCCCGGCGATACGTGCGCGAGCTGAAGGGTTTTCAACCGGAAGGTCCCTACTGCCTCGGTGGCTTCTGTTTCGGCGGCAATCTCGCCTTCGAAATGGCCGGCCAGCTCGAGGCGGAGGGCGCGAGTGTCGGGCTCGTGTTGTTGTTCAATTCGACGCCGCCGAACTCGGAGTACGAGAATCCCCGGTGGAGTCCCGGACTCGCCGGCCGTTTTCTGATTAACGTGGGGCGTTGGATGGGCCGCTTCGGCGCTTGGGACATAAACAACCAGCGGCGTTTCCTGGCGTGGAAGAGCCGCACGCTCTGGCAGCACGCCGTCCGGATCGTCCGGCGTGATGCTGCGCTCAGCAGTGCGATGGATCGGCAAACCGAGATCAATCTCGCCGACGTGCGGGCCGAAGATCGCCCGCTCTGGAATGCCCACCTCGAGGCACGTCGCAGCCACAACCACCGGCCTTTTGGTGGCCGGGTCGCCCTGCTGCGCACGAGCACCCACCAGTTCCTCTGTTCCTTCGATGCCGCGTTCGGCTGGGGCGCATACGCTCCGGCGGGGGTCACCGTGCGGATCGTGCCGGGACTCCACCAAAGCATGCTGCAGGAACCCCACGTCCAAGTCATCGGCCGCGAGGTGCAAGCCTGCTTGGACGCCGTCGCTGGGAAACTTTCACCCGCCCTCCACGCCGATCGCGAATCGCAAACGTGAACTCCTCGAACCCCGCTCTTTCCGTCTCCGCACTTCGGGCTGACAACTCGCACCTGCGGCTGCCTCCGATTGCAGCCGCCTGCACCGGTCTGTTGAATCGCGTATCCGATGCCTGGTGGGAACGTCGCCTCGGGATTCAGACGTCCGGCCGAAAGCAGATCGCCCACGCAGACGCTGAGCGCTTCGAACCAGTCCCGTATGCCGTGCTGGAGCGGATCCTCGCGCGGCTCGCACCCACACCCGACGCGGTGGTCGTTGACCTCGGCAGCGGCAAGGGGAGGCTGGTGTGCGGCGCCGCGCTCCGGCCGCTGCGGCAGGTAATCGGCGTCGAGATCGATCCGGCACTGCATGCGGATGCGGAGCGCAACGCCGCCCGCCTGCGCGGCCGCCGCGCGCCCATCCGGCTGTTTTGCCAGTCCGCGACGGAATTCGACTGCCAGGACGTGGACACCGTGCTGCTGTTCAATCCGTTTGGCGAAGCGACGATGCGCGTGGTGCTAGCCCAGCTCCGGCGGTCCTGGGAGCAACGCCCGCGTCCGCTGCAGATCGCCTACGTCAACGCGGTGTGTGGTCACCTTTTTGCGGCCGAACCATGGCTGGAACTCTACGACTGCTGGAGGATGAAAGCGTGGAGCCGGCTGCGCTCGCCGGTGCAGTTTTATCGCAGCCGGCCCCGCCGCTGAAGCGCGCCGGAAAGCCGCGGCAAATCGCGCGCGCAATCGGCCGGTTCTGCGTGCTGCCTGCGCTCACCCCGCTCGAGGCGGGCACCGTTCAACTGCTTGTGCCCTGCTGCACGTTATCGAGCTGGGCGTCGCGTACTGTCCCCGTCTGAACACCCGCTGACACGTGACAGGCTGACCCCAGTGGCTCTCCTCCAACTTGGATCCAGTCCAATCCCTCCGTAGATGGCACGCGGCCCGCTACTGGTGCGACGCGACGCCAGGACGATCCGCAAGTCGGGCGCGTCGTCATATATGGCTCCCTTTTTTTCGCTTTCCTTGCGCCGTTTCCACAATATTCATCCTGCCTCGTTCGTCGTACGCTTTGTCGCTCGATTATACCCCTGCAGTCGGCGATCGATGTTTACGTTCCACCCCACCGTTCGTTTCGCACCACCTATGAGAAGGCTTCGCTTCTTCGCCTCCGTGTTGTGTCTCGCTTCCACGGTCCCTTGGAACGCTTCGGCCCAGGTCAAAATCGAGGAATTCCCCCTCGGTCCGCACACCCAGAATCGGGAAACTGCCTCGTTCAGCAAGGACGGCAGACTGCACCCTCGCCAAGGCCATCGTCGACGTCGAAGCCGCCCAGGCGAAGGCAGTCGCAGACTCGAATGCCGCGAAGAAAAAGGCCGAGGACGAAGCCGCCGCGAAGAAACAAAATGCAGCCGAAGCCAAGGCCGCCGCTGATGCCGCCGCCGCGCGTGCCGCCAAACAGAAGAAGTGGCGACTCCCATTCTCGTTATCATTCCATCGTCCTTCTCCCACTCCCATGAAGACATCTCTCACTCGCACGGCGATCACGCTCGGTTGCCTGGCTACTTCCTTTCCCGTGCTGCGTGCCGCCGAGCCCAAGGTCGAAGAGACCGTCGTCGGCCCCGGCAACGAAGGCGGCAGCTACATCGTCAGCCAAAAATCGGCCCGCGTCGCACACATTGCCGCCAAGGGCACGCGACTCGCGGTCGTGGTCGACGGCGTTGAAGGTCCGGTGATCGACGAACTCATCGGCGGCAGTCCGATCGCGGCATCCGCGCCGAACAAAGCGCCGAGCGTCTACAAGGCGCAGCATACGTGGAAGGGCATTGCAGGCACGCCCAGCGCCGTCCTCTTCAGCGAAGACGGCAAGCACTACGCCTACATGGCGCGCCAGGGCAGCGACTACATCGTCATCCACGACGGCAAGGAAATCGGCCGCGGCCCGCGCCTCTCGCTCGGGCTCAACCAGAATCCGATCCGCATGTCTCCACTCGGCAAATACGTCACGTGGGGCGACATGAAAACCGAAGCTAGTCGCGGCAGCTGGCGCCTCTTCGTCAACGGCAAGGTCGGCCCCGTCGCCGGCCACCAGGAGTTCCCCATCGTCTTCAGTCCCGACGAATCGCGCTACGCCTACAACGCCGCCACCGTCGAGGACTACAAGAAATCCGTGCTGGTCGTTGACGGAAAGGTCTCGAGCTATAACGGCTACAGCCCGCAATTCACCGCCGACAGCAAGCTGCTGATCACCCAGGCGCCCGGCAACGCCGTGCTCATCGACGGCAAGCCGTTGAACGCCCCCGGCATCCAGCTCGAGAAGATCTTCACGTCCCCGGTCGGCAGCCGGTACGCGGTGATTATCCGGAAGCGCAACGTGAACTCCGAGGGCGTCGGCACGCTCTACCTCGACGGTAAGGAAATTTCGGGTACGGACGGCGCGGTGGACATCTCGTTCAGCCCCGACGGCAAACGCTGGGCTCTGCGCTGCCGGAATCACGAGGCGAAGTCGTTCTTCATGATCATCGACGGCAGGAAGGGCAACGAGTACCAGACCATCGCAGACAAGGTCTACTGGACGCCCGACTCCTCCAAGGTGCTCTATCAGATTTCAAGCGGCGGCAGAAACTTCGTCGTGGTCAACACCGAGGAGTTTCCCGTGCAGAGCATCGGCTCACTGTCGAAATCTCCGTTCCCGATGCCCGCGAAAGGCAACCGCTACGCATTCACCTCGGTTGACGGCTCGAATCGGAATTTTCTCGTCGTCGTCGATGGCAAGCAGGTACACCCGCCGAACATCTCGCCGGATGGGTCCTCCTTCGAGTTCAGCGACGACGGTTCGCGTTACGCCTACGTCGCCCGTCCCGTCGGCCGCAACGAGATCATCGGGCTCGTGGTCGACGGCATGCTCAAGAACGAGCTCGCCGTTTCGGAGTTCAATGGAACGGGTTGGACAAACAAACAGGTCAACGTCCACTTCCGCTTCAGCCCGGACGGCAAGTACCTCGCCCGAATGGCGCGAAAGCCCGACAACACCAACGCCGGCCTCTACTTCAACGACCGGCTCGCCTACGCGAACAGCACGGGAGTCTCCCATTTCGCCTTCTCGCCCGACAGCAAGCATGCCTTCTGGATCGGGCGCGAAAAGAAACCGGACGGACCCGGGATGGCTTACGTCGCGTACGTGGACGGGCACCCGGCGGTGAAGTTCAACGGCGACAGCTTTCAGTCCACCGACGGCACGTGGGAAGTGGGCGCCGACGGCGTGCTCACGTTCGTCGCAGTGGCGGGTGACGCCGTGAAGCGTTATCGCATCACGCCGGCCGCCGACATGGATATCGAAAAAATGATCGTCCAAGCCGAGGGAAAGCAGGCCGCTGCGATCGTGGCCGCGGTCGCGGCCAAGAAAAAAGCCGACGATGACGCGCTTGCGGCCGCCGAGAAAAAGAAGGCCGATGCGGATGCCGCAGCAGCAAAACGCAAAACCGACGCCGACGCTGCCGTCGCCAAGCGAAAAGCCGATCTCGCCGCCGCCGCCGAAGCCAAGGCGAAAGCCCGCGCCGACGCCGTCGCCGCGAAAGCCGCCGCCCGCCAGAAAAAGTAGGGACGCACGGCGCGGAGTCACTGGTCAGCAGTAAATGGTCGGGAGTCGTTCGTCATTGGATCTCCTCCCCAACGTGTCTCCCGTGCGCTGCCTCCTGCCTCCTGCCTCCTGCCTCCTGCCTCCTGACTCCTGACTCCTGACTCCTGACTCCTGTGTCTCCTGTCTCCTCTCTCCTCTCCTCGTCCCGATTCCCCCGCTCATGAAAACACCACTCCTCCTCCTCGCCGCTGTCTCAATCCTCACCTCCGGCGCGTTCGCTCAAGATCTGACGCTCGCCGAACTCGCCCGCCGTCCCGAGTTTCTTCCCGCGCAAGTTACATTGAAGAATCCGGTGAAACTGCAGGGCCGCCCCGCGATGAACGCCGGCCAGAAGCTCACGGTCGTTTCGGTTCGCGGAACGAACGTCGAACTCGAGACGCCGGATGGACGGAGCACCTTCAGCACGAAAGCCGGTGACACCGATGTGTTGTCGGCCGCACAGGAGAGCTTCAAGCAGCTCACGCCGGAACAGCGTGCCCTCACCTATGCCGCATTGCTGCAGCGGAAAGATCTCTGGACGTATCGCGTCAAACTGACAGAGCCGCAGCGGCTCAGTGGCGGCGATTTGAAAGTGGGCGAGTCCGTGATCCTGGTCGGAGTCGAGGGCAACGATCTCCTCCTTGCCCATGAGAAAGGAAACTTCCTCTTCAACGCGGCGCCGAAGAGCACGGACTTGCTGGACTCCGCGCGCAAACTGCTCGTCGATCAGAACGCGTTTCCCGCGCGGGTCGTGGAAGATTTGAAAGGCAAAATGGTCGATCCGCTCACGGGGTCGCCGGCCACGCTCGCGGCCAGTGCGACGCCGAAGTATTTCGCGTTCTACCGCGGCGCCGGCTGGTGCGGACCGTGCCGCCAGTTCTCTCCGTCGCTCGTGAAGTTCTACAAGGAGACCAAGCCGAAGAATGCCAACTTCGAGGTGATCTTCATCAGCGGCGACAAGACGCCCGCCGAGATGCGTGGGTATGCGAAAGAGGCCGGCTTCAAATGGAGTGCGGTGCCGCAGGAACGGCAGCCGCAGATGCAGATTGTGAACCGGCTCTTCACGAATTTGATCCCGCAGTTCGTCGTGACCGATCGTCAGGGCAATGTGCTGATCGACAGTGCGAGGACCGGCGGCCCGCAGAACGCGCTGAAACAGTTTGATGCGCTGTTGAAGAAGGGCTGACCCGCAGGCTGACGCCTGCGAGCGCGGGCGTAGCCGGGAATTTTCCCATCCTGTGCGCGCGTTTTCCCCCGTAGCGCCAGTCTCCGACTGGCGGGACGCCGGTCAAAGACCGGCGCCACTCCCGGCGGCTGCCCCAGCGTGGGGGATGTTATCATGGGGGCTGTGAATTTTCCGGGTTAACGCTTGAGCGCGGCGACGGTGGCGGACAAGCGTCTGCGCCGCCAGGGGGTGCTCGCCGGGATGTGGCTCACCGCGCGAGCGGGTGCACCGCGCGTTGCGCCGTCACCCCGTCCGCTCGCGCCGCAAAACAGTTGAGCGGCGAAACGGGCCGTAGCCGCGGGGATTCGCCACTTGCTTCGCGTCACGGCATCAGCCGCTCTTGGCGCGATCCGCTTTCCGCCATGATAACAACATTCCTCCGCTCCTCGTTCGCGTTTTTCTGCGCTCTTTTCGTCGTGGCCGGCGCGGCCGCGGCCCAATCCCCGGCGCGCCCTCTGCGCATTATCGGCTTTGGCGCGCATCCTGACGATTGCGAGTTCCGCATGGGCGGCACCGCCATCA
>JBBRCR010000016.1:0-37296 GCA_038204695.1 Opitutales bacterium | reverse complement strand
GAAATTGACCGCGCGGACGGGGTACTTATCCAATGGATACGCCCGGAGCCATGCCACCACGTTCGGCTGCAGAACGGTGATTCGGGGCTTCTTGGTTTTCGTCTGCTTCTTGCGAAAATGAATCTGTCCATTGGCGAGGTCCACCTGTTCGGGGCGCAGGCGGGATATTTCCCCCTTCGGCCAGTCGGGCCGCACCCCGCAAAAAAGGCAGATGGCGAAGAACGGGACCATCCGGCCGCCCTGAAAGTCTTCCAGAAACTCCATCAGGGTCTTCGCCTCGGCGGCCGCAGGGTGGCGATGGTCTCCTGGGGCAGTTCCTTTTTGCGGTAGTTCTTGATCCGCTGGGCCGGGTTTTCGTCGGTCCAGTTCTCCCTCCGGCAGAATTCGAAGAAAGCCGTCAGGTAGCCGCGCCGGTTGACCCAGGTCTTGTTGGAGTAATTCTCGCTGCCGTCGCGGCCGCGGGTCGTATCCCGCAGGTATTGCTGGAGGGCTGAGGTCGTCAGTTCCGCGAGCGGCGTTTCCAGCCCAAAATGGGTTTCCAGCTGCTGGGTCGCGAATCCAACCGAGTCGAACTGCGCCTGGGAAAGGCTGCCGGTTTCCACGCGCCGCAGCGCGTCCTTGAGGTAGTTCTCGACCGCCACCTGCAGCGTGATCGAACTCTTCGGCGGCCGATAGTTCGTCAGAAACCACTCGCAGGCCTGCGCGGGCTCGACGGTCGGAAACTTTTCGCGGAGCCGCGGCATGACGGCGGCCAGGCGGCCCGCCTCCTGGCGCGACAGGTGCGGGGCGAAGTCATGGTAGAAGTCAAAGGCATCGGTCAACGCGGCGTCAGGATGCGAGCGGCGCAGGTTCGCGATGACACTCTCGGCCTCGTGCACCGCGTCGGCCGTCAAGTGCGTGAGCACCGGGGACGGGCCGGCGGGGACGCCCCGCAGTTCGGAATTGCGCGCTTCCACATGAGCCATGGCCTCGTGGCGGGTGCTGAATTCCCGCCGAACTTGCCGGCCGTGGAGCGTGCCGCTGGCCAGCCAGTAGGCCGTGCCGCTGGGACGCTCATGTGAGGTGACCACGAAACCTTTGCACCGATTCGCCATTCAATTTATCGGTTATTCTATCGGGCGTTCGGTAGCGGTCAAGTCATATTTTGCAACACACGTTATACAATAACGTTATAAAGTGGTGGAGGTGGCGGGAGTTGAACCCGCGTGCCCCTGACCTTCGCGCACCGCGTCTACCATGTTTAGCGTGACTTTGATCTCGCCGGTGCCACGCCGTCACGCGCGCTGAGGCACCAGCCAGTCCCCGGATGGAAGATACAGCGCGCGGTCCGCGGACCGCTCCACGCGCCATGCCTGCTGTCGTCGTTAGTTCCAGCTAGCAGGTGTCGCTAGACCAACGTGGCCGCACTTAGGCTGCCAATGGCATTTCTTCAGTTTTGCCGTTTATTTGTTTCGCAGGAGGTTTAACGAGAGACCCACGACTCTCGACAGGCAGCGGCGCACTCCAACCAAGGGTAGAATCCAGAACACCCCCGAAAATCATGCACGGAACTCAGCGACCCGAACGCCGCTGACCACCGCGTGATTGGTGTGCAAACCAATCAAAGAACTCCGGGAATCTGCGCGGCCGCCCGCCGATTGCAAGCAGCACGACGGCAGATTGGAAATCAGGCACGCGCTTCCAAGTCGCCGGCGTAGCCGGCATTCTTCCGCGGGGACTTGTCGCTCGTCTGCGGTGGCGGTCTGCCGCCCCCTTCGCTGGCGCTGGCGTATCAGCCATTGTGCGACACGCTGGATCGTAGGCGCCGGAAAGAGTGCCGGTTCGATCAGTGCATTTGGCACCGAGCCGGTGCGCACGGCCCAGCGGCCGTGCTTAAACCATGGTCACCCAGTTAGAAGTTCGGCAAAAAGCATCCACTCGCTGACGCTCGCAGCTACGAGCCCCGCTACGAGCCCGCTAGGTCGTCAACCCGAGCTCTCCGCGCGTGAGCTGAAAGTCCACGAAACCGTGCGCCGTTGCCGCTGGAATTCGCGCGCCTCCCGCGACCGCACAAATCCAGTCAAGCAGCGCATGCTCGTTCTCGGAGACATCGCGACCAAGAAACAGATCCACATCCTCGGAGGAGATTCCCGAGCCCGCCCCCCCTTCCACCGCCTGAATCACCGGTATCAGCGGGTGACCCTGTTGCGCGGAGCCACTCACGATCCCCAGCGCCACGTGCGCACCACAACCCGCCAGCCCCGTGATGTTCTCGCTCCAGTGGTCCGTCTCGGTCGCCACTACGTGCAACCCGGCGCGCCGGATCGGCTGGCCGTAGGCGAGCGTCGCGTGCGGGACCTTCTCCGCCCGCACTCCCTGTCGAAATCGGGCGTGCGCGAGCAACGGATCGGTTTCCGCGATCAGTACCGAACCGCCCCGCTCGAGCACGCGACGCGCCACGCGCGCCAGCGCTTCCGCCGTGGATGGATTCACCGGCCCAGCACTCACGAGTGCGAGGTTCAGCGCCCCGAGATCCGCCGTGACCTCGACCGGCGCCGGGAGGTCGCGCACGGCGGCATCGAACCACATTTCGATTTTGCCCAACACCTTTTCGATCCCGCCGTCCAACTGCACGCTCGCCCAACCATAACGCTCGAGCGGCAACCCGTGAGCCTCGAATTGCCGACGCATGATGTCGTTCGGAATCTTCTCGCATCCGTGTTCCAGTAACAGCGCGGCCACCACATTCGGATGCGTGACATACCCGAGATACGTGCGCTGTAAAAGTTGATACATTGTCTCGCCGCCAAAGCCGCAGCCCTCCGTGTGGGTGAAGGTCACAAAGCGAGTGATGCCGCAGCTGCGCCCAAGCTGCTGCGCGTTCAAACGCTCCGCCGCCAGCCGCGCCACTTGGGTGGAACACATGCTGGTGGGCAGAATCAATGCGAGCCGCTCCGTCGCGAAACGATTCGTCTCGCGATAAGCTCGAAACCGGGGCCCGGCATCCGGCGTGTGCCGCGTTGAATTCTGCCGCGTCTGCCGCTCGACACCGATCGCATCGGCAATCAGCGGTTCGCCATCCGGCTCGGCCCGTGCCTTCAGCGTCGCCAGTCGCGACGTGTCCGTCTGCCGCCAGTTGCGCCACAGCGAAACCTGCGAATGGCCCGCATGCTCGCCGCGGGTCTTCGTCCCCGAAGCCGTGGCGATCACGAGTTCAAAGGTCTCCGCGGCCAGAGTCTCCATCCTCTCACCATCGAGATAGCGGCCGGCGTTGACGTCCATTTCGCGAATCAGCAATTCGTGCCGCCGCGTCGTCGTGGTGATCTTCAACGTCGGCACAAACGGGAAATTCGTGACCGACCCATTTCCCGTGACGAATAGAAACAGATTACAGCCGGCGGCGGCCTGGCCGGCGATACCCTCGAGGTCGTTGCCCGGCCCGTTCATGAAATGAAAGCCCGGCTCCGTGAGCGGCTGCGCGTAATCAATGACGTGCTCCAGCCGCGTGCGGGGATCCTTCTTGTGCACCGCCCCCAGTGATTTCAGCGCGATATTATAGAGGCCGCGAAACCGGTTGCCGGCGGAGGGATTGCTCTCCGGCGTCAGCCCGTGCCACGTCAGCTTCTCGCGAAACGCATCGAGCCGCGCGACCCATGCGCGCGCCGTCGCGAGGTCGCGCACATTTGCCAGCAGGTAGGCTTCCGCGCCCATCGACTCGTCCGTTTCCGTCAGCACGCCCGTGCCCCCGTGGCGGATCACCTCGTGTACGACGGCGCCGGCGAGTGGATTTCCGGATACACCGGAGAACGCATCCGACCCGCCGCATTGCAGGGCGATGCGCAGCGCCGACAGCGGTTCGTCTGTCCGCCGTTCGGCCGCGACGGTGGGCAGCCAGCCACGCACGATGCG
The DNA here is from genome assembly GCA_038204695.1 of Opitutales bacterium. Classification (GTDB taxonomy): domain Bacteria; phylum Verrucomicrobiota; class Verrucomicrobiia; order Opitutales; family Opitutaceae; genus ER46. Next base: position 33,408 of record JBBRCR010000016.1, on the reverse strand, counting down.
CTCACCCTCCGCCATGCCGGCGGAGAGGCCGGCGTTCAGGGTGAGAAAACGGTGCGGCACATCCGCCAGCGGATAACCCGCCTCGTGCATGAAGTGCTGCAACCGTTCATTGTTGATCGGCTCGACGCCTTGGTCGACCGCAAGCACGGCGCCGACGTTCGGATGCACGATGAAACCAGCGAGTGCCCGGAGGACTTCAGCCGTGTTGTTCGGTTCGCCCGGGCCGCCGCCCTCGGTGTGGGCGATCGCGACAATGCCATCGAGTGACGGATGCACGCGGGCGAGCGGCTGCAACCGTGCGGTGAGCTGCCGCGCAAAGCTCGCGGTGCGCGAGGTCGTTCCGAGGATTACGATCGTGTTGCGGGTGCCCACGCCGCGGCGCCCCGGACGCCGGTAACCGGCAAACGTACGAGGTTCCGCCACGCGTGGCACCGGCGCGGCCGGCCGGAAGCTTTCCTCGTCGAGTCGAAATTCCGGCAGGTAATCCTCGAAATTCGGTTCGACCGGAAAACGGGCTCCCTCGACCCGCCGCATCCCAAGTGCGGCCAGCATGGCGGCGTTGCCCACATACTCGCCCGGTGCGATGTCGAGCCGCGCGAGCCCAAACGGCAAACCCCATGAGAGCAGCGGTTCGCCCCGCCGAATCGGCCGGACCGCGAAGCGGTGTCCCTCGAGCACGGTGTGCGGGAGCTCGCACGGAGATCCCGAGAGCGCGATCGCCGTGCCCGCCTCGAGCCGCCGCGTGGCAATCGCCACATTATCGCGCGGTGATGGCAGCCGGCAGGCAGAATCAGGCGAAAGCGGCGAGAACGGCATCGGTGCATTCAACGCGTCGCGCTGCTGCTGTCGAGTGGCAGATCAGTTGGCGGCGCTCGTCCCGTTGGCATCACGCCCTCATCGGCCGGCCGGGAATTGGAACAGCAATCGGTTGGTTGCGCGTGAGAAGCAGCAACTTTTCCCGACCAGCGGAGCCCGCAGGGCACCCTTCCGGTGTATCCCGGCGCCTTGGGAGCGGAGTTTTGACATGCTGTGGAATCGACGGCGAACGGGGTCTGCAACCCGTAGCGGCAGGAGACGCGCTTGTATACTTTTCTACGCTGCCTGGGCGGATGACGAATCCACACCGCACCGCGTGTCTGCCTTTCGTCCGCTCGGACCAACCTCATGAAAATCACCTCTGCCGCCCGAGTGTCGCGCATGATTCACCGGGCCCTTTTTGCGCTGGCCGCCGGCAGCTTCATGGCGCCGCTAACCGCCCAGACGTGGAACCCGGCGGATATCGGCAGCGTCGCGGCGACGGGGAGCAGCAGTGGCTCCGGGTCAAATCATACGGTCAACGGCTCGGGCGCGGACATTTGGGAAACGAGCGACGAGTTTCACTTCCGTTACCTCACCTGGACGGGCGATGGGACATTCACCGCGCGGGTCACCGGTATGACGAATACGGATATGTGGGCCAAGGCCGGCATCATGTTGCGCGAAAGCCTCACGCCAGGGTCACGCCACGTCACGCTCGGCGTGAATCCCGGAACGGCGGCGGGGTTGTTCGCCCGAACCGCAACCAACGGCCCCACTGACTTTGCCCTCGGCATCTACGAGATACCACAAATGTGGATACGGCTGCAGCGCCGGGGCGGCGCTTGCTCGGCCTACCAGTCCGCCGACGGCGTCACCTGGTATCAGGTGGGCAGTGCTGCGACGGTGAATTTGCCTGCGACGTTGTACGCCGGGCTGGCCGTGACGAGCCACCGCGATGGCGTGCTTTGCACGGCCACGTTCAGCGACGTGAGTTTTGTTGCGACCGGAGGGAGTCCACCGCCGCCACCCGCGGACGGAACCTTCGTCTCCGCTGACATCGGAGCCGTGGGCGCGGCGGGATCGACCAGCGTTTCGGGCGGAGTCTATACGGTGCGGGGAGCGGGCGAGGACGTCTACGGCCCGGCTGACGAGTTTCATTTTCATTATCGTCCGTGGACGGGCGACGGCGTGTTCATCGTGCGGGTGACGAGTGTTGAGTTAACGTTCAACTGGGCGAAGGCGGGCATCATGATCCGCACCGACTTGTCCACCAACGCGCAGCAGGCCTTCGCGTTCGTAACGCCGGAGCGAAACACCGCGCTCGTGTACCGCACGACCGCCGGCGGTTTGACGACGGGCGCGGTCGCGGTCGCGGATTCCGACAAGGCGATGCCCATGTGGCTGAAGCTCACCCGCGAAGGCGACCAGCTTGCGATGGATTTTTCGTCCGACGGAAGCAACTGGCGGCGCCGGGGCAGCACGACGATGGCGTTTCCGCCGACCGTATATGTCGGACTCGCCGTCAGCAGCCACGTCGATGCGACGTTGGGCACGGCGACGTTCGACAATTTCAGCTTGAGCGCGGTCACGCCGGCGGCGCTCGACGTGGTGGCGCATGCGCCGAACCGGATCGATTTGAAGTGGCAGGACAATGATCTCGACGAAACCGGTTATGAGGTTGAACGCGCCACGGACACCCCGACGGGCTTTGTGCGCATTGGCACGTTGGCGGCAAATGTCACGACGCTTTCTGATACTACCGTAGCTCCCTCGACGACGTACTACTATCGGATCCGCTCGATTTCAGCGGCGGGCCCGTCCGGCTACTCGAATGTCACCTCGGAGACGACGCCGCCACCACCGCCGGCGGGTTGGAGCAGCCAGGACGTGGGCGACACTTCGATCGGTGGCCGTTCGCGCGAGGTGGGCGGCGTATTCACAATCTCAGGATCAGGCTCCGGCGTCGGTGGCGTGCGCTATTACCGCGCGTCTTCGGGGCGGGGTGACTTTGGCGCCGACGTGCCGGGTTACTCGGACGAGTTTCAATATTGCTGGAAGCCGTGGAGCGGCGACGGGGAGATGATTGCCCGCGTCACCAGCCTCGCGGGTTCGAGCACCGGACATGCGGGAATCACGGTGCGGGTGAGTGCAGCCGCGTCGGCGTACAACGTGTTTTGTTACGTGAGCCCCGGTGGCGGCCTGGGTGTGATGACGCGGCCCGGCACGTCGACCCATTTCATCACCGAGTATCGCAATCAGACGTTCCCGAGTTTTTCGACGACCCAGGTGACGGTGCCGCGCTGGCTGAAGGTGGTGCGCAGCGGCGGCGGCGTCATGAGTTTCACGTCTGCCGATGGAGTGAACTGGACCGAACTCGCCTGGGTGACCACGCCGCTCACGGCCGACGTGCAGTTCGGGTTCGCGGTCTCGAGTCAGGAGGACGGAAATCCGCCCGCGCTGCCGGCGCTGCTCACGGCGAATTTCGACCACGTGTCCGTCGGACCGGTGACCACACCGATTCCGCCGCTTGCGCCGCCCACCAACGGGCACGCCAGCCAGGTGCTGCAGGAGTACATCTCCATCGCGTGGACGAAGGCGACGCCGTCGTACGACGGTACCGAGGTGCAGTGGTCGACCGACGGGGTGAACTTCACGACGGTCAGCACGACCTCGGTCGAGCTCTCGACGTTCTCATCGCTCCACGGTGACACGAATTACTATTTCCGGCTGCGGACCCGCCGTGGCACCGCGGTCTCGGTGTGGACTGACGTGCTGCGGGTGCGCACGGCGGGTTACGCCGCCGCGCCGACGAACGTCGCCGCCACGGCTCTTTCGCAGCGGGAGATCAGGGTCACGTGGAACGAAAACGCCACGAACGAGAACGGCTTCTTCCTCGAGAGTTCGCTCGACGGCGTGAATTTCACCTGGGTCGCGTCGCCAGCCGCCAATACCACGAGCACGGTCGTCGGCGACCTGAATGCCGCGACGAAATATTACTTCCGGCTCATCGCGTACCCGTACGATCCCAACAACCGCGGTTACTCGAATGTCGCGAGCGCCACGACCTTCGCGTTCGGAACGCTGCCCAATGCGCCGACCAACCTGGCCGCGACCGCGACGTCGGCGAACCGCGTCGATTTGACGTGGGCGGACAACTCGGCCGACGAGACGGGGTTCTCCGTCGTGCGTTCGACCGACAACGTGAATTTCGCCTTCCTGCTGCACGCGGGCGCCAACATCACGACGGCGTCCGACACGTCGACCAACGGCTCGACGACGTATTACTATCGTGTATACGCGATCAACGACAACGGCGGTTCCGCGTACGCCAACACCGCCGGGCTGACCACGCCGGCGACTCCGCCCACCGGTTCGGGATGGCAGGGGCGCGACATCGGCGACGTGGCCTCCGGCGGCGGAGACAGTGAGTCGGGGGGCGTGGTCACGATGACGGGCGCGGGGGCCGACATCTGGAATCTGGCTGATGAGTTTCACTACCGGTTTCAGCCGTGGACCGGCGACGGCGAGATCATCGCGCGGGTCACCGGCCTCACCGATACGAATGGTTGGGCCAAAGCCGGCGTGACGTTCCGCGAAACGCTGAGCGCGAACTCGCGCCACGCTTCGATGATTGTGTCCGTTGCCCATGGCACTGCCTTGCAGTATCGCACGGTCACCGGGGGCGAAACCGCTTCATCGGCGCCCAGCGAAGCAGGTGGCGTTCAAGCATGGGTGCGGCTGGTCCGCACTGGGAATTCATTTACTGGATACGCGTCGCCCGATGGCGTCACGTGGACCCTGGCCGGAACGGTGACGTTGAATTTGCCCACGACCGTGTACGCCGGACTCGTGGTGACGAGTCACAACGACGGCGTACTGTCCACCGCGACGTTCGAGCATGTGAGTATCAGCGGCGGGACCCCGCCGACGCCGCCGCCCAACCCGCCGACGAATCTTGCCGCCAGTGCGGTTTCGGCTTCGCAGATCAACGTGACCTGGACCAATGCGTCCGACAATGAGAGCGGCTTTGAGGTGGAAAGCTCGACCGACAATGCGACCTATACGCGACTCACGTCCACCACCGCAAACGTGACGAGCTACTCGCATCTTGGCCTCAATGCATCGACCACGTATTTCTATCGCGTCCGCGCGGTGAATGCGGCCGGCGTTTCCAGTTATGCCGGTGTGATCAGCGCGACGACGCCGGCCGGGCCGCCTCCGCCTTCGGGCGGCACCTGGCAGTCACAGGATGTCGGTGCGGTGGTTGCGGCAGGCAGCTCGAGCGAATCCGGCGGCACGGTCACACTCCGCGCGTCAGGGGCGGACATCTGGGACAGCACGGACGAGTTTCACTACCGATACCAGTCGTGGACGGGAGATGGCGAACTCGTCGCGCGCGTGACCGGCATGACTCCGTTTACGCATGAGTGGGCGAAGGCGGGAGTGATGTTCCGCGAATCGCTCGCGGCGGGCGCGCGGCACGCGTTCATGTGCATCTCGGCGGCGAGAGGCCTCGCGTTTCAATATCGCGCGGCCACGGGTGGGCTCAGCGCGTCCGTGCCAGACGGCGGCACGGGCATCAGTCCGCTCAACCGGTGGCTCAAGCTCGTGCGCAGCGGCAGCACGCTGACGGGGTACTACTCCGTCGACGGAGTGAACTGGACGTTCACCGGCACGGCGACGATTGCGATGCCCGCGACAATCTATGTCGGGCTCGCCGCGACCAGCCACAACGATGGCGTACTGGTGACGGCGACGTTTGAAAGCGTGAACCTGGCGGGCGGAGCGGCGCCGCCACCACCGGAGGCCACGTGGTCGTTCAGCGACATTGGCGCGGTGGGGGTGGCAGGCTCGAACACCTCCGCGGGCAACACGATCACGATCAATGCCTCGGGCGCGGACATCTGGGACAAGGCGGACGCGTTCCGCTTCGTGTATCGTACGGTGACGGGAGATTGCGTGGTGGAGGCGAATGTCTCTTCGCTGACGAGTACACATCCGTGGGCCAAGGCGGGTGTGATGATCCGGGAGTCCACGGCCGCGGGAGCGCGCAACGTATTCGCTTTTCTGACACCAGCCAGCGGTGTGGTGGCGCAGCAGCGCGCGGCCGCAGGGGGCGCGACCATCGCCACGAACGGGCCGTGGTGGGTGGGGGCGCCGTATTGGGTCCGACTGGTTCGGGCCGGCAGCCGGATAACTGCGTTTTCCTCGACCGATGGAAAGAATTGGGCGCAGTTTGCCGCCTACGATGTGACGATGGGGGCTACGGCGCAGGTTGGATTCGCCCTGACGTCGCATGACAACAGCCAGCTCGGATCGGCGGTGTTTGCGGATCCGTACGTGCAGTGACCAGTGGATCAAATGACGCGTGAAGTTCCGTTGGGTGCGCCGGGCCGGCTTGGTTCAGCCGGACGAACTGAGCCGCGACGCGCGATAACTTGCCACCACAGACCAGTCCGCGGGCGCGAGATCCATCGAGTCGAGTTCGGCTGGCGTGACCCAACGCACCGCGACGTGTTCGTGGGGGTGTGGTGGCGGGCTCTGTGCCTCCAATGCGGCCACGAAGGGAATCATCTCGATGAGAACGGTGCCGTAATCGTGCGTGAAACTCGGGAGTTCACCCGTGATGGCGATGGCGCAACCCAATTCCTCGCGAATTTCGCGAATGAGCGCGCTGCGCGGCTCCTCGTTCGCCTCGACCTTGCCGCCGGCGAATTCCCATTTCAGACCCAGATGCTTGTGGGCCGGCCGTTGGGCGACGAGCACCCGGCCATCCGCCGCCTCGATGATCGCGCAGACGACTTGGACGGTGGGACGCGGATCCATGCGGTGAAGAACGCGCACCTCGCTGGCGGTGGCAAGATGGGACCGGGGGGAAGACGTATAAGACTGGGAAGACATGGAAGACGCAGAAGACACCAGCACTTGCCGGTGCTGGGAGTCGCGAATCGCTCAACTTCGGGTTTTTCCGATTCGCGTTTATTCGCGTCCATTCGCGGTTAAAAATCAGCCTGCTTTTCTCCTTCGATCCGCGCTGGGAACTCTCTGCCAATCGGTGAAACCTGTGGCTGAATGGGTCTGAGGCAGTGCCTCGATAAGGTTGAGTTCGAGACTTGCCACTTAAGCAATCAACTCACCTCGCTATTCCCATGGACTTCAAATTTATCGTCGTGGTGCTGCTGACTGCATTGACATCGGTTGAGGCGGGCGATGCGCAAAAAGCCGGCGAGTCGTCGCAGGCGCTGAAACTCAAATTGCAGACGACGTTGAGCCGGCATTTGACTCAGTTGCTCGGTGATGACGGCTCGATCGCATCCCTCAAAGGCAAGACGTCCGAGGGAAATGGAGCATTGGCATGCTATTTGATGTTCGAGGTCACGGGCGAACAGAAGTTTCGCCGGGCGGCGCTCAGCTTGGCGGACGAAATCTTGAAGGACATGCGGGCCACCAAATTTGGAGTGCTGCCGATCAAGGAAAAGGAGAAGCCCGGTGGCCAGACGATCATCGGCGGAGGACCACCTGCGCTGGGCGCATACACTTCGGCGGTGGCGTATATCCTGCACCAGGAAGGTGGCAGAGATGAGGATTTGAAATATCTCGCCACGGCGCTCGATCGGTTTCCCTGGAGCGAGGAAGGCTGGTGGGCATCGACGGTCGACGTGGCGACGGGAGTATCGAAATTACCGATGACGAAGCCGTCGATCATCAACAAGATCGTCGCCATGGCGAAAGCCGCCGGCATCGTCGGCACCTATGTTCGCGACACTGCTCCGGAACTCTCGGCGCGGCTGAAGCAAAAGGCGGACAAGTGTATATATAGCCAGGTTATCCCTGCACAGGAGCCGGACGGTTTCTGGCATTACAGCCTTTCGGACAACGATCCAAAGGAGAAGGATGTGCTCGGCTATTTCATGCTCACGACGAAGGAACTGATGGATTTGCAGAAATTCATTCCGGCGTATCGCGAAGAGAGGCTGAATGCGGCTTTGAAAAAGGCCCAGGGTTTCGCGCTCAAGTGCATCGCGCCGATGACGGAACCGAATCACGGCGCCGCTTGCGCGGAGCACACCACACGGGGGACGCCGGCGCATTATTCACTCACGGACGATGTGAAGCGCAGCTTTCAACTCGGCCTCATCCTGATCGGTGGTGGGCACAGGGACGAGGGAACCAAGATCATGAACGCCGCGCTCGACCATTTCCCGATCGGGAACCGGGGGCAGGATGGTGCTCACGCCGCCGAACCCTCGGCACTTATTCTGTCTGGATTGTGACGTCCGGAGCCGAGGCGGCTAACCCGATATTTCACAGGGCTGAATGAGAAAATCTTTTTTGTCACAGAGCGCACAGAGCTCCGACACAGAGTTCACCGAGGAAAACCCTTCGATCCTATTTTGGAATGCTTGCCCGTTCGCATGGCTGCGAGTGCCAGCGAGTGGAAAAACGAATCGACGATTCGCGGCTGAAGTCGCACCCGATGTTCCGGCATGGCTGTTGCCGGGCCACGAAGTTCACCGGCCCATGGATCACGGCAGAGATCCGCCGGTTGCGCCGCGTTTGCTTGATCGCTTGCACCCCCGCGTGGTCCCAGCAATCTGCGCACGTTCGTTTTCTCTGGTGCGGGCCTATAGCTCAACGGTTAGAGCAGAGGACTCATAATCCTTTGGTTCAGGGTTCGAATCCCTGTGGGCCCACTCCAGTTCCTGTGCGATCAGCACGGTGGTGGTGGTGTCGATTCACCCATGAGTTGTCCGGTTTGGACAGCTCATGCTTCGATTCGGGGGTCGGACAACTCATGCTTCCTATTTCGTAAGGCACTGGAGCCGTGGTTCGAATCGTCTCGGCGAGCGGCGTGACCTTCTTGAGAAAGTCACAGGGCGGCGTAGGGGCAAAGACCCGAAGGGACGGCCTTACGACGACCTGAGGTGGTCGAGGTTCAAGCATTTCGAGGCGAAGGAAATGTTCGCCGTGGTCAACGACCACGTCTTCCCGTTCCTGCGCACGCTCGGCGGCGACGACTCGACCTACGCGCATCACATGAAGGACGCGCGGTTCACCATCCCGACGCCCGCATTGCTCGCCAAGGTCGTGGACATGATCGACCAGGTGCCAATGGAGGACCGCGACACCAAGGGCGATCTCTACGAATACATGCTGGGGAAGATCGCGAGCGCCGGGCAAAACGGCCAGTTCCGCACCCCGCGCCATATCATCCAGCTCATGGTCGAGCTGACCGCCCCCACGGCGAAGGACGTCATCTGCGATCCCGCGTGCGGCACGGCGGGCTTCCTCGTCGCCGCCGGCGAATACCTGCGCGCGCGCCACGCCGAGATTCTTCGCGACTCGAAACTAAAGAAACATTTTCACGAGGGCGCCTTCCACGGCTTCGATTTCGACAACACCATGCTCCGCATCGGCAGCATGAACATGCTCCTGCACGGCGTGGAAAATCCCGACATCCGCTACCGCGACTCCCTCGCGCAGGACCACGCGGGCGAGGAGGAAAAGTATACCCTCGTGCTCGCCAATCCGCCCTTCGCCGGATCGCTCGACTACGAGAACTGCGCCAAGGGACCTCCAGCAAATCGTGAAGACGAAGAAGACCGAGCTGCTCTTCCTTGCCCTCTTCCTGCGGCTGCTCAAGCCCGGCGGCCGCGCCGCCGTCATCGTGCCGGACGGCGTGCTCTTCGGCTCATCCAACGCGCACAAGACCTTGCGCCAGCTGCTCGTCGAGGAACAGAAACTCGACGCCGTGATTTCACTGCCCGGCGGCGTGTTCAAGCCCTACGCCGGCGTATCCACGGCGATACTACTTTTCACGAAGACAAATTCCGGCGGCACGGATCACGTCTGGTTCTACGACGTGGACGCCGACGGCATGTCGCTCGACGACAAACGCGCCGAGCTCCTCCCGCCGGAAAAACTCGGCCCAGTGCCTAAGGCGGCGCTCACCGCCGGCGACCACGCGAAGAACAATCTGCCCGACCTGCTCGCGCGGTGGCAGGCGCTTCGCGCAATTTCAAATTCCGGATCTCAAATTTCAGATTCCGCGGCCGCGGAGCGGTCGCGGCCCCGCACCGCGCAGAGCTTTTGCGTGTCGAAGGCCGACCTCGCCGCGCAGGGCTACGATCTCTCGCTCAACCGCTACAAGGAAGTCGTCCACGCGGAAGTCGCGCACCGTCCGCCGGACGAAATCCTGCAAGCGCTTGGGAAACTGGAAAAGGAAATCCTCGCTGGAATGGACGAGCTGGAAACCATGCTGGCAAAACCCGGCGCCGCGAAGTAGTCTGCCGCTGTGAAACCACTCGAACGCATCACCGTCGAACCCGGCAAATGTGGCGGTCGCCCGTGCATCCGTGGCACCCGGTTTCGCGTGATGGATTTGCTCGAGCTTCTCGCCGCAGGCGCCTCGCAGGAGGAAATCCTGCGCGACTACGCCTTCCTTGAGCCGGAGGACATCACCGCAGCGCTCCTCTACGCGGCACGCCAGACGGACCACGTCGTCCTGCCTCAGGCGTGAGGTTTCTCGTGGATAACCAATTGCCTGCCGCGCTCGCCCGCTTTGAGAGCGCGTGGCCGGGCATCGAGCACTCGTTCGCCGCCGGCCATCGAATCGTCCTCCTGCCATGAGCGCCCCGCCGGACGAAATCCTGCAAAGCCTCGCGAAGCTGGAGACGGAGATTCAGCCGGGAATGAAGGAACTGGAGGGGATGCTGAAGTGAGAAGTGCGTGGCCCAAAGTCCGATTGGATGAATGTGCCGAAATTGTCGCGGGCGCGACGCCGAGCACTTCGGTCGAAGCGTATTGGGGCGGCGACGTTTGCTGGGCGACGCCGAAGGATTTGAGTGACCTCGATGGCTCTTACATTTCCGATACCCCGCGCAAGCTAACGAGCGCGGGCTTGCAAAACTGCGCGGCCACAATCCTGCCAGCCGGTTCAGTCCTATTCAGTTCGCGAGCGCCTATTGGACACGTTGCGGTGAACACAGTCCCGATGGCCACGAACCAGGGCTTCAAAAGTTTCGTGCCGAAATCGGAGCGCACAGACGCCAAGTTTCTTTATTGGTGGTTGCGGACAAATCGCGCCTACCTCGAAAGCCTCGGCAACGGCGCGACATTCAAAGAAGTCTCGAAGACAATCGTATCTCGAATCGAAATCCCTCTGCCGCCGCTGGCGGAGCAGCGGCGGATTGCGGAGGTGCTGGACCGGGCGGAGGCGTTGCGGGCCCAGCGCCGCGCCGCCCTCGCCCACCTCGACTCCCTCACCCAATCCCTCTTCCTCGACCTGTTCGGCGACCCCGCCACCAATCCGAAAGGCTGGCGGGTTGCGAGTGTCGGCGACGTGGCGAATGTGCAAGGCGGCTTGCAGGTCACGACCGCACGGAAAGATCTGCCTCGCGAAGTTCCATACCTCCGCGTCGCCAATGTCTATCGAGGCTTACTAAATCTGCGTGAAATCAAAACCATTCGAGCGACGGATGCGGAGGTCGCACGGACGAAGCTCGTGAAGGACGACCTCTTGATTGTCGAAGGGCATGGGAATCCCGCCGAAATTGGTCGAGGCGCTTTGTGGGATGGTTCAATCGCTGGCTGCATCCACCAGAACCACATCATTCGCGCGCGCTTTGCGGCGGGAAAAATCGTCCCACTTTATGCCTGCGAGTATCTAAACTCGCCCGGTGGTCGACGCCACTTGCTCCGAGCCGGCAAGACAACGTCCGGGTTGAACACCATCAGCGTGTCCGAAGTGCGAGGAACACCCGTCGCAGTTCCCCCCATCAGGTTGCAGCGCGAATTCGCCCGGCGGGTGACGGCGGTCGAGCGCATGAAAACAGCGCACCGCGCATCGCTGGCGGAGCTGGACGCGCTCTTCGCCACCCTCCAGCACCGCGCCTTCCGCGGCGAACTGTAGCGACTGCGCGCTTGTGACTTTGTGAGTTAAAGTCATCATTGCCGTCATCCAAATGCCCGGCGAACTGTCACCTCTCGATTTCTCGCTGCACGATCAGATCGGCGGCCAGCCATTGACGCCCGAGAACGTCGACCTGCCGACGCTGCGCGGATACCTGGAGGAAGTGGAGAAATTCATCCGGGGCGACTCGACCGTCACCTTGGGCGATTCGCGCGTTCGCATCGAACCAGGCTCGGTGCGGGTGGTGGCGATGGTCGCTCATCTGCTCGCGGCGGAAGTTCAGTCGGACATTTCCAAGTTGGAAACGACCGGCGACCTCGATGCCGTGCCGGTGCGACGCGCAGAAGTGGTGGAGACCTGGCAATCCCGCGCCCGTCGCTCCCCGACGCGTAGCTATAGCATCCGTTCGGCCGCCCACGATCAGCCGCTGCGCATCACGAGCGAGACCCGGATGCAGCATGCGAGCGAAAACGCCTGGATTGCGGTTGAGAAGTATCTCAGCGGGAAAGTGGTGAATGCCGGCGGCAAGCAGGATCCCAACGTGCACCTGGTGCTGGCTGATTCCGGGATTACCCAACGCATCAGCGCGTCGGAGCAGCAACTGGCAGCGGAAAAGGACAATCAACTCTACAAGACTGTGACGCTGCGCGTCCGGGCGGAGCAGCATTTGCGCACGGGAGCGCTGCGCGACATCCGACTCATCGAATTCCTGCGCCAAACGAATGAGGTCGACGAGAGCGCGCTGCAAACGCTGTGGAAATATGGCGCGGAGGCGTGGCGGGAAGTAGAGTCACCGTCGGCTTGGGTGGACGCCTTGCGCGGCAACTCATAGCGCATGCTCCAGGTCGCGCTCGACACCAGCTTTCTGATTTCGTTCGCGTCGCCGGGGCGGCCTCATCACGCCGTCGCCGTGGATTACTTCCGCCAATGCCTTTCCCAGCGGATCCCGATGTGGGTTTCGACCATTGCCGCGGGAGAATTCGAAGTCGGCCAACCAGTCAGCGAACTTCCCCTGCAGAATTTCCGCATTCTGCCCTACAACCTGCCGCACGCGATTCGAGCGGCGTCACTCTATCGCGCGGAGCGATCGCTCAAGCTGCCAAAAACGCCCGAGGAAAAACGGCCGCTCGTCATCAATGACCTCAAGATTATCGCGCAGTGCGAGGTGGAGGGCATTCCCGTCATTCTTACCGAGGATGAGAATACGCTGGCGCGAATCGCGCGGCGGTTGCGCGACGGCGGCCACCTCCAATCCCGCGTGCTGCTCCTCAAGGACGGCTTCACCCCAGGCACGCTGGCATCCCCGGAGCAAAAAGAATTCCCGTTATCCGGCCCGTCCTCCAACCCGGTTTCATGATGGTCGAGCTGCATGTTGCCCGAGAACTCGGCACCCACCTCGCCGACGGCGCCAGGGCGGTCGCGTTTCGCATGGTGAGAATCGATCCCTATATCGGAATGAACGGGAGATCGTGCTCGATTTTACCGGCGTGCGCCACGGGAACAGCTCGTTCGTCAACGCGCTCCTTACCGGCTTGATCGAAGAGCACGGCGAGGCGCTGCTGGAACGTATGACCTTCCGGGGCTGCAATCCGTTGCTGCGCGTGCTGGTGGAGGGCGCGATCGCGCTTGGAATTGGGAAGCACGATCGGCGGGCGAAAGCGTGAGGCCGCGAACGGGACCGCCGCGGTGTCCGAAAATAGAGTCGCCCCTGCGCTGCAAACAGGTCGAATGGCCCCGTCCAGCCGGTGCTTTCGATCTCCAATTTCAACTTCCTCCGCGCCGAATGGGCGGACCTGTTTGATGCCGCCGCCCGCGCGGAAAGCGCGGTGCATCCCGATGCGCGCACCGCCTGCTTCTACGCCCCCTTGATCGCTTGACCGGGAAACGGAACGGAAATGAAACCGGAAACGGCTTCCTGCATGCCGCTCAGGGGTGAATGCGTTTTCTCCCTCAGTTTCCGAGGTTTACCCTGTTCTCGGTTTGGCCTTGGCCCGGAAACGAAAGTGCCGTTGAGTCCCATCCATGATCGTGCGCTCCGAGCTGCCGCGGGATTGGATCGGCTACGATCGAACCTTGGTTTTCGACGAGCTGATGGCGGCAAAGGCGGCGATGATCGCGCTGACCCAGATGCCCTACCAAAGGAGTTGGGCGGACGAGTTGCAGAAGGTGCAGTTGAGGCGCGAGGTCGCGGGCACCTCGCGGATCGAGGGGGCGGAGTTTACGGAAAAGGAATTGGAGGCGGCGATGCGGGAAACGCCGGCGCAACTCGAAACCCGTTCGCAAAAACAGGCGGCCGCCGCCGTGCTCACCTATCGCTGGATTGCGCAACTGCCGTCCGACCGCCCGGTGGACGCCGCGCTGATTTGCGACGTGCATCGGCGCCTCGTGAGCAACTGCGACGACGACCACTGTGCGCCGGGGCAATTGCGCACGCGGGATCAGAACGTGACCTTTGGCGCGCCCCGGCATCGCGGATGCGAAGGCGGCGACGAGTGCCAGGCGGCCATGCACGGCCTGACGGACGCGGCGCGGACCGTTTTTCGCGGACACGATCCGCTGATCCAGGCGCTGGCGCTCCACTATCATTTTGCGGCGATGCATCCGTTTCTCGACGGCAACGGCCGCACCGCCCGGGCGCTGGAGGCATTGATGCTTCAGCGCATCGGGCTGCGCGACACGCTGTTCATCGCGATGTCGAATTACTACTACGAGCACAAGACGGCCTACCTCACGGCGCTGAATGAAACGGGCGCCGCGAATCACGACCTGACGCCGTTTTTGAAATTCGCGTTGAAAGGCATCGAGAGCCAGTGCCGGCGGCTGTTCGAGGAGATCCGCCTCCAGGTCACGAAAGCGCTTTTCCGCAACACCATGACCGACCTGTTCGGACGGCTGACCTCCCCGCGCAAACGCGCCCTCTCCGGCCGCCACGTCCAGTTGCTGACCCTGTTGCTGGAGGAGGAGGAAATGAGCCTGCAGCAGATAACGGAACGCACGCGGCACTTTTACGACGTGAGCAATCCCTACAAAGCGGTGATCCGGGACCTGAATTACCTGGTCGGGCTCCAGGCGGTCACGGCGCAGCGCCTGCCGGAGAACCAGGGTTTCCTCCTGCGCATCAATCTCGACTGGCCGACGAAGATTACCGAGACGGAGTTTTTCCGCCGGATGAAGGAATTGCCGAAGGGCAAGGTTTTCGGCTTTCTCTCCACCTGACCCGCGTGGGTTCCCACTTCACCTTTCTCGTGACGGAATGGCCGGCGGTGCATGAAGCCGCGACCAAGGCGGAAGCGCTGGCGATGCCCGATCCACGCACGGGCTGCTTTTACGCCCGGCGCGCCCTCGAGCAGGCGGTGGTCTGGCTCTATCGCAACGATGGGGAACTGCCGTCCTGTGGGGCGATGATGGCGTGCCCCTGGCACTGGTGGAGGCAAAACGGACGAGGAAGAGCGCGCACATCGGGCAGCAGCAGGCGAAGCTCTACGCCGATTGCCTGTAAAAGCAGTTTGGGCGCCGGCCCGTGGTCTTCTACACGAACGGCTACGAGCACTGGATCTGGGACGACGCCTTCTACCCGCCGCGGGCGGTGCAGGGCTTCTACAAAAAAACTGAACTGGAGCTGCTCATCCAGCGCCGGCAGACGCGAAAGAAACTGGCCGATGCCGAAATCAACGGCGCGATTGTCGAGCGGTATTATCAGACGCGGGCCATCCGCAGGATCGGCGAAGCCTTTGAACGCGATCACGAGAGGAAGGCGCTCGTCGTGATGGCGACGGGTGCGGGCAAGACGCGCACGGTGATTGCGCTGTGCGATCTGCTGATGCGCTGCAACTGGGCGAAGCGCGTGCTGTTCCTCGCCGACCGGGTTGCCCTCGTGAATCAGGCGGTGAACGCGTTCAAGAAACATTTGCCGGAGGCATCGCCCGTTAATCTGGTGACGGAAAAGGAGACCCAGGGCCGGGTCTTCGTGTCGACCTATCCAACGATGATGGGTGAAATCGACGAGACGGTGGACGGGCAGCGCCGCTTTGGGCCCGGGCACTTTGATCTCGTCATCGTGGATGAGGCGCACCGATCCATTTACCAGAAGTATCGGGCGATTTTTGAATACTTCGATTCACTGCTGGTGGGACTGACGGCCACTCCCAAGGACGAGATCGATTTCAACACCTACGGCCTCTTCGACCTCGAGCGCGGCGTGCCCACCGATGCCTACTCGCTGGAGGACGCCGTAAAGGACGGCTACCTGGTGCCGCCGCAGGCCGTCTCCGTGCCGCTAAAATTCCCGCGGGAGGGGATCAAATATGATGCGCTCCCCGAGGAGGCATCCACTGCAAGCTGCCTTATGCGCAGAGCCTGATCGATGCGTTCTCAAACCCGTTGAAGGCGCCGCAGATTGCGATCTCGGTGGATATGCTGGATACCGGGATCGACGTCCCCGAGGTGTTGAATCTGGTCTTCTTCAAGCTGGTTCGCTCGAAGACGAAATTCTGGCAGATGGTCGGCAGGGGAACCCGGCTTTGCCCGAACGTGTTTGGCCCGGGGAAGGACAAGGAGTTCTTCTATATTTTCGATTACTGCCAGAACTTGGAGTTCTTCAGTCACGACCCGGAGACGACTGACGGCGCGCTGGGGGCGCCGCTCGGCAAACGCCTGTTCACCGCCCGGCTCGAGTTGATTGCGGAATTGGACAAACCGGACGTCAGCGGAGCCGCCGCGGTTCAGCAAGTCGCCGCCACGATCACGGAATTGAGGAACGAGACTACCGCCCTGCTGCAGGCGGAGGTTGCCGCGATGAACATGGAGAATTTCGTGGTTCGACCGCAGCGGCGACTGGTCGAAAAATATGCCGCCCGGGAGGCGTGGATCAGTCTCTCCGCCGATTCGATGGGTGAACTTGCCCGGGATGTCGCCGGACTCCCGTCGGAGATCGAGACTGATGACGAAGAGGCCCGGCGGTTCGACCTCCTCATCCTGAACCTCCAGCTCGCGATGCTTCGGTCGGAGCCCGGGTTCACGCGACTGCGAGATCAAGTGAAGGCAATTGCGGATCTGCTGGAAGAAAAGTCGGCCATCCCGATGGTCGCCCAGCAGATGACGCTGATCCAGGAGTGCCAGACCGACGAGTGGTGGCAGGACGTGACGCTGTCCATGCTGGAGCAGGCACGGAAGCGATTGCGGCTGCTGGTGAAGCTAATCGACAAGCAGCAGCGGAAGCCGATCTATACCGACTTCGTGGATCAGATGGGGACGGAAACGACTTTCGAGCTGCCCGGGTTTTCCGCGCCGGACACCTACGACCGATTCCGCGCGAAGGCACGGCAGTTTCTCAAGGCGCACGAAAACCATCTGACGATCCAGAAGCTCCGCACCAACGAGCCGCTCACGGTGACCGACCTGATTGAACTGGAAAAAATGATGATCGTTGCGGGCGTTGGCAGCCCCGAGGACTTGGTGGGCTTTGCTGGTGTGATTTCCGACCGTGGCGGTGCTATCGTCCGGCAAGATGTCGCTGGTGCCGCAGCGGAATTGTCCGAAAGCGGGCCTCGTAGGGTGTTTAACAGCTGCGAGCGTCGTTCTTTGCCGTCTCGCGACCCGGCGTGAAGCTCGGCGTAATCGGTGAGGGGTCTGCGTTGGACGCCACGAGACTGGCCGCTGCGTTGTAGAGTTCCAGGCGCGGATCCGCGCACGGCCGCGGCGGCGCGGCCGCTCAAGCCGACCGGGGAAACAGCTCGGGACGTATCGCACTGGACTTCGGCAGGCCGGTCTCGACACTGTGCGGATTCTCGCCGGCCGGGCTGCCCCACGAATTTGGCTTCGGAAACTGGAGTCGCACTGATGCCGGAACGCCCGATTGCCGGTGCCGGTGCCATTTCCTTTTTCCCATCTCTTCCAGAACTATGACGCTGGGCCCCTTCGCGCCGTCATCACGAAATGTCTTCCCTTGGCTGCGGCTCAGGCGCCGCGCTCTTGTTATCTCTCCCCTGATTGCTCTCCCTGCGGCGCTCTGCGCTGCGGCGCCCGGGGCAGGGCCGACCGCTGACGAGGTTCTTACTCTCTCTCCGTTCGTCGTGGAGGCCGATTCTGACATCGGCTATTCGGCGTCGCAGTCGACGATGGGCGGGCGTTTGAAACAGAAAATCAAAGACATCCCTTCGCAGATTGAAGTGATCACGCCCGAGTTCATGCGGGACTTCAATATCACCTCGCTGGAGGACGCATTTCGCTACTCGGTCAACGTCGAGAACCTGGAGGAATATGTCTCGCCCCAGGACGGGGGCGGAGCGTTCTGGAGCGGCAAGGAGGTCGGGCGGATCCGCGGGATCCAGCCCTCCAGCTTTTCCACTTCGCGCAATCTTTTCAGCAGTATCACCAAGACGGATGCATATAACGCCGACCGTTTTGAAGTTGGGAGTGGTGCCCAGTCGCTCATCTTCAGCCTGGGTGAGCCCGCCGGCGTGGCCAATATAAAGCTCAAGAGTGCCCAGCTGCGGAATTTCGGCAGCACGTCGATGACGGTGGATTCGGAGGAGGGCCACCGATTTGTACTGGACGTGAACCGGAAGCTCTGGCGCGACAAGGTTGCCGCCCGCGTTGTCCTCCTCGACGAGAATACCCCATCGTTCATCAAGCCCAGTTACGATCGCGACAAGCGGCTCTATGGTACAATCGCCGTCACCCCCTTTGCGAACACCGCCGTCCACCTGCATGCCGAGCGAATGGACGCGCAGAGCAGCATCCCGCCCCCGCAGTTGCCGTTCGACTGGGCCACGCCGGCATACGAAGCCCTGAAAACGGGTGCGGTCAGCACGGTCGACTCCGCGACGTTTGGCGCGGTGCGGGACTCGGTCGCCTTCCCCGGTGGAAACAACGCCAACCGGTTGCCGTTTTATCACCTGAGCGCCTACCAACTGCCGGCCGGGCCTGGAACCGTCGCGTTTGATCCGGTGCGTTTTGGACCCGGGGCACGCGACCCGAACACCGGCGTGGCCCGCGTGACGTTCAGTCCCGAGAACATGCAACTGTTCCCCGAGGTCGCCGCGATGGTCGGAAAGAATTTCCTCGGCGATGGGGTTCGCAATGCATTCAAGTCGAAAATCGCCGACGTGTTCATCGAACAACGCCTGCTGCCGAGCCTGAGCTTTGAAGCCGGCGTGCACTGGGAGGAGTGGAGGCGGCTGCAGCAATCGTATGTCGACTATACAAATTTCGGCTATAACGCGGACATCAACCTGATCACCACGACCGTCCCGTGGGCGGCCAATCGCAATGTCGACAGCCGGATCCTTCCGGCGACCATGCCCGCGGATTACACGAGGAATCCTAATTTCGGAAAACTGCATACGACCGGGGTGCCCCGAGGAGCCACGAATCTCGAGCAGACGCGGGAGTTTCGCCTCTCGCTGGCTTGGGAGCCGGTCACGCCGAAGGCGCTGAAATGGCTCGGCGAGCATTCCCTCCTCGCCAGCTACAACCACCGGGATTCATTCCAGAAAGCCCAGACGCTGCAGGTCCGGCTCGTCGGCCCGCTGCAATATCAGAATTTCAACGGCCCGCTGAACAACGCCCGCCGCGTCTTTCTGTATCAGCACTTCTTTGACACCGGCGCCAACGTGACCGCGCAGCCGCCGGTTGTGGGCGGCCAGCCGCGCAGCCTGGAGGAACTGCTCGCCGGCGGCCTGACCTTCACGGATCCGACGACCGGGCAGGCGATCGAACTGAGCGGCTGGAACAGCCCGTTTGGCGGAAGCCAGCCGAGCGGCAGCACGACCCAACTGGAGTCCGGAATGTTCGCCTGGCAGGGCCGTCTGTTCCGGCGGCTCATCCTCAATTATGGCCTGCGGCGTGATGGCGTCGCCAATACGAAAATGAATGTGACTGCCGAGTCGCTCGGCGGGTCCAATCAGAGCAATGGCGGCTGGCGGTTTTTCGACGACCCGAAGTTCGTCACCTGGGACAATTCCACCCGCGTCTCCTACCATGCCAACAGTCACACCTACGGCCTGACCGGTCGCCCGCTCGACTGGCTGTCGGTGTCGTACTACGAATCCGCCACGTTCAACCTACCCACGGGGCAGTTCACCTCGTTCGGTGATCCGATTCCCGGCACCGCCGGAAACTCGAAGGATTACGCGCTCCGCTTCGATTCCCGCGACGGCAACAGCTATATAAAACTCAATTACTACAGGCTGCAGAAGCTGGCCACCAATGTGGGTTTCGGCGCGGTGCGGATCGAGGCGGCCCGGATGGAGACATCTTATCAAAAGGTGGTCGATGATCGCTCGGATGCCCTCGGCACGTCGTCGTACGAGCAACTCGTCCTGCAGCAGGGGCTCACCAACCCGAATTCCTGGACCGCCGACAAACCGTTCGGATTGAATTCGGCGTTCCATCCCATCACCGGAGATGTCACCTCGAAGGGGTATGAGATCACCGCCGGGACCCGGCTGGGGAAACTCGATCTGCGCCTGACCGGCGCCAAAGGCGAAACGGTCGAAAGCAACGTCAGCCGCGACTGGGAGAGTTGGGTGAAGGCGCGCCTGCCAATCTGGTCCGACCCCAATCTGCGTGACCTCGCCGGAAATGTGGGATGGGCCAGCATTCCGTATCAGGGGGCGAATGCGAACAACTACACCATTCGGGAGCCGAATGGTACGCTGCGGCAGATGACGATGAAGGAATTCTACGACAACGTGACGCAGTCCGCGCTCAATGCGGCCTTGCAGCGCAATGACAAACCGATCGATGCCGGCCGGAAATATCGCGTGAACCTGAATGCTTCCTACCATTTCAAAGAAGGCCGGCTCCGGGGACTGCGCACGGGCGGCGCCGTTCGCTGGAGGAGTGCACCGGTCCTCGGTTTCCCCGCTGAGGAATCAGGGGTCGTGAGCGCCGGATACCCGGTCCCGCAAATCGACCTCGACCACCCCTATTACGGAAAGAAGGAATTTAATTTCGACGCCTTCGCCGCCTACTCCGGAAAAATCAATGATCGGCTGCGCTACCGGGTTCAACTCAACGCCCGAAACCTCCTGACCGGGGAGAATTCGTTTCGTTCGAGCCGCGTCAACGCGTTTGGCAACTCCGTCTTTTCTATCATCGAAACGCCCCGCGCGTATTCGCTGAGCCTCGAACTGCTGTTCTAGTCGATGAGAGCCATGCTACGCGTCGGACTGGTCATGCTGGCGGCCCTCGGCCGGGCCGCCGCCGGCGAGATTCATGTTCGTGACCATGGGGCGACTGGCGATGGCGTGCACGACGACGGACCGGCGCTGCGGCAGGTGTTCGCGCTGGCCAGCCGCGCCACGGAACCGACGACGATTCACTTCGAGGCGGATCGAACCTACCTGGTCGCATCCCCAGCGGAGGGGCACGGGCGCCTGCTGTTGCGTGAGGCGAGCCACGTGACGATTGATGGGCATGGTGCGATGCTGGTCGTGCGCCCGCCGAATCGCGCGCTGGGCCTCTACCGCTCGCGCGACATCACCGTGCGCAACCTCACGGTGGATTACAGCCCGCTCCCGTATATCCAGGGGACCATTACGCGGATCGACAACGCGAACGCCTGGCTGGAATTCCGGCCGCAGGCGGGTTACGGGCTGCCGGTGGCGGGGGATGCCACGTTGTACGTCGACGGGCGCAACGAGGATGCAGTGACGTTCAATCGCGAGACGCGCAAATTCCATCACGCGCATTCGCGGATCAGTGGCGTGACGGCGCTGGGTGACGGCACGTTTCGCGTGACGTACCGGGCGAAACGGTTCACCGCCGCCCAAGCGGGCGATTTCTTTGCGATGAAGCATCGCTGGGGCGCCCGGATTCCGTGGCGGCTCGAGTCGACGGATGATCCGGCGCGGCGGAACGAGTCGATCAGCGATCCCGATGCGAGCCTGTCGATCGTTCAGTCGGATCGCGTGCGGATCGAAAACATCCGCTCCCTCGCGGCCCCCGGGATGACCCTGAATGCCCGCGGCTGCCGCGAATTGGTGATCGACGGATTGGTGATTGCGCGGGTGGCGGACCGGCTGGTGGCGGGGAACAGCGACGGCATCCACATCAAGGGCACGGAATCGCCGCCGGTTATCCGGAATTGCCGCATCGAGGGCACGATGGACGATTCGATCCACGTCAAGATTTCCGGGGATTGGGTGCGGGAAGTGGCGTCGCCGACGCGCCTGCGTATCCAGCACATGGATATCTCGCTGGACAATACGAACCTCGGCGCCGGCCGGCGCGTGCTGGTCTACGATCATAAAGGGAAGCGTCAGCTTGGGCTGCTCCGGATTGCGCAGTACGAACCGCTGGATGCGCGGAGCGGCTGGGTGACGCTCGAGGCGGAGGTGCCGGATATAAAGCCCGGAGACTCCCTCTACCTGATGTCGGAGGGCGAGGCGCTGATCGAGGATTGCACCTTCAACACCCAGCTGCAGCGGGCAATTCTCACGCACCAGTCCACGTTGATTCGCCGCTGCGAGATCAACGACAACGGCCAGGGCGTGGTGGTGGGATTTGGGGATATTGAAGGCCCACCCACCCAGCGGATCCGGGTGGAGGACTGTATATTTCGAGACCTGTCCGTTCGTGCGCTTTCGATCGCGTGTCCGTCGCGCGACTATGACCAGGGTGGCGACCCGCAGTTTATCGCGATTGGCAACCGGTTTTTCCTGCCCGCCAAAGTGCCCGCGCTGCAGGTGCGAAACTCGGCCGGCGTCGCCCTCATCGGCAATGTCTTCCACCATGTCGGTCCGGCCCCGAGCTGGGCGGCGTTCCTTGTATTGATCAACTCGCCGCTGAGGACGGAGCAGGACAATCGCTTCGTACCGGGGCCGCAGGAGCGGAGAGGCCAATCCGAGGGAAGCACCGGGCCGGCCGTGCGGTGAATCGTTCCAATCTGGGCCGCATGCCATCACGCCGAAGAATTCGTTTCTGCTCTCTCGTGCGCATCGCCGCCGGCCTTCCCGCGCTGCTGGCGCTCGCCGTGGCGGGTCCGGCGGTTACGCCGCGCCTGGCCGAACCGGCGGATGGCGCGGTGCTTTCCCTCTCTATTCCCCACCTCGGTTGGAATCAGGTCTTTGTGCCCCGTCCTGAGTCGATGCCCGAGTACGTCGTGCAACTCAGCTGCGACGAACACTTCGCCGCTCTCGAGGATGAGGACCAGATTGCGGCGGTGATCACACGCTACGTGCCGAGTCGCGAACTGGCCCCGGGCGCGTATTGGTGGCGCGTGGCGGGAGTGGACGCACGCCAGAACCGCGGCCCGTGGTCACTGCCTCGCCGTTTCGTCATCCAGCCACCGCAGCGCGTGTTCACCGTGCCGCCCGGTGCGAGTCACCGGCAAATCCTCGATTTGCTCGCCCAGGCCGCTGCCGCCGTGCCGCGCTGTTGCGCGATCCGATTACACACGGGCCCAAGGAGGGCGCGCCGGTGCTGCTCCCGACCATGGTGAAGGAGAAGGTTGGCGACCGCCGCTACCGAATCGCCCCGCTGGATACGACCCAGCTCGTCGCGTTTGCGGTGGGCGACGTGTTGGTGCGGGCCGCCGGTCGCTCCGGCAATGGCTTTCAGATCAGCGATTCAGACCAGGTGGTACTGAACGGGCTCACTTTGTATGCGACACCGGGCATCGGCTTCCAGAGCGACCACGCCGATCGGCTCAGCATCATTCGGGTGCCGGCTCCTGCGCCGCCCCGAGCGTTTTCAGTCCGTGCCGAATGGCGGCAACAATCACCACAACGCGCGCATCGGCCCCTGGATCGAGGGGTGCACCTTCGAGGCGGTGGGCGACGACACGTTGCACGTCAATGCCACGGTCATGTACCTCCGGGCCAAAATCGCGCCGGAGCGCGTGCGACTCGACGGCCGGGGCGTGCAGGCGGGTGACCGTCTGCAATTCTGGGACCCCGCCCGCGCGCGGTTGGTCAGCGAACGGCGCGTACTCACGGCGTATCCAGCGGGGATGGACACGGAAGTCACGCTCGACGGGGACGTCGGCCCGGTTGAACTCAGCCGGCGCACGGGGCCGAAGACCACGGAGGGCACCCACGTGTACAACGCGGACGCGATGTGCAACCAGTTCGTCTGGCGCCACAACGTTGCGCGGGACGGCCTCCGCAACGGGCTCGTCCTCAAGGGCACGGGCGGCTTGGTCGAGCACAACCGCTTTGTCGGGCTCGGCGGCAATGGTATCCACATTGGCAACACGCCGTTCGAGGGCCTGGCGGCGGCCGACTATGTGATCCGCCATAACCTGATCGAGAACTGCGGCCGGCTGATGCCGCGCCACCCGCCACCGAGTCTGCACGTGACTTTCCTGCGGGCGGAGGGCGCGACGCCTCTCCATCGAAACCTGCTCATCGCGGACAATGTGTTTCGTGACAATCCCGAGCGCCCAATTGAAATCCAGGCGGCCCGGGACGTGGTGGTGACGGGCAACCGGTTCGAGAACGGCGCGCGGACCGTCTTTCGCCGCCCGGTCGCGGCAGCGATTCAGTTGCACAATGTGCAGGGCGGTCTCGTCCACGCCAACGTCGCCCCTGATGCGCGGTTGTCGGGCTTGCCACTGATGATCGCCGGACCCGACTGTACAAACGTGCGCACCGCGCCCTGATTGGACCTGAGCCGGCGGTACCGAAACGGGAGGCGTTCTAAATTACCCAATGATGACGAATCGAAACCATCGGTCCCTTCGGTCAGCCACGTTCGCGCTTTGCCTGGCCGCCATCGGCGCGCCCTCCGCCGTTGGAGGTGAAGCCGGGCCGTCGCGGCCCAACATCCTCATCATTCTGGTCGACGATCTCGGCTATGCGGATCTGAGTTGCCAGGGCTCGCGTGACGTGAAGACGCCGCAGATCGATCGGCTGGCGGCAAGCGGCGTGCGGTGCACGGCCGGGTACGTGACCGCACCGCAATGCTCGCCCTCGCGCGCGGGCCTTTTGACCGGCATGAACCAGTCGCGCTTTGGTTACCGCGACAACTCCAGCCATCGCGGGTTGCCCGCGCGAGCCGTGGTCGAGATTCTGCCGGAGCAGATGCAGAAGGCGGGCCTCACCTCGGCGGTGATGGGCAAATGGCACGTGGGCGACAAGGCGGACAAAGGTCCGGGATGGGATTATCTGCCAGGCAGCGCTCCATGGGATCGCGGCTTCGAGCTCTGCGTCCTCCTCAGCTACGGCATGTCGCATTATCAGCCGTATTCAGTGGCGGGCAAAAAGTGGATGACCGAGCGCGATCGGCCCTTCTGGCTCGTCGAGAAAACGCGCGCCGACAACGCGCCGCGCCCGCTGAATGACCTTCCGGCTGATACCGATTTGACGGAATACTTCTCCACCCGCGCCGGCGAATTCATCCGTGAGAATCGCCGAAGGCCGTGGCTCCTTTATCTCTCCTACAATGCGCCGCACACGCCGATGAGTCCGCGCGCGGCCGACCTCGCCGCGCACGCGGAAATCAAGGACCCGCTTCGGCAAAAACTCGCCGCCGTCATGACGGGTGTCGACCGCGGGGTGGGGCGTGTCATCGCCGCGCTCGACGAGACGGGTCAGCGCGAGCGCACGCTCGTCTGGTTCATCAGCGACAACGGTGGGCCGACGCACGCCAACGGTTCGCGCAACGATCCATTTCCTGGTCACAAAGGGGACACGTGGGAAGGCGGCATCCGGGTGCCCTTCCTGGTCTCATGGCCGGGCACGATTCCCGCGGGCAGGACCTTCGACGCGATGATTTCCAGCCTTGATGTCTTGCCGACATCGCTCGCCGCCCTGGGGGAGAAAAACATTGCTCCTATTCATGAGGGCAAAAACCTTTTGCCGTGGCTCACCGGTGAAGCCGCTGGCGAAGCGCACGACGCGCTCTTCTGGCACTGGCGCAACCGTATCGCCGCGCGAGTGGGCAGTCTGAAGGAAAACCGCAACGGCCCGGCGGAAGGCAGCCAGAACAACGTTGCCCCAAAATTGCCGCATCACCTGTTCGTCGACCTGGCCGCGAACCCAACCGAAAATCCCGCACAGCCGCTGACGGACAAGGCCAAACAGGCCGAGATGGCGTCTCGGCTCGACAATTGGTTAATGAAATTGGAGTCAGACGCCCCGCGATTGACGCCCAGGCACCCTTGAACGCCTTAGATTTGCTTCGCTTCTCGTCCCGCTCTGCCCCGCACCGCGCCAATTCCCCGCCACAAATGTCCGCGCTGATCAAGAAACACGCCATCATGGTGGTTTGGCTGACGCTGACGGTGGGCTCGAGCATCCGGGCGCAAGAGCCACCGGCTGACGAGGTGGTCAAGATGGAGCCCTTTAATGTCACGGCCTACCACGGAAAGATTCCCATTATAGATGGCTTTACCGGCAAAGATTATAGGGGCGACAACGACGTCGTCTTCAATTTCGCCCAATCGTTCAACAAACTGCTGCTCGGTTATCACAAGAAACTGGTGCTCGATGAAATCAAACACCTGCAATTCCGAATCAAGCTCGGGAAGGAGTTTGAACGGGAGATGGGGAAACTCAGCGCCGCCTTCGGATTTGGCACGTTCGCGCTGGATAATTCCACCTGGTTGAGGCGCGAGCGCGCCATCATTTCCCGTCTCATCAAGGAGCCCTTTTTCAAGATCAAATCCCTGATCGCCTGGGACCTGGATCGTCTGGATAAAATCGCGCCCAATAAACCCGAATCAAAATACGCCAGCGATATTCGCTATAATCAGGAGACCCGCCGATGGGAGCGGCGCATCACCGATCGCTGGGATGTCATTTTTTTCAACAACCCGAACAATCGGAGCAGCTCATTCGCGACCGACAAGACGCAGGGACTCAATCTCGACACGCAAAGAGGCTTTCACTTTATCGAGCGAGGACTGCCCATTAATGTTCCGCCGACCGCCTTCCAGGAGGTTAAGCTTACTTACCCCATCTTCTATTCCGACCGCCAGGCCGGGGAAAAAGAACTGAGGTATTTGCAGGAGACGTTTATCGCGAACCTGTATTTCATCTACGATCCCTTTAGTTGGGTGGCGCGCCGCGACACCCGCTTCCGCGGAGGGTTCAGCCAGAACTGCCTTGAGCATATCAAGGCCCAACGAATCTACGTCGGCGACCGCGATTGGTTCGACGTAGTGTTCTCGCGGTTCCTCTCGGATGTCATCACCATCAAGCTCCAAGGCGCCGAAGAAATCTACTCCCTCCATATGTTGAGCAAACGTTTGAGCGAATGCCCCCGGAGCCTCGGCCTGGGCTTGGATCTCCTCAATTGGAACAAGGGGGAAAAGCGTACAGCGATCGATAAGCCGGAGGCGGAACCCCGGATTTCGCCAACAAGTCCCGGCGGTTTTCGCTACGTGATGATCGATGCCTACCAGCGCCTGGGTGAGCCCTTTATTGAAAAAATCAGAACCCGACTCCTTGCCCAGAAAGAGGTGCGCCGGCCGATCAACGGCCAGGCGATGCTCACCCAGGTAATCGAGGAACTCTCGGGAATGCCCTACCATGAATTCGCCCGGCGCGCCAAGGTCACCCAGGAGGCACACCTGGCCCGACACAAACTAAGCCGGCCGATTCCGCGGCCCCCGGCCACTCCCGACGCCGGCAAAGACTGAAGAGTGAGCGTTTAGAAACGACCCGTTCAGAGCCGCGCGGGAGTTCGCCCGGTGGCGCGCCATCGGAGTGCGAACAATGGCCCGAGCCCGACCCCGGGGAAGTGTTGGTGGCCCGGGCCGTCCAACCGATTTTGGAATTCCCACCCACAAGCGGCTTGCCGGGTGGGGCCAACATGGTTGCGTGCTCGTCCGATGCGTAATCCTCGAAGCTATTCCCACGCCGTGCTGCTGATAGGCCTGCTCTGGTCCGCGGCGGGCGTGGCCACGGTCTTCCCTGCCACGGAGAGCAAGACCATGGTTCCGACTGATCGTCCGGTCAGTTACGAGGCGTTCGGTGCGGTCGGCGACGGCGTGGCCGACGACCTGCCTGCCATCGTCGAGGCGCACGCCTTCGCCAACGTCCATGGCCTGCCGGTCAAGACCAAGCCCGAAGCCACCTATCACCTGGGCCGCCGGGCGCTCACCGCCGTCATCGCCACCGACACCGACTGGAGCACTTCGCGCTTTGTCATCGACGACACGGACGTCGAGAACCACCGCGCGTCGCTCTTCGCCGTGCGTTCGCTGCTGAAACCCATGTCGTTGTCGATCCAGCGGCTGACCCGGGACCAGCGGCACCTCGACGTGCAGCCGACCCGTGACTGCTGGGTAAGGGTGGAGAACGATCGCAAGCGAGTCTTTATTAGACGGGGCCTAAATCAGAACAACGGCACGCCACAGCGCGATTGCTTCATCCTGCGTCGTGACGGAGCCATCGAGGGGGCCATCGACTGGGACTACGATACGATCACGCGGATCGAAGCGCTCCCGATTGATGAGCGACCACTGGTCCTCAAGGGCGGGGTCTTCACCACCACGGCGAACCGAATGAAGCAGGACAAGGGCTACAACTACTGGTCGCGGAACATCGTCATCAGCCGCTCGAACACAACCATCGACGGCCTGAGCCATCACGTCGTCGGCGAGACGGCCGTCGGTCATCCTTATAACGGGTTTCTCGCGGTGAGCCGCTGCGCCAACGTCACGCTGCGCGACTGCTTCGTCACAGGCCACAAGACCTACACGACGATCGGCTCTGCCGGTAAGCCAGTGAGCATGGGCACGTACGACTTGACCGCGAACGAGGTCGTCAACTTCACGATGGTTGGCTGCCGCATGGACAACATCTGCGACGCCAAGCGCTGGGGGGTGATCGGGACCAACTTCTGCAAGAACATCCTCCTGGAGAACTGCACGCTGTCCCGCATGGACACGCACCAGGGGGTCTCGGGGACCTATACGATTCGCCGCTGCACCTTGGGCCACGCGGGGCTGAACGCCATCGGCCGCGGCACGTTGACGGTCGAGGACTCCACCCTGAACGGCCGATCCTTGCTCAGCTTTCGCGGCGATTACGGCAGCACGTGGGAGGGCACGGTTGTCATCCGCAATTGCCGATGGCTTCCCGGCTGCGGCGCGGCGGTGCAGCCCTACCTGATCAGCGCGAGCAACGACGGGCAGCACGACTTCGGCTATCCTTGCTTCATGCCTCGGGAGGTCACCATCGACGGGCTGGTCATTGACGACACACATCATCCCAAGGACTACCAGGGGCCATACCTCTTCACGGACCCGGACGGCAGTGGAGCGGGCGCGGCGGCACGGCCGTTCCCGTACCGGCTGACGGAGCAGGTGACCATCCGCAACGTGACGACGGCCAGTGGGCGAAAGCCCCGGACCTCGCCGGACCCCGGGTTCACCGCTCGCCTGCGGGTGATCGACGCGAACTGAGGCCAAGGCCGGGTTAGTCCGCACAAGCTTAACGCGGTTGGGCCGCGGCAAACTTCTGCCGCAACAACCTGACGTCGTCGTTGGGTCGCGTGAGGGTCGCAATCTGAGCTGGCAGCCATCATGGGTGAGCCCTGGTCCTGCGGCTTACCGCGCCGGTGCCGGTCCCCGTCAGTGGGTGACGGCCGAGGCCGAGCTCACGCTCTCGCGAATCCGTTCGTGCCAAATACGTCGAAGTGGTGAACAAGCAATTGCCGTCGCGTTTCCGTCGGGCTCTCCGCAATCGCCTGCTTCGAAACGGATCGAATGTCCGCTGCTTTCGACATATGCGCGCTCAGCCGGCCTTTCGTGTTGCCCGGCGAACTTCCCGCCGATGCTGATCGATGCGCGCGATGTGAGCCTGGACGGCATTCGCACCAAGCCTGCTGGTGCCGCCACCCTCGTGCTGAAGCAGGTGGGCGATCTCAGCGTGCGGCGCATGAGCGGCGTGCCGGAAATCTCGGCGCGCCCGGAATTCATCGACGCGACGCATTAGGATCTCAGCCGTCTTTGCGTTATATTATATAAACCCCACTCGCTCATGATTCGTCGCCAATTTATCGCCGGTGCCGCCAGCGTCACGGCGGCGACGGCGTGGTCTCTCTCCGGCCAGACCGGCCAGCCGGCCCGTCGGCTGCGTGTCGCCGTCATCGGTCACACGGGTCGCGGAAATTTCGGGCACGGTCTCGACAAGGTGTGGCTCGCGCTGCCCGAGACCGAAATCGTAGGCGTGGCCGATGCCGATGAAAAAGGGCTGGCCGTGGCGCAAGCCCGGCTGAAGACGAAGGGATTCACCGATTACCGCCGCATGCTGGCCGAGTTAAAACCCGATCTCGTGGCCGTTGCGCCGCGCTTTGTGGACGAGCATCACGCGATGGCGATGGCCGCGATCACCGGAGGCGCCCGTGGCCTGTATGTCGAAAAGCCGCTGTGTCGCACCCTCGTCGAAGCGGATGAACTCGTCGCCGCCTGCGCGAAACACCACTGCAAATGCGCGGTGGCGCACCGCAATCGCTACAATCCCACGCTGCCGGTGCTGGAGCGGCTCGTGCGGGACGGCGCGATCGGGCGCCTGCTGGAGATCCGCGGCCGGGGAAAAGAGGACAAACGCGGTGGCGGGGAAGATCTATGGGTGCTCGGTTCGCACGTGTTGAACGTAGCCGTGGTTTTCACAGGGAAGCCCGTGAACTGCAGTGCCACGCTGCTCGCCCAGGGCCGTGTTGCCGCGAGGGGAAAACGTCCCGGTGTGGGGCACGGCGGCGCCGTACGAAAAGGTGAGCGTTCGATTCGCGGGCCAGGAATGCGAAAGCGTCGCCGACGCCCGCGGCCGGTGGAGCGTCGCGCTGCGCGGGCTCGCTGCGAGCGATCTCACCGCCACGATGACGGTTTCGACCGGCACGGCGCCGGTGGTGGAACTGGGCAATATTTTGGTGGGCGACGTCTGGCTCTGTTCCGGCCAGTCCAATATGGTCATGCCGCTCGCCAAGATGAGCGATGGCGCCGCGGAGACGGCCGCTGCGTCGCATCCCGCGATTCGTCTCTTTGCGGTCGCGCGCGCGGTGAGCGACACGCCGGCGGCCGACGTGAAGGGCAAGTGGGCGGTGTGTTCGCCGAAATCGGCGGCGACGTTCTCGGCCGTGGCCTGCGTTTTTGGCCGGGAGATTCTCGCGGCTCTCGGCGTGCCGATCGGTCTCGTCTCCAGTTGCTGGGGAGCGACGCGCATCGAAGCGTGGATGAGCCAGGCGGCGCTCGATGCGTTTCCGGAGATGCAGGAGGCGCGCCAGCAATGGCCGGTCGCCGCCTCGCGCGCGTGGCCCTCGCGGGGACGTATGGCCGGGCCATCGAGGCGTCGGACCCTGTAGTGGAAAACATCGTACGCGACGGTTCGGGCTATGCGATATGCTTCCGCCACGCGGAGGGCCTGCACTCGAAAATCGAGGGGCTGCCCGGCTTCGAGGTCGCCGGGGTCGATCGCGTATTTCATCGCGCGGCAGCGCGGATTGAACGAGAGCGCGTCATCGTTTCCTCGCCCGCAGTGTCCGAGCCCAGCGCGGTGCGCTATGCCTGGCGCAACACGCCCGCCGCGTCGCTTTTCAACGCCGGCGGATTGCCCGCGGCACCGTTTCGCTCCGGCGATTGGTAACGCACCTCGGGCGCGAGATCACGGCTCCAGCTGCTGCAGTTCGATACCCCTGAACTCCATCCGCATGGGTTTGCTGGTGTGAATCTGCAGCGCCAGGATCCCGGAGGCTTTTTCAACAAGAGCCGTGGGAGGGCTGCTGCGCCAGACAACTCTCCGGGTTAGATTAAGACTAGCCCGATTGGCTACTGTGCATCCTCAATCTCACTGATCATGACCAATCTCAATGAGTGGTCTACCCAGTAAGAGAAAACCACTCCGTCGACCAACAAGTGTTCGATCGTACGTCCATCGCTGTCTACCAGATGATAGTCGCTCTTGAGCGATCGATGACGAGCCAACTCGTAAGCGCGATCCATGATTGCACGCTGACGGCGCTTGGGAAGCGCCAGGATAAACTCCGCTGCGAGATCAGAGAAGCTTGGCCGATAGGAACGAGGATCAGCCACGTGCGATGCGGGCTTCCAATTCGTCCGCCGAAACGCGCTTGCCTGCTTTCATCGCCCGAATTCGTCTGGCGGTGCTTCGCTTCCACCCGGGTGTGTCGTGCCGCAAACGAATCAAATAGGCGTGAAGCTCCTCCCGCTCGCGCTTGGAAAGCCGGGTTACGGCGCTCTTTAACTCCAAGATGCTCATGGCAAGAAGCTGCGTCCATGCTGGCTGGGGTCAAGCGAACGGAAATTTTGCCAAACGTCAGAGATGAGAGCCACGCTGAAGTAGGCGGACGGGGTCATGTCGCGGATCGCGAAGTAGGCGGACGGGGTCATGTCGCGGATCGCGGATCCGGCTGGCAGTCGCAACGGCAAACTGACGCGAGCAATCGCTGGCTCGCCGGCAACCTGAACCTCGCCACGGCCTCGCCACGGCCGCGGCATTCAGCCACAACCTGACCTGCTTTCACCGCGGGCCGCATGAGCAGAATCCTTGGTGGGTGCGACTGAATACGCGATCCGCGACATGACCCCGTCTCCGGTCCCCGCCCGACTCTGGGCAACCGTTTCCCGCCGCGATTGTCGTCGGGCCGACCGTGCTCGCGCTCGAGGGGCGGATGCCGAACCCCGGCCGTCGCCTCGACTGGGATCGGCTTTCCGCCAGCCTCACGCCCGTGGCGGGCCGGCCGTTTACCTATCGGGTGAAGGAATTCGGAGATGCTCTGCTGCGTCCGCTGCATGAGTTCGAGCGGGGCGAGCCGTACTATGTTTATTTTGATCCCGCGCGGCCCTGGACGCGAATCGCGGGGCAGGACGTGCAGTTTTCACCCGAGTGGAAACACGTTGCCGGCGGGCTCCACGTGTCAGCGCAGCCCGGCGCCTGGATCGAGCACTCCTTCCGCGGAACCGCGATTCGTTGGGTCGGCCGGAAGTTTGATGATGGCGGCACCGCAAAGGTGATGCTTGACGGCCGGCAGGTGGAAACAATCGACCTCTACGCGTCCGGTCGAAATCTGTTTTTTCAACGCGACTTCAAGGATCTGGCTCCCGGTATTCATACGATCCGGATCGTGGTTCAGCCGGAGAAGCACGCGGAGTCCCGTGGCCAGTTCGTCAATTTGATCCGCTTCGAGGCGATCCTGGACGACACGCGGCCGTGACCCAGCAATCGCGTCCGCCGGTGCCGCGCAAGGGTGAGGCCAGGCTTTAGCCGGGAACTTGCACACCTTGGGCGCGCGTTTCGCCCGTAGCGCCAGTCTCCGACTGGCGGAACGCCGGTCGAAGACCGGCGCCACTCCCGGGGACTTCAGCAGCGTGTGGGATGTTCTCATAGGAGCTGCGAAATTTCCGGGTAGTGAACAAATTGATACCTCGGGTCGTGACGTTCAGTTGCGCGAACCCTGGTGCGGATTTGCCGGGTTCTGTGGCTGCGATAAGCGCCAGCGAGTCGATGCTTGGGCTGTCACCAGCGCTCGTCGTCTCGCGCCAGAGCGCCCGCACTGCCCGTCGAATTGCGGCGCGCGGCGCATGACGCCCCCGGCTTTACTTCTCGCACGTGGGACGCTCACTCGTGCACATGGAGTAGGCGGACGGGAGTAGGCGGACGGGGTCATGTCGCGGATCGCGGATCCGGCTGGCAGTCGCAACGGCAAACTGACGCGAGCAATCGCTGGCTCGCCGGCAACCTGAACCTCGCCACGGCCGCGGCATTCAGCCACAACCTGACCTGCTT
>JBBRCR010000015.1:0-38236 GCA_038204695.1 Opitutales bacterium | reverse complement strand
GCCGCAAACTTGTCCTCCGCGAATGCGGCGACCGAAGACGCGGACTTCGTATCGACAGGCGGAAACATGGCCGGAAGCAGCGGAAGAAAGTTGGCCGTGAGGTGACCTGGCAGCCAGGCGGGGTTCGGATCACTAGGGGTTTGCGGAACAAATCGGCAAGTCCAAAGCTCGTCAGACCATGCAATCATGATCGCAGGGATTACCGGAGGACTGGGCTGTGGAAAATCGACCGTCGCCCGACTATTTGAGCAGCGCGGATTTCGCCGGCTCGATTCCGATCAGGTGGTGCGCGAGCAGGTGCTGACCCAGCCGGACGTGCTGGTGGCACTCCGCGGACGCTATGGCGACGATGTGGTTACTCCAGCAGGTGGGGTCGACCGGCCATTGCTGGCGGCAAAGGTCTTTTCGGACGATCGAGAGCGGCTCTGGCTCGAGGAGTTGACCCATCCGGTCGTCTTCGCGGCTTGGCGGGTGGCGTTTGCCGCCGAACCGGACGCATGGTGGGCCGTCGAAGTTCCGCTGCTCTTCGAAAAAGCGCTGGAGAATTGGTTTGATTTCACGGTGTGTGTCGCCTGTGCTCCGGCCCAGCAACTCGCCCGACTGGAGCAACGCGGCCTTCCGCGCGCGCTCGCCGGGCAGCGAATTTCCAAGCAACTTCCGCTGGCGCAAAAGATCGAGCTGTCTGACTTTGTTTTGTGGAACGAGGGTTCACCCGCGTTTCTTGAAGCCCAGGTTGACCGTTTGGCCCGAGCCCTGGCAGCGGCTTGAAACTTCGGCGCTCATCCCGCGTCTGACCGGCGCGGCCGCCGCTTATTTTTAGCATCCTCCTACATGGCCCTCACTCCCAAATCCGACGACTCGTCGTCCGCCGCCCGCCCGTCTGCCGCAGGCGACAAGAAAACGCGGCGGCCCCGCCCGCGTGCCACCAAGCCGAAAGCGGAAAAATTCGAAAAGGCAAAGGCACCGAAGCGCGAAAAAGTCGTCCAGCTTGAAATGCCGACTGGCGACACGCAGGGCGCCGCCCCAGCCGAACGAGCCAACCGTGGCCCGGAGCGCGAACCCGTGCAGCCGTCCCGTGAGCCCGAGCCGGCGCGCGAAACCAATCGCGCACCTGAGCGGCCCGAGCAGCGTGAGCAGCCGCCGCCCCGCGAACAGCCCAGCCCGCCCGAGCGGCCGCCTGAAGCTGAAGCAGCCGGCGAACCGCGGGAACGGCCGCCGGTTCCAGCTGCCACCGAGGAGCGGCCAGCGCCGCAGGCTGATGCCGAGCCTTCGCGTTCGGACTCCGCCTTTACACGTTCCGAAACCGGCGAGCCGGCGCAGGGCGATACCGGCGCACCAGGCCCGACTGCCGGCACCGACGACAGCGGCGGCCAACCTGGCCGACCCTCGCCCGCACCGCAGCCGCAACAGCACCAACAACCGTTCAAAGGCGGCGGTGGGGGACGCGGCGATTGGCAGGGGCAGCAAGGCCAGGGCAACGACCGCGGGTTTTGGAAACACGGAAAACGGAAGCGCGGCCGGCACGGCGGTGGTCCGTGGCAACCGGGCGGTGGAGGCCCGCCTAGTCGCGAACAGCTTCCCCCCCAGCTGCCGCCCCCGAGCAATGTTCCGGTGTTTGGCGACCTGCCGAATCCGTCGCGTTTCAACG
Organism: Opitutales bacterium; assembly: GCA_038204695.1. Lineage (GTDB taxonomy): Bacteria > Verrucomicrobiota > Verrucomicrobiia > Opitutales > Opitutaceae > ER46. The sequence goes on along the minus strand of JBBRCR010000015.1, from coordinate 36,588 downwards.
ACCTCGCGGCGCTCGATGCGCTCGCGGCCCAAGTTTCCTCCGGCGACGGCGAGGCGCTCTGGCTCAACCAGATTTATGCTCTGAACCTCGCGGATGTCTCTGCGTTTGCCCGCGGATTTGGCGTCGTGTTGGACGGAGTCCCGAATCGCCGGCAGGTCATCACCGAGATTTTCAAATTCGCCGCTGAAAAGAAGCGGACGTTGCGCGATCTCGGGTATATCGATCAAAACGATCGCGGCTCGTTTGTCGTGCACGAGCACGTCAATTACCGGCTTTATCCTGAAGACGCCTTTTTGCCCGACAGCCTGGTCAAACGATACGGGCTCAAGCGCGGCCATCGCGTGGAAGTCACCCTCCAGCCGCCACAGGAGGGAGAACGCTGCCCGTCCGTCGTGCGCATCGACTCCGTCATGGGGATGAAACCCGACGATATCTCGAAGGTCATGCCCTTCGAGGAACTAATCCCGTATTATCCGCTGCAACGCATCCTGCTCGAAAATCCGGAAGTCCATACGAAAGACGTGTCGATGCGGGCGGTGGATATCCTCACGCCGATCGGGTTTGGCCAACGCGGGCTCATCGTAGCGCCACCGCGCACCGGCAAAACCATCCTGCTTCAGAACATTGCAAATTCGGTCTCCGCGAACAGCCCGGAGGTCAAACTCATCCTCCTGCTGATCGATGAGCGCCCCGAGGAAGTCACCGATTTCCGCCGCCACACGAAGGGCGAAGTCGTGTCGTCGACGTTCGACGAGACGCCCGAGAACCACGTGCATTGCGCGGAAATGGTGATCGAGATTTGCCGGCGCCGCGTCGAAATGGGCGAGCATGTTGTCGTCCTGCTCGACTCGATTACGCGCCTCGCCCGCGCCTACAACGCGCTCACCAGCGGCGGTAAAACCATGTCGGGCGGTCTCGAGTCCAATGCCCTTCAGAAGCCCAAGCGTTTCTTCGGCTCCGCTCGAAACATCGAGGGCGGTGGCAGCCTGACGATTGTTGCGAGTGCGCTGATCGATACCGGCAGCCGGATGGATGAAATCATCTTCGAGGAGTTCAAGGGCACCGGCAACAGCGAGCTGCACCTCGACCGCGGGCTCGTGGAGCGCCGGATTTTCCCGGCCATTAACATCGACCGTTCGGGCACCCGCAAAGAGGAACTCATCTATCACCCCGATGAGTTGCAGCGGATCTACGGCTTGCGCCGCGCGATGCAAGGGCTCGGGCCGATCGAGTCGATGGAGATGCTGATCACCCGTTTGAAGAAGACCAAGTCGAACGCCGAATTTCTGCTCAGCCTCGCCCCCAAATAAGCGCCGAATCCAACGTGACCGCCCCCGCTGTTCTTCGCAGGGAAGAAGATATGTTTCGCGCCTGTCTTGCAGCCGATTCCTCTCCGGGGAAAACTCCGGGATTGCGTCGGTCGTTCGAGGGCCTGACGCCTTCACCTCCGCGATGAACTCCAGCACCGCCCCCTTGCCGGCGCCGAATGCAGCCGACGACTTTGTTCTGAACCTCGCGGTCGAACGCGGGCGCTTGCAGTCCGCACAGATCGATGCCGCCCGCGCGTTGCTCACCAGCCATGCGGACGGAGTCAGCCAGAAACCGCGGCTGCTCGGTGTGCTGCTGGACAAAGGGATTATCACATCGCGGCAGATCGCTGAGCTGCTCGCGTCGGAATTCGGCATGCCGATGGCTCCGGATTTGACCAATCTCCGGATTACCGGCGATACGCTCGAGCTGCTCCCGCGGGCCGCGGCGGTGAAGCATCAGGTGCTACCCCTCGCCCGGGAGGGCGGCCGGCTGCGGGTGGCGATTGCGGACCCGCTCGACACCGATGGGCTCGATGCGCTGGGCCACATCGTGAAGCTGCCAATCGATCCCGTGGTGACCACGCCCGAGGATATCGCCGCGGCCATCGATCGGTTCTACGGCAAGGACGCTTCCTCGATTGACGATTTGCTCGAGGATCTGTCGGCGCCCGGCCCCGAGGCCTCCGCGGTGACCACGGAGGCCAGTGCGGCCGCCGATGTGTCGAACACCGACGCCGATGCGCCGATCATCAAGCTGGTGCACCAGATCATTTTCGAAGCGATCCAGCGCAGTGCTTCCGATATTCACATCGAGCCGCTCGAGAAACGCTTTCGAGTGCGCTACCGGATCGACGGCGTGCTGATTGAGGTGGAGAACCCTCCGAAACGTCTCCAGCTCTCGATTATTTCGCGGCTCAAGATCATGGCGAACATCAGTATCGCCGAGAAACGGATACCGCAGGACGGCCGCATCCAAGTCAACATGCAGGGCAAGCAGCTCGACTTGCGCGTGTCGTCGCTCCCGACCGCGCACGGCGAGAGCATTGTCATGCGTATTCTCGACAAGGAGGGGCTGCAACTCGGCCTGCCGGAGCTCGGCTTCCTCAGCGACGACGCCGCGATCTTCGAGAAATTAATCACGTTGCCCGATGGCATCCTGCTCGTGACGGGCCCGACCGGTTCCGGCAAGACGACGACGCTTTACGGCTGCCTGCACTTCATCAACAAGCCGGACCGCAAAATCATCACGGTCGAGGATCCCGTGGAGTATCAGCTCAACGGCATCAATCAGGTCCCGGTTCGCCACGACGTCGGGATGACATTCGCATCCGCGTTGCGCGCGATGCTGCGCCAGGCGCCGAACATCATCATGGTTGGTGAAATTCGCGACTTGGAGACGGCCGAGATCGCGATCAATGCATCGCTCACCGGTCATATGGTGTTTTCGACGCTGCACACCAACGATGCGCCGGGCGCGGTGACGCGCTTGATCGACATCGGCGTGAAGCCTTTTCTCGTCTCGACCTCGCTGCGCGCGATCATGGCGCAACGGCTGGTGCGGAAAATCTGCCTCAAGTGCAAGCGGCCCTACACGCCGGATGCCCGCGAACTGCGGGCGCTCAACATCAACCCGGCGCAAGCCGCCCATGCCACCTTTGTGAAGGGCGATGGCTGCGCCGACTGCAACTCGACCGGCTATCGGCGCCGCATGGGCATCTTCGAAATCTTTGTCGTCAATGAGGAGGTGCAGCGGATGATCTACGAAAATGTCGGCACCGCGAAGCTCCGCGAAAAAGCGCGCTCGCTCGGCATGCGCACGATGCGCGAAGACGGCGCCCGCAAGGTCACCGCCGGTTTGACCACGATCGAGGAGGTCGTTTCCATCACGGTGGGCGACGCGAGCTAGCGTGAGCAAAGGGCATCGAACAAAGCGTAAATCTCGATTCCCCCCGCCTTCCCGTTGGCTCCCGTGCCGCTGGCCATCCCCCCTCTCCTTCATGAGCTACGAAATGAATGACCTGCTCGACCTGATGGTCGACCAGGGCGCCTCGGATCTTCACCTCCAGGTCGGACAGCCGCCCACCATCCGATTGAGCGGCAGCATGACGCCGATCGACGGGCCCGCGTTGACCCCGCTGGACACGGAGCAGTTGATGTTGTCGATCACGCCCGACGGCCACATCAGCAATGTGAAGCTGAACGGGGGTGCCGATTTCGGGTTCGCCTTTGGCGACAAGGCGCGATTCCGCGTCTCCGTGCTGAAAGCGAAGAGCAACTACGGCATGGTGCTCCGCCAGATCCCGTACAAGATTTTTGGTCTGCGGGATATCGGGCTGCCGGATAAAATCCGTGAACTGCTCTACCGGCCGCGTGGTTTGATTCTGGTGACTGGTCCCACCGGCTCCGGGAAGTCGACCACGCTCGCCTCGATGATCAATTACATCAACGAGTCGCGCGACGGTCACATCATCACGATCGAGGACCCGATCGAGTACTATCACAATCACAAGCGTTGCGTGGTGACACAGCGGGAAGTGCACGTCGACGTACCGAGTTTTTCAGAGGCGATTCGCCGCGGGCTGCGTCAGGATCCCGACGTCATTCTCGTCGGTGAAATGCGCGACCTCGAGACGATCGAGGCGGCGATCAGCGCGGCGGAAACCGGTCACCTCGTCTTCGGCACGCTGCATACGAATAGCGCGGCAAAAACCGTTGACCGCATTGTCGACGCTTTTCCGGCCAACATGAAGGACATGATTCGCACGCAGCTCGCCTCGTCGCTCGTGGCGGTCATCTCCCAGGTGCTCTGCAAGAAAGTCGGCGGCGGCCGCATCGCCAGTTACGAGATCATGATCAACACGACGTCGATCGGCGCGCTGATTCGCGAAAACAAAACCTTCCGGATTTCGTCCGACATCCAGACCGGGGCCAATCTCGGAATGATTACTCTGGATACGCACCTCATGAGCCTGGTGAACCGCGAAATCGTGTCGCCCGACGAGGCCTTGGAAAAGGCCCAGGACCCGAATGTCATGCGCGAGAAATTCCAACAAATGGGCATCAAACTGCGCGACCTCTAACGACCCATGTTTCCCAGCCACAGCCCGGCCATCTACGAATTTCTGAAGGAGCAGCGGCTCATCGAACCGGCCCAACTCGACGAGCTGAACGAGGAGCATAAAGCCACGGGCAAGCCGCTGGCCGACGTCGTGGTCGACCTCGGGATTATCGAGAAGTCGGAGTTGCTCCAGCGGATCGCGACGCACCTTGGCTACGACTACATCCGCGATGTACCGGTCCAGTTTCCCGGTGACGCGATCGCGGCGGTCACCGGCAAGCTCGCGCGCGATTACGGCGTGATGCCGTTCCGCGCCGACGACACCAGCATCGATCTCCTGGTCACCGATCCGTTCAACACCCAGGCGGTCGACGATCTGACGTTTGCGCTCGACCGGAACGTGCGGCTCTTCTTCGCGGATCCGGACAAGATCGACATCCAGATCACGCAGCATTACGGCGAGGACCAGGAGAGCATCGATGATCTGCTGCAGGAGATCAAAACGGACTCGTTTGCCGCGGGGGAAGGTCGCGAGCTGTCCGAACGCGATCTCGAGTCGATGGCCGAGCAGACGCCCATCATCAAGTTCGTCAACCTGGTGATCGGGCAGGCGATCCGCGACAAGGCGAGCGACATTCACTTCGAGCCGTTCGAGCATGAATTCAAGATCCGCTACCGCATCGACGGTGCGCTCTACGAAATGGCGCCGCCGCCCAAGGCCCTCGCGTTGCCGATTATTTCGCGCATCAAGGTGCTCGCCAGCCTCAACATCGCCGAGCGGCGCATCCCGCAGGATGGCCGCATCAAAATAACGATTGGCGGCCGCGTGGTCGATTTGCGCGTGTCGACGCTGCCGACCCAATTCGGCGAGAGCGTCGTGCTGCGCGTGCTCGACCAGTCCGCCGTCCAGCTCGACATCTCGCATCTCGGCATGCCCGAGGACGTCTTCAACGGCATCCAGGAAACCGTGCGCCGGCCGAACGGCATTTTCATCGCCACCGGCCCGACGGGCTGCGGCAAGACCACGACGCTCTACAGCTGTCTCCGCATCATCAATACGGTGGACCTGAAGCTGCTCACCGCGGAGGATCCCGTCGAGTATGACATCGAAGGCATCATGCAGGTGCCGGTCAACCCGCATGTGGGCCTGACGTTCGCCGCGGCGTTGCGTTCGTTCCTGCGCCAGGATCCCGACGTCATCATGGTTGGAGAAATCCGCGACTTGGAAACGGCTCAAATCGCCATTCAAGCATCGCTGACCGGACACCTCGTGCTTTCCACGCTGCACACGAACGACTCCGCGGGTGCGATCACCCGACTGATCGACATGGGCGTGGAGTCATTTCTCATTGCCTCCACGCTGGAGGCCGTGATTGCCCAGCGGCTGGTGCGAAGGGTATGCACCCAGTGCAAGAGTTCTTACATCCCGCCCGCCGATCTGCTCAGCCAGGTGGGGATCGCGCGCGACAGCGTGGGCAACCGGCAGTTCTATTTTGGCCGCGGATGCCCGACGTGCAGTCAATCGGGCTATCGTGGCCGGCTGGGCATTTACGAGTGGCTGCGGGTTTCGGAGCCGGTGCGTGATTTGATCACCGGGAAGGCCCCGACGCTCGTCATCCGTCAAAAGGCGATCGAACAAGGGATGCGCACACTGCGGGATGACGGCATGCGCGCCATTTTCGACGGTCACACGTCGATTGAAGAAGTCATCAAATACACCTAGCCCTTGCGCCGGCGAAACGATGACCCCGTGAATATTGGCATGACAACCGTGACACCGGGAGGGGTGTGCGTTCGTCAGTCCTGATCGTTCATCCGCCGCTTCCACCATGGCCAAACTTTCCGTCCGTCCCCAACCGCTGGCCGCGCCCGTGCCGCCGCCCGCGGCGAGAAAACCCGGCACCCGCGCCGCCGCCGCACTCGCGAGCGGAGGCCCCGCCACGCCACGCCGTCGCCGTACGCGTGGCTTTGGCCGGGCGATCAACACCAAGGGCGTGGCCGTCTTCACGCGCCAGCTCGCGACCCTCGTCAAGGCGGGCATGCCGATTTTACGCAGCCTCGAGGTGCTGGCCCGGCAGGACAAACGCCCGGCATCTCGCGCGGTCATCGAAAACATTGCCGACACAATCCGTTCCGGCGGCAACTTCTCCGACGGACTCGCGGCCAACGAACGCGTCTTCGATCGCCTGTACGTCAACATGGTCAAGGCCGGTGAAGCGGGTGGCGTCCTCGACACGGTGCTCGAGCGGCTCTCGGTGTTCATGGAGAAGGCCCAGAAGATCGCGGGCAAGGTGAAGGCGGCCATGATTTATCCGGCGATCATCGTCATGGTCGCGACCGCGATTGTCGCGGTGCTGATGGTGTTCGTCGTGCCGAAGTTTCAGGATATTTTCTCGGGACTGCTGAAAGGTCAGCCGCTGCCGGCGCTCACGCAGGGATTGCTCGACGTGAGCAACTTCATGAAGGCGCACTATCTGCTCGCAATCGGCGGCGTCATCGGGGCGTTCATTCTCTTCAAGCTTTTTGCGAAGACGCGTTTTGGGCGGCGCGTCATCGACTGGCTGCTGATTCACATGCCGGTGCTCGGCGACCTGTTTCTCAAGGCGGCAATCGCGCGATTCACCCGCACGTTTGGCACCTTGCTGGCGAGCGGCGTGCCGATCTTGCAGGCTCTGACCATCACGCGGGACACGAGCGGCAATGTGCACGTTGCCAACGCCATCAACGTCGTTCACGACCGCGTGAAGGAGGGCGACAATGTGGCGAAGCCGCTCGAATCCACGCACATTTTTCCCGGCATGGTCACGAGCATGATCGAAGTCGGCGAGGAGACCGGCGCACTGCCGGACATGTTGACGCGCATTGCCGACACGTATGACGAGGAAGTCGACAACGCCGTCGCCGGACTTACGTCGGTCATCGAGCCCATCATGATTGTCTTCATGGCGGTGATGGTCGGCACGATCGTGATCGCGCTGTTCCTGCCGCTCGTCAGTATCATCCAGCACCTGTCCTGAGTCTGGGGCGCCGAGATGCGCCACTGAAGCCCGACGATTGCGTGGCGACGATTGCCAGCGAGTGGACGAATGAATCCACTCGCTGGCGCTCGCAGCCACGGGCTCGCAGCCACCACCGGGCTCTCGCAGCCCTGGCGCTGGCGCCATACTTCCACTCGCTGGCGCTCCCAGCCACGGCACAGTTACGGCGATGAAAGGGGGGCGCTGGACGCCCCCGGAGGACGCAGGAGTTCGTGCACTTTTGCCAGCAGCATGGCCGGCTTGAATGGCTTTTGCAGAAAACCATCGGCGAACTCCTCGAGCTTGAAACCCGGCCGCTGGCCCAAGGCGGAAGACATGCCACTGACGACGAGCACCTTCATCCCCGGTTTGATCCGGCGCAGCGCCCGACTGAGCATCGCGCCATCGAGATTGGGCATGTGCAGGTCGGTGATCACGAGTCGGATTTCGGCGCCACGCTCGGCAAACACCATCACCGCTTCCGCCCCATCGGCGGCCAGAATGACGCGATACCCGTTCCGGGTGAGCATCGTCGCGGTCATCTCACGGATGTTCCGCTCGTCATCGACCATCAAAATCAGTTCCCCATTGCCGAGTTGGATCGGGCGGACGGCTGGATTGGCGGGATCTACCACCGGCCCGTCGACGGCCGGAAGGTAGACCCGAAATTTCGTGCCCCGGCCGGCGACTGACTTCACATCGACAAAGCCGGTGAGGCTCTCGACAATGCCGCGCACCGTGGAAAGGCCCAGTCCGGTGCCCTGATCCAACCCTTTTGTCGTGAAAAATGGCTCCCACATGTGCGCGAGCACCTCAGGCGAGATTCCGGTGCCGGTGTCCTCGACCTGCAGCACGAGGAAGGCCCCGGCGCGTCCCCCCTTGATCGCGCCCGCCACGGCGGCATCCAGCAGTTGGTTCTCGGCCCGCAGACGCAACGTGCCGCCATTCGGCATCGCGTCGCGAGCGTTCACACAGAGATTGAGCAGCACCTGGTGAATCTGCGTCGGGTTCGCGTTGATCGTCCAAAGATCACCTGGAATGTAATCCTCCAGTTTGATCGATTTGGGAAAGGTGCCGCCCATGACGGCGACCGTGTCGCGCAGGAGGTGCTTCACTTGCAGCAGGCTCTGCTCCCCGGTGGCCCCGTGGGCGAAGGCGAGAATCTGACGGACGAGGTTCGCGCCGCGCTCGGCGCTTTTTTCCAGCGTGCCCAGCATGGCGAGAGCGGAGCTGTCGCTGATGTGCTCGCGCAGCATCGGCGCGGCGAGCAGAATGGGCGCCAGCATGTTGTTCAGATCGTGCGCGATGCCCGCGGCGAGCAGGCCGATGTTTTCCATTCGCTGGGCCCGCAGAAACTGCTCTTCCAGCCGCTTGCGGCCTGTAATATCGGCATTGATACACACGCGGGCCTTCGGATTGCCCGCCTCGTCGCGAATCAAGGTCTGACGCGACTCCACCACCAGGATTTCGCCGGCGCGATTGCGCGTGCGCAGTTCGCCCGCCCACTGTCCCTTCGCGAAGGTTTCGTCGCGTCCCGCTCCCTGCGATGCCATTCCAAAATCAAAGAGCTGCGGCGGCCGGCGCCCGATTACTTCCTCGGATTTCCAGCCGTAGAGGCGTTCCGCACCCTCGTTCCAGTAGCTGATTCGATCCTCCAGATCCGTGATGAAGATCGCCTCGCCCGCCTGGTTGAGGAGCGCCGCCTGTTCACGGATCCGATGCTCCGCCTCACGCCGTTGTCGTCGCTCCTCGCTTTCGCGCAGCGCGCGCGCAATCGCCGCGTTCAACCGCTTCATGCGATCCTTGAGCACGTAATCCTCGGCCCCGGAACGCAGCGCTTCGATCGCGCGATCCTCACCCATCGTGCCGGAAACAAAAATGAATGGCGTGTCAGGCGCGTGCTCGCGAGCGACGCGGAGCGCATCGAGTCCACTCAAACCCGGCAGCTTGAAGTCCGAGAGAATCACATCGAACCGGGAACGTTGCAGGTGGTCCAGGAAATCGCCCTGCGTTGCCACCCAGGTGATCTCGCAATCCGGCCATTCCTCCCGCAGGACCTGGCGCACGAGTTCCACGTCGTCGGGGCTGTCTTCCAGATGGAGAATTTTCATCATGCGTTCTTCGTCGTCAGAAAGTGGTGTCGGTCTATGACATTTCGCCGGCTCCAGCAACCGCCCTCTAGCCGGCATCGTACGAACGTCGGCGCATCACCTAGCCGTTAGAGGAAGAAATAGCGATCTCCACCATGCAGATATCCATCGGATGGCGGGCGAAGCGAAAACCGCCAGACGGTCGCGTACGCGTCCCACGGGCCGGGCAGGTCCGCGTCGCAGAGAACCTCCGTTGCGGGCATGCGCCGAAACGAGGTTTGGGTCAATCGCTGTTGAAACAAGTCGTGGCCCTCCTCCGTCGCGAAGAAGAGACAGCGCCGCTCGAAAATGTTCGAGGGCGCCCGACGTTCACCCGCCGCGGCGGACAGCCAGGCGGCGCGCAATATCCATTCGTGACGGGCAAGTTCCGCCACGGCCCGCTCGCACGCCCCACCGAACGACTCGTCCGCGGCATGGCCATAAACGTAGCCGCCCCACTCCGTCCGCGCGTACACAATCACGGCAAGGCCGCCAAACGGGCCACGCACGACGACCGCGGAGACGCCGGGCCAGTCCGTGTCGAAGGGCCGGCCTTCCGCGCAACCTTCCCACCAGGCCATCAGGCAGAAACGCTCGACCGACTCCAGCACCGCCGAGCGACGAGCCTGGCGGCGCAACAAACCCGGAAAGGCCGCCATTCCGGTGGAGGAAGGATCGACGTCGAAGGCAAACTCCGCCGCGCGCTCCGAACGCACCGTCGCGTGGAATGCCCAGCGTTCCAGCGCCTCGGAGATCGCTTTATGCCGTGCGATCGTGGCAACCGGGTGGGTTCCCGTGCCATCCGCATCACTATACAGTGCCAACGGCTGGCGGGGCGTAAGCCCGCTTGCCAGCCGCGCATTCGCGATCGTCACCCGTCGACCACGGATGGGAAACAGACCGGTGTCCACCGCCGCAATCGGCCCGCCATTAGTGGCGAGAACATTACGGTATCGGAGCGAAGCGAGGCTGAGCATGGGGATCGCCCTCCGGTCAGTTGCCGTCCGATGCGATCGCGCACATCGTCGCGCAATCCGGAGCAGGCGTCACCGGGCGTTGATCCGCCACCGCGCACATGGTGGCACAATCCCGGCTCGCGGTCACGGTCCCGCTTTGTACGACACCCAGCTGCCGGTTAACCGGATCGAACAGGTCCGCGGCGCGCACGAGCCCGACGGCCAGAAAACATGTTGAGAGAAATCCAAGCATCCATTTTTTTAAGTTTTTCATGTCGGACGTGGAGCTATTTGCATCCGCCAGGTTTTTCGATCCTCCAAACTTCCATAATTACGGAAGACTTGTGGATTGCATTCGCCAATGACGGGGAAAACAACACGTTTTCCGGACGTGCCCCGGCGAGCCGACTTTCGATGGTACGTTCGATTAGCTGCCGCCGTCCTTGCATTTTCGGGCCCCGGCCCGTCCGAGCTGGAGGCGGGAGGCACGGGGTTTCCGCTCATTGATTCGTTTGCCGCCGGCGAGGTCGGCGCGGATGTCATCGGATTGCGGGCGGTCCAGGATGCAAACGGCACCCTTTATTTCGGCAGCAACTCATTGCTGGTTTTCGACGGCGATCGTTGGCGAAGCCACGCGGCCGGCGGCTCGTATGGGCTCTACGGGCTGGACTTCGGCCCAGATGGCCGGCTTTGGGCCGGCGGGGTGGGCGAAATAGGCTGGTTCAGCCGTCGGCCCGGCAGCTGGGAATTCGTTTCCCTGCGCGACAAACTGGAGCCCGGGATTGAAGTCGGCGACATCTGGCATGCCTTCGCGTTTGGCACCGGAGCCGTCTTTGCGGCCAACGATCGACTGCTGTATTGGGATGGCGTCACGCTCCGAACCTGGAGCATGCCCGACACCCGGCGTGTTCGCGCCTTCCGCGTCGACCAGGACGTCTTCATCCAGCACGAGCTGACCGGGCTGTATTTGATGCGTGGAGACGGCCCTCAACTCGTTGCCGCGGCCGAACTCATTGGCGTCGCGGCAATTTTCGGAGTGGAACGTGACGGCGACGGCTTGCTCCTGCTGACGACGAACGGACTCATGCGGATAACGAGCGGGAAGCGTGTCGCGATCGAAGGTTCCGCCACTGACTTCATTCGGAATCACCGTCCCACCACCGTGGTGAGGTTGCGCGACGGCCGGCTGGCCGTGGGTACGATGGACGACGGTATCGCGATCGTCAGTCGGGACGGGAGACTCGACGCGGTCATCAACGAGTCCTCCGGGTTCAACTCCACCTATATTTTGCCTCTCCTCTGTGACCGGGACGGCGATCTCTGGGTGGGCTCCCGTGGCGCCATCGTGCGCATTTCGGTGGAGTCCCGCTCGACCGTCTTTGATCGGCGAGCTAATTTTCCGCGGCAGCCGGCGGTCAAGCTTGGCCGTTTCGGAGGACGGCTGGTTTTGGCCAACGCCCAGGGAATTTACACGCTGGACGAAACGAGCCGGCAATTTTCCTGGTCGGCGTTTGCGGGCGGCGGCTTGTACGATTTTCATGCCGACAGCAAAGGTTTGCTCATCGCCGGATACCGTGGGGTCAAGCGCTTGGCGGGCGGCCAGGTCACAATCTCGCACGCGACAACCGGCGACGTAAGCGCGCTCACGCCATCGCAGCGGAATCCGGATCACGTCTTGTTCGCCGAAGGCGGCAGGATCCTCGATCTCCCGCCCACCGGACCCGCCCACGTGGTGGCCGAAGGCCTGCCGGACGTCGCAAATTCAATTGCCGAGGATGCGGATGGAACCCTCTGGCTCGGCACAAAAGCGTACGGGCTTTTCCTCTCTGACCAGTCGGCAACCAGGAACGGCATCAGCCGCGCAGACGAGAAATTGGGCCTGGCCAACCCTCGCGGTGATTGTCGTGTCATCGCGACGGTCGATCATACCATCGTCGTCTTCAATCCGCTGGGGGCATGGGTGCGCGACCGTGCAACGCGCCGATTCACTCCCATCACCGGCGCCCCGCGCCGCGCCGTCACCTTCGTGGCCGCGGCCGCAAACGGTTCGAATCTCTGGGCCGTTTACAAAGGCGAAAATGGGCGTCCACCGATCGTCGCACGTATTTCTGTCGGGGCGACCGGTGCGAGCTGGGAGCCTCACGCGGTCGAAGGCCTTGCCAGCATAGGCGTGCCGCGCTCCGTGTTTGCGGAGTCCGTGGGCGGGGCCACGGTGCTCTGGATCGGCGGCACCGAAGGCGTCCTTCGACACGAGTTCACCGGCGCGCCGGACGTTCCAACGCCGCGGGCCCCGGTTATCCGCGGCCTCGCGCGCAGTTCCCACGCACCGGCGGGGCAGATTCTCGCGTCGATTCCGCTTCCCGCCTCCACTCCGTCAGTCGAGCTCGAGTTTTCGGTGCCCGAGTTCGGCCGCCGCTCATCCTTGACGCTCGAGACGTGGATTGAAGGTATTGATGGCGGCTGGACCGTCGTCGGCACCGGGTCGCGGCGCGAACTCAATGCCATTCGCGCCGGTAGCTACAACGTTCGCGCGCGTGCGGTCGCGGAGTCCGGGAGGGCGAGTTCCGAAACGGTTCTCACCTTTCAAGTCCTGAAGCCCTGGTGGCAAACGACGCCGGCGATCGCAAGCCTCGGCCTGGCGTGCGTGTTCCTCGCGTCCGGTGTCTATCAACTGCGCGTACGGGCGCTGCGGCGCCGCAACGCCGATCTCGAGCACAAGGTGCGCGAACGCACTCAACAACTCGAACGGGCGAGTGCCGCGAAAACGGAATTCGTGGCGAACATGAGCCATGACATCCGGAACCCCCTCAACGGAATCGTCGGGCTGGCGATCGCCCTCGAAGACACGCGGCTCAATGGCGCACAACGTGAAATGGTGGCCACCCTGCGCGAATGCACCACCTACCTGTCGAGCCTGGTGGATGACGTGCTCGACTTCGCGAGCATCGAGGCCGGCCGGGTGGAATTGCGACCGGGCGCATTCAATGCGGGGGAACTGCTGCGCTCGATCGTGACGACACTGAAAACCGATGCGATTCAGAGCGGCGCAACCCTGGCATTGGCGGTCGACCCTGAACTGCCGTCACACCTCATGGGCGACGCCGGCCGGATTCAGCAGATCCTGGTGAATTTCGTCTCGAACGCCCTCAAGTACGCCGGCGGCGACATTGTGATCTCCGTGCACGCGCCGGCGCACGCAGCCGGTGAAATTGAATTTGCGGTCTCCGATCGAGGCCCCGGTTTGAGCGACGCCGACCAGGCTACGCTCTTCACGAAATTCTCGCGCAGCCGCGAGGCACGGCAGCTCAATGTGCCCGGCGCCGGCCTTGGTCTGGCGGCATGCCGACTGCTCGCGGACATCATGGGCGGATCCGTGGGTGTCGTGAGCACGCTGGGGAAAGGCGCGCGCTTCTTTGTGCGGCTGCCGCTGGCCGTGGCCACACCGTCCGCGGTCGAACCGGCGGGCGCGCTGCCGAACTCGACCGTGCTGCTGGTCGAGGACACGGATTACAACGCGTGGGCCGCCACGGCGGTGCTGGCGCGTCTCGGCCTCCATTGCGAACGCGCGCGCAATGGCGCCGAGGCGCTGCAGCTCTTCGGCGAAAAACGATTCAATGTCGTGCTGCTGGACCGCAACCTGCCCGACATGGACGGAACGGAAGTCGCGCGTCGAATGCGCAAGATGGAAGGCGATGGGCTGCCTTCCATCATGCTGGCGATCACCGCCTATTGCACGGCCGGGGATCGGCTGCGCTGCATCGAAGCGGGCATGGACGCATTCGTGGGCAAGCCGCTCACGCCGGAAAAGCTGCGCAAAGTGCTCATCGCGGCGGGCCGGCGGATGCTCGCCTCTGCATCCGTGGATCTGCCGGCCGACGCGACCCCGGCAACGCCACCCGGCCAGACCAGCGACTCGGCGTCCGGGATCGATGCGACGTTGCTCCGCTATCTCGGCGATGACGATGACGAGGGCCTGCACCGGCAGATTCAGCGGTTCGTTGCCACGCTGCAGCACGGCGAGGAGAAGCTTCTGGCGGCGGCGACCAAGCGCGATTGCAACGCCATCGCCAGCATCGCGCACAGTTTGCTGGGTCACGCCCGCATGGTCGGGAGTACGGGCCTGGCCGATGCGGCCACAGCGCTCGAGGATGCCGCGCAACGGGCTGACGTCCACTCGTGCGCCGCTTTAATGGATGCGGTCCGTTCCGAAATCGCCCGGGTCAAGGCAGCATTACATCATCACCAGACGGGGCAGAGAGCGTGAACCCGTGCTCGCGTGCGTAGCGGACCAGATCCGTCGTTGATTTCAGGCCGAGCTTGTGAATGGCGTTCAACCGGTGTTTCTGGACGGTGTCGCGTGAAATCGCGAGACGCCGCCCAATTTCTTCATCACTCAAGGGCTCGCCGATCATCGCGACAACATTCCGCTCGCGATTCGTCAGCACCTTGTCGAACGAATGAGGGTCTCGATGGCGCGCCGCCTTCACCTTCCGAAAGGCGGCCGAAAACGCCACCCGCCCCTCGACCACGTTCGCAATCGCCTCCTTCAGCGCCGCGACCGAGTTCGTGTTCTTGTCGACGAAACCCTGCACGTGCGCCTTTTCCGCCCGATACACGGTGTATTCATCGCACCGTGACGAGAGGACCAGGATGCGCACCTCCGGGACAAGCCCGCGAATCGACTCCACCACGCCGAAGCCATCGAGTCCGGGCAGATGCAGGTCGAGCAGCACGAGGTCCGGTTTTGTCTCGGCTACAATTTCGATCGCGCGCAGTCCGTCACCCGCCTCACCCACTACATCGAGGTCCAGTTCCTTTTCGCACACCTTGCGCACGACTTCCCGGAACATGACATGATCTTCAACGATAACGATCCTCACAGCCGCACTGTGCGTGCCCGCGTTCGCGGAGTGCAAGCGCGCGCGATGAATCCTTCGGTCCGGGGGAATCTCCCCTACAGGGTGTCGGGTTACCGGCCGCTTCGAAAAACTCTTTCGCGGCCCGCCGATCGCTGTCACGCAAAGTGACCGCGGTCGCAACTGCATTTCCCGTTACCTCAGCGGGGAAGTTGAGCTCGATCGTGAGCATTAACCTTTTGCCTTGCCGGAAAGTTTGAACCTCCCGTACAACCTGCGTCTCTTTACGTTCATTAACAGGTTTGGTTCCGTCGTGGTTTCGCACATCTCTTGTCCGTGGTTCGCATTTCTTATCGTTTGGCGCGGCTGACAGGAGCGGGAGCGGCAACGGAAAGCCGAATCCCTTTCGTAACTTTTTCGGGATAAAAAATTTGGGTCGATAGCTCAATGGTAGAGCAGCGTCCTTTTAAGTCGTTGGTTCTGGGTTCGAATCCCAGTCGACCCACCACCCTCATTTCCCGCGTTCACTCAATCGACTCAATGAAGCGTCTCGTCATCATCGAAGACCAAACCGCCATTCGCGAGATGCTGGCGGAAATATTGCGGCTGGATGCCAATTACGAACTCGTCGGGGAGGCCGGAGATGGACAGGCCGCGGTGGCCATGTGCCTCGAAGCGAAACCGGACTTGTGCGTGCTTGATGCCAAGCTGCCCGGCTTGAACGGCGTCGATATTCTGCGACGCATCGGCAAGAAGCTGCCCCAGATGCGCGTGCTGGTTTTTTCCGGTCACGAAAACCCGGTGCTGGTGCGCGAAATGCTGGAGGCCGGCGCCCACGGCTTCGTGGAAAAGACGGCGGGGCTTTTCGAATTCAAGAAAGGTCTCGAAACGGTGGCTAACGGGGGCACGTACTTTGGACCCGCGGTGGCAGCGCTCCTGCGGAATGTCGTGGCGAATCCGGCCACGAGCAACGCGCCGGATTTTCTCACTGACCGCGAACGTGAGATCCTGCAACTCGTCGCTGAAAGTCACAGCACGAAGGAAATTGCCGCAAAGCTGGGCATCAGCGTGAAGACCGTGGACAACCACCGCACGAATTTGATGCGCAAGCTCAACCTGCACGATGTCGCCAGCCTGACGCGCTACGCGCTCGAGGTTGGGCTGATCGAGCACAAGCAAACGGTCTGAGCGCCAGGGGAAAACCCGCGCCATGACCAATTCCCGGCATCGGGCGGCATCCGCTCCGAGTTACACCAGCCGCTCACCCATGGAATTCTCGTTGGGTGCGCTCCAAGAGCGCACACAATGGCAGGCTAAAAGCCTTGCGACGCGCCTCCGCTTTGCGCAATAGGTCTGTTCCAGCGTCCAGCCATTTTCCTCTCATGAACCTTGCCTCGCACAAATTTTGTTTCCTCGTATGCAGCGCTGCACTCGTTGTCGCCGGCTGCACTAAGAAGCCGACCAGGCCGGATCCGGCCGCGACCGTGCTGGGACCGCAAGGCGGCCCGGGCAGCGGCGGTTCGATGATGCCGGTGGACGTGCCGCTGAATCCCGAGGCGCCTGGCCTGGCGCAACGCCTGCCGGACGGCGTAATCGACGACGGCAACACCATTCGCGGGCTGCTACAGCCAATCTACTTCGACTTTGACCGCTCTGAGATCAAGCCGCCCGAGCGCGCGAAGGCACAAACAGCGAAGCAGTACCTTGACGGCAATCCGGGCACGCGAATTCTGCTCGAGGGACATTGTGACTGGCGCGGCACCGCCGAGTACAATCTTGGGCTCGGTGACCGGCGCGCCAATGCGACGAAACGTTATCTGCAGTCGCTCGGCGTCACGCCGGACAAACTGGAAACCGTTTCGAAAGGCAGCCTCGAGGCGTCGAAGAATGCCGACGACGCGACGATGGCAAAGGACCGCCGGGTCGACTTTGTCATCGTGAAGGCAAAGGGGCCGGGCGCCACACCCGCCGCGCCGTCGCCGGGCCCGCTTTGACGGACCGCAACCATCAGGACGGACAACGCCGCGGATAATCCGCGGCGTTTTTGTTTGAAACGATCCGCCACCGATTCGGCGGTGAAACGGGTCGAGCGATTGAGAAAGCTCCCGCTACCCGTTGACCAAGGCCTCGAGGATTCGCCGCGTCGTCTTTGTGCCCTTGTTCATCACGTCGAGACTGAAGCCTTCATTCGGGGCGTGGAGATTATCCTCCGGCAGAAACAGCCCCAGCATCACGGAGTCGAGCCCGGTCACCCGCTTGATCTCGGCGATGATGGGCACACTGCCGCCCTCCCGCAGGTAAAGCGGCGGCCGTCCCCAAATTTCGGTTACAGCCTGATCCGTTGCCCGGAACGCGCGCGCGAGCACGGGCGACTGGTCCGCCGGCGTGTTCGAGCGGCCGGGCGGCACGACAATGTACGGATCGCCCTTGTGCTGGTCGACAAAATGGACCGTCACACCCGGCGGAGTACGGTCGCGAATTGCCGCCATCACCAGTTCCTTGATCCGATCCGGCTGTTGGTTCGGCACGAGCCGGCAGCTCAGCTTCGCGAAGGCCTTGCTCGGAATGACGGTCTTCGTTCCCTCGCCCTGGTACCCTCCCCCGATGCCGTTGATCTCGAGTGTCGGCTGAAACCGCACCGACTCGAACGGCGAAAAGCCCGGTGGCGTATAGAAACGGCTGATACCGAGAAACGCCGCGTACGCCTTTTCATCCCCGGCGAGTTTCTTCAGCTCCGCGCGCTCCCAGGGATGCACATCGAGCACCGCGTCGTAGAAACCCGGCACATTGACGCGCCCCTCCGGCGTGTGCAGCGAGGCGAGAATTTCCGCGAGCGCCTGGATCGGGTTGAGCAGGACGCCGCCATGCAGCCCGGAATGCAGATCGCTTTTGGCTCCGGCCACGTGCACATCGAACAGCGCAAGCCCGCGAAGACCGCAGGTGATGACGACCTGCTGCGGGTTCGGCAGCGCGGTATCCGAGAGGTAAACAAAGTCCGCCTCGCGGAGCCGGTCGGCATAAGTCTCCAGAAACTTCGGGAAACTGGGGCTGCCCATCTCCTCTTCGCCCTCGATTAAAAACGTGATGCGCAGCGGCAGATCAGGCCGGGCCTCCAGCATTTCCGCGACCGCGGCGATGTTCGTCATCAGCGGCCCCTTGTTGTCCGCCGTTCCCCGTCCATAGATCCGGCGGCCGATGATCGTCGCCTCGAAAGGCGGCGTTTTCCACAGGTCCAGCGGGTCCGCGGGCTGAACATCGTAGTGGCCATAAATCACCACGTGCGGCCAGGAAGGATCGCTGCCCCGCTGCGCAAAAATAATCGGATGGCGCTCCGTCGGGACGACCTCGACCTTGCAACCGAGCGACTGGAGAAGTCCCGCGACAAACTCCTGCGCCCCCTTCATGCCGGCCCCGGATTTGGAGTCGGTCGAAATACTGGCATGCCCCACGAACTCTTTCAGCTTTTCGACGGGATCAAACATCCGGCTAACGTGCCGTAATACTCAGTGCCGCGGCAATCGGAAATCCCGGCCCCGGGTAAACCGACGCGCGATTGCCTGGCGTGACGCTGGGCCACCCTTTTGTCCTGCATCACCGGTTCTTCCCGCGATTCTGTTCGTAGATCGGCAGGACCTGCGGCATCAGCGCCTGCAAATCCGCGATTCGCTTCTGGTCGGCCGGATGCGTCGAAAGCAACGCGGCCATCCCGCCGCCGGCACTCCCCTGGGCGTTTTTTTGCGCCAGCATTTTCTGCCAGAATGAAATGGAGGCACGCGGATCATATCCCGCCCGCGCCGCGTACACCGCCCCCATCCGGTCAGCTTCGCTCTCGTTGGAACGCGAATGCGGCAGGACACGCCCTACCGTGGCCAGTCCGCCATAGGCCAGAGCGAAAAGCTCGCGCTTCTGTGCGTCGGTCTTCGACTCGAGCACGGCGCCGCCGAGTTCCCCCAGACCCGCGATGACCAGCGCTTCGGACATGCGTTCGCCGCCGTGACGCGCCGTGACATGCCCGATCTCATGGCCCATCACCGTCGCCAGTTCATCATCGCTGGAAACGAGCCCCAGCAGCCCGGTGTAAACACCCACCTTGCCGCCCGGCAACGCGAACGCGTTCACATCTTTCGAGTCGAAGACGACAAACTCCCACTTGGCATCCGGCATCTCACTGCCCACCACGCGCGCAATCCGCTGCCCGACCCGGCGGACGCGTTCATTCGCCGCTGGGTCCGCCGAAACCTTCTCCTTCTGTCGTATCTCGGTGAACGATTGCTCACCCAGGCTGGTTTCCTGGCCCGCGGAAAGCAGGACCAGCGATTTCCGTCCCGTGACCGGATTCGTATAACAACCCGCCAACGCGAGCAGTGCCGCGGTGGCGCAACAAAGCAGACGTCGTTTCATACAGCAACGTAGGTGCTGCCGCCTTCGACCTGGGTCAATGTTTGAAGTGCCGGCTTCCCGTAAACACCATCGCCATCCCGCGAGCATCGGCTGCCGCAATCACCTCCGGATCACGGATCGCCCCCCCGGGCTGGATGGCGGCGGTCGCACCCGCGTCCGCGGCAGCAAGGAGCCCGTCCGCAAACGGAAACAACGCTTCGCTGGCGACGACCGACCCGCGCAAATCGAGACCGGCCTCACCGGCCTTCCAAACCGCAATCCGCGAGCTGTCCACGCGCGCCATCTGGCCCGCGCCAATCCCGAGCGTCTGCTCGCCGCGACAGTAAACGATCGAGTTCGACTTCACGTGCTTGCCCACTTTCCAGCCAAACATCATCGCGGCATACTCCTCCGTCGTGGGTTCGCGTTTGGTCACGACCTTGAATGCGGCGACATCGCCCAGCGTCCGGTCACGGTCCTGCACGAGCACGCCGCCAATAACGGAACGAATTTCCTGCAGCGCATCGGTGCCGCCGTGGCCTGAATGGGGCGAGGGAATTCCGCCCTGCGCGATCATCAGCCGCAGGTTCTTCTTTTTGCCGAGCATCGCCAGGGCCTCGTCGCTGAAGCGCGGGGCAATGATGACTTCGGTGAAAATTTCCGCAATCGCGGCGGCCAGCGGGCCATCGAGCGTCTGGTTGACGATGATGATTCCGCCAAACGGCGCCTGGCGATCCGTGGCGTACGCCTTCGCCCACGCGTCGATCAGCGTGTCCGCGCTGCCCACGCCGCAGGGATTCGTATGCTTGAGAATGGCCACCGTCGGCCGCTCAAATTCGCCGATGAGATAGGTCGCCGCCGTGATATCCAGAATGTTGTTATACGAAAGTTCCTTGCCCTGGAGTTGCCGGAAGTGCTCGGGAAACGTGCCGTAAAGCGCGGCCTGCTGGTGGGGATTCTCGCCGTAGCGCAGGGCCTGCGCTTTTTTCCAGGACAGCGTCAGCGTCGGCGGGAATCCGCCCAGCGCGGCGAGATCCGGTTCGGCCGCCTGCGTCTCCAAATAACGGGCGATCGCCGCATCATAGCTCGCGGTGCGTTGAAAGACCTTCCGGGCGAGCTTCGCCCGCAGGGCAGTGAGTTCGGCGGGAGCGGAGGCCGCCGCGTCGAACGCCGCCAGCACGAGCGGATAGTCCGCGGGATCCGAAACCACGGTGACGCTCTCGTGGTTCTTCGCCGCGCTGCGCAGCATCGAGGGTCCGCCGATGTCGATGTTTTCGATTGCCTCCTCGAGGTGCACGCCGGGTTTAGCCACCGTCTGTTCGAATGGATACAGATTCACGACCACGAGATCGATCAGCGCGATGTCGTTTTGCCGGGCTTGGGCCAGATGCTCGGGCTTGTCGCGGCGACAGAGCAATCCGCCGTGAATCTTCGGATGCAGCGTCTTCACGCGGCCCTCCATGATTTCAGGAAATCCGGTGTGCTGGCTGACCTCCGTGACCGGCAGGCCCTTTTCGGCGAGCAGTCGGGCGGTGCCGCCGGTTGAAAGGAGCGTGTACCCGTGGCGGCGGACGAGCGCCGTGGCGAATTCAAGCAGGCCGGATTTGTCCGAAACAGAGAGAAGCGCGAGTTTACCCATGGAAGGAAGTGGACCGAGGAACGAACGAAGGTACCGGCCGTTCAAGCGACCAAAGGACGAAGGGACCAAGGGTATCAATGACAAGAACGGAATCTGCCGGCCGGTTCGCAGCCGGGTGGTGCCGGCACATGCCCACGGACCGAAGGTGCGCCGGTCGACGTCGCTCCTTTGCCTTCCGGGCGATCGCTGACTTGCGCTGTTGGTGTCATTGCGTTCTGTGTCGTCCCCTCCTGGTCGCCTCGTAACCGCCCCGCGCTTCAATCCACTTGCCGCGGAGAAAAACCCGACTCTCTTTTCTCCCGTGCCCAGCTCGTCTGAAGTCCCCGGTTTGACGGCCAGCCTCGACAAGCTCTGCTATCACCATGGCGGGGCAAGCCTGCCGCCGGACCAGCCGCACGCGTTCGTGTACTTCATCACGATTCGCAACGGCTCGGATCGAGCCGTCACGTTGCTGGGGCGGAAGTGGGTGGTGGTGCACGGGGATGGCACCCGCCTCGTCATCGAGGGCGACAAGATTGTCGGGGAGACGCCACACCTCGCGCCGGGCGAGCAATTTTCCTACAACAGCTATCACGTGACCGGCATCGACGCGTGCGCGCACGGCAGTTTTCACGGCGTGGACGAACTCGGGAACAAGATTCATGTCATGCTGCCGCCGTTCGAGATGAACATTCCGCGGGAGTGAAACGGGAGGTGAAGGCGCCGGAGCGGGCGACCACGGGCGGGACCAGCATCGTTTGGCCGCTCTGAATTCCACGCCGGCATCACGCCGGGCCACCGCTGACTTACCCTCGCGCGTTCACTCACCGCGCGTTCACGCCCCCACCCTCACTTCGTTCTGGTTCTTCGGGTTGTTCTCCTTCTTTCTGCCCGGTTAATGAAGCTCACTGACTTGAACCGTGACGGCGGCATCGGCGCCAATTCGCTGTTCATCCAACTTGGCGACATCAATGTTCTCGTGGATTGCGGACTCAATCCGAAGCGGGTGGGCCGGATTGCGGCCCCGGATACGCGCCCGCTCCGCGGCGTGACGCTCGATCTGATCATAATCACGCACTGCCACCTGGATCATATCGGCAGCCTGCCCCTGATCATGCGGGAGCAGCCGAATACGCCGGTGATTATGAGCACCTCCAGCCGGATGCTGATCGAGCGAATGCTGCACAACTCGGCCAACGTGATGGTGCGGCAAAAGGAGGAGGAGAATATCCCCGACTATCCGCTTTTCACGCACGACGACATTGACCGCTGCGCACGTCGCATGACGGGGCTGCCCCTCGGCCACGCCAAGCATTTCCGCGGGGCGAAAGACGATATCGAAATCACCTTCCACGCGGCCGGCCACGTGGCCGGTGCGGTCGGCGTCGAACTGCGCCACAAGCACCGGCATATTTTCTTCACCGGCGACGTGCTGTTCGAGGCGCAGCGCACCCTCGGTCCGGCGCGCTTCCCCGCCGGTCATTTCGACACCCTCGTCATGGAGACGACCCGCGGCATCACCGAGCGCCCGTCCGGCAAGGAGCGCGTGCACGAGGTCGCCCGGCTGATCCAGACCATCAACGACACGATTCAGCGCGGCGGCTCGATGCTGATCCCGATTTTCGCCCTGGGCCGGATGCAGGAGGTGTTCGCCATTCTGCATGACGCGCGGAAGTTTGGCCGGCTGGTCGACTGCCCGATTTTTGCGTCCGGCCTCGGCATCGATCTCGCCGATTACTATGACGAAATCACCCGCAAGACGCAGCACGCGCAATTCAACCGGAGCATCCTCAAAGACCTCCGCATCAAGCCCACCCCGCGCAAACTCACGCCGGGCGCGGATCCTCAGGAGAACGCGTTGTACGTGGTGAGTTCCGGCATGATGGTGGCGAACACGCCGAGCTATACACTCGCGTCCGGACTGGTGGCCCATGCGCGGAATACCGTCGGTTTTGTGGGTTATTGTGATCCGGATACGCCCGGCGGCCAGCTGCTCGCGACCAAGCCCGGGGAAGACTTTCTTTTCGCCGCGGCAAACGTGAAGGCGAAAATCAAGGCCCGGATTGAGCGTTTCGAGATGAGCGGTCATGCCGACCGCGAGGAACTGGCCGAGTTCGCGGTGCAAACCGGCGCTCGCAGCATCGTGTTGACGCACGGGGATCCGCCGGCCCGAGCGTGGTTCCTCGACCAACTCACGCAACGACTGCCCTCAGCACGCGTCATCGATCCCGTGCCGCTGCAGACCTATCAGGTTTGAGCGTGGCGATAAGCGCCCGCGAGTGGATGCGCGGCCACCTTCGACCTAGCGCCGCACCGGCCCGGCTGTCATCAGTTCGCCCAGTCGCGCGCACATCGCGCTACTGCCCGCGACATACATGATGGGCCCCATGCGCAGATTGAATTGCCGCATCGGCAGCTGTTCGCCGTTCAAGAACCGCACATCCCCCCCGGCCGCACGCACAAGGGGAATGGCGGCGGCAAGATCCCAGATCTTCACATTGTAATCCACGCAACCGTCCAGGATTCCCGCCGCGACATAAGCGAGATGCAGCGTCGCGCTGCCCAGCCCGCGAATCTTGAAATTGGATATGATGCCGCTCGCCAGCGGGATCAGCGTCTTGTCGACCGGACTGTGGAATCCGATGAGCGTTTCGCGCGACACCGCCGCGGTGCTCACCCGAACCGGGCGCTCACCATCGTAAACGCCGTATCCAGGCCCACCGTACATCAGCGTCCGGCGGCTGAGGTCATAGACCACGCCGTAAATCGGCTCGCCGTGTTCGCAGAGGGCCAGACTGATCGCGCAGTGCGGAATCCCCAACGCGAAATTGTTCGTCCCGTCGATCGGATCCAGCACCCACGAAAACCGCGCCCGCACCGGCACGGGGGATTCCGTCTCCGTCAACTCCTCGCTGAAGAACTGGTCGGCTCCGAACTGCGCCGCCAGCTCGCGAAAAATCCCCTCGGAAATGGCGACATCGACCGCCGTCACGCGCGTGCCGTCATATTTCCATTTGCTCTCCGCCCGGCCAAATTCGCGATGCAGCAAATCAGTCTGCGCAAGCACCGCGCGTTTGGCGGCTTCGATGCGGGAACGCACGGCGGAGGAATCATCCATGGTGGTCCGCGAATGGACGCAAATAGCCGCGAATAACCAACCCAAAACTCGGGCTCGAATTACTCGTAATCGTACAGGTGCGGATCGCGCCGCGCCGCCGGCCGCTTCGCTTTGAAGACGTGCCGCGGCTCCTTTGGATCCACCGGCGGCGCCCCCTCTCCGCCCATTCCCATGCCCTCGCCGTAAGGATCATCCATGCCGCCCCCGGGTTCGCCGGCTCCACCCAGTTGCTCCTCGAGGGTCTCGGGATCGGCCCCTTCCTCGAGTTTGCGGACGACCTCCTCCATTTCGCCGTCGATCTTCTCTCCGGTCATTTCCGACATGCGCCGCATCATCCGCGCCATTGCCTTCGGGTCATTTTCGTCGACGTTCGAGAACTCACTCTCCATCGCGCTCATCGCCGCCTCCATTTTCGCGTCCCCGGCGGGATCGGCGCCGGCTGATTCGGGCGCCGCCGCGGCCGGCTCGTCCTTCCCCCCGCGACTCGTGATCGCGAATGCGGACACGAGTTTCTTCATGCGAAACGCCGGATTGTGGGGGCACTTCGGCACCGATTGCCTCTGCGCAAGCGTCTTGGCGAAGAACTGATAAATCGTGTGATTGTCCGGGCAGTAATACTCGTAGATTGGCATGGTGCCCCCGAATTAGGAAGGTGGCGGCGATTTGGCAAGCTGGTGCCCGTGCCGAACTACGGAGGCACCACCCGTTTGGTTCAGCTTGTCGAGCACGGCCGCGAGCCGCCGGCGCTTTTCCTCGGCTTCGGCAAACATTTCCAACTGCACGCCACCGTCCTCCACGTTCGAAAACCGGACGCTGACCAGCCGCAGCGGCCGGTTTCTCTTCCACGCCACCCGTAACAAGGGCGCCACCAGGGGATAAAACGGAGCCTCGAGATCCGTTGCCGTATCCAGACTTCGGGCATGCGACTCCTGGGTGAAGTCGCCGTACCGAATCTTCACGGTCATCGTGCGCACTCGTTTGCCGTCCGCCCGGATCGCCGGCAGCAGTTCGTCGATCATGCGTTTAGCCACGCGTTCGATGTCGGCGAAATCGCTGATGTCCCGGCCAAATGTCTCCTGTTGGGAGTAACTCTTGGCGTCGTCCCGCCCGGTTTCGACCGCCCGCTCATCCTCCCCTCGCGCGGTGGCGACCATGTCACGCCAACCCGAGCCGAAGATCGCCTCCAGTTCGCGCTCCGGCCGGACAAATATGTCCCGCACGAACCGGATCCCGTGTTGACGCACAAGCGTTTCCTCTGTCTTCGGGCCCACCCCAGGCAGTTTCCCGATCGGCAGGGGAGCGAGAAACTCCGCTTCGCGGCCTGGCGGCACCACGACGAAACCCCGCGGTTTGCGCAGCTTCGAGGCGATTTGCGCCACCAGCTTGTTTACCGCCAGTCCAAATGAGACCGGAATTTGCAGCTCGTTCCAAATGCGTTGCTGCAGCGCGCGCACGGTGCGCTCGAGGTCGGCCTGAGTCGCGAGCCCACAGGGAGCGAGATCGAGATAACCCTCGTCAATCGAGTTGCGTTGCACGATGGGCGTGAGCGTCTCGCACAAAACGAACATCTGGCCCGACACCTTGCCATAGAGTCCACCGGTGTGGGGCAGCAGAACGAGATCCGGGCAAACCGCCAGCGCCCGCTTGGTGGGCATCGGCGTATATACGCCACAGGCCCGCGCCTCGTAG
Source organism: Opitutales bacterium (assembly GCA_038204695.1). Classification (GTDB taxonomy): domain Bacteria; phylum Verrucomicrobiota; class Verrucomicrobiia; order Opitutales; family Opitutaceae; genus ER46. The sequence goes on along the minus strand of JBBRCR010000015.1, from coordinate 10,457 downwards.
CTGGCCGAGGAGATGATGCCGCGCTCGCGCCCGCCCACCGCGCATTTCGTGCCGCGCAACTCCGGCTGGAGCGCCAGTTCGCACGAGACGAAAAACGCATCGGCATCGAGATGAACGACCGTGGGCAGCAGGCGTGACACGGAGCAGCGCGGATTTTAATCAGGATCGTCGCTCAGACTAATTGCTGGGCGACCAATCGAACTTTGGGCTGGCGTTTCATGAGAGCGGGCGTTCGTTTCTCGTACGCGAGTGCGGCTTTCCCGTTTGTCCCCCTGTTATTCCTGATGCTCCTGATTGCGATTTTCTGCGTCATTGTGCTGCTGATGTGTTTCGTTTGCTACAGCGGCGAAGGTAAAAGCTAACCGGCTGAATTCGACATTGCTCGCGGGACACGCCCGCGCAATCTCGCGCGCATGGGACGTCAATGGCTCCATGCGAAACGCGCAATCGTCAACCTGAGAAAGGGTCAGGTTGTCCAAAAACTGGTCAAGGAGATCACCGTGGCCGCCAAGCTCGGTGGCCCGGATCTCGATGGCAATGCCCGGCTCTTTGCGGCCGTCGAAAAAGCGAAGAAAGCGAGCGTCACTCGGGACGTGATTCAGCGCGCGATCAGCAAGGGTTCCGGCACCGGCAGCGACAGTGTGGCGCTCGAGCACGTCGTGTACGAAGGCTATGCGCCCTACAAAGTTCCGGTGATCATAGAGGTGATGACCGACAACCACAATCGCACCGCCGGCGACCTGCGGGTGTTGTTCAAGAAGGGGCAAATGGGGGGGGCCGGAAGCAACAAATTCCTTTTCGACCATCCCGGCATCGTCGAGGCGCATCATCCGGACGCGAACGCTGATTTGGAAGCAGCCGCCATCGAGGCCGGGGCCAACGAGTTCGAGCCGCTGACGTCCGAACAAAATGATGACGTGCCGGCGGGACACGCCGCTGCGCGGTTCCTGACCGATCGAACCGGTGTACATGCTGCCGCAACCTGGTTGAAGGCCAATGGCTGGAGCGTAATCACGGCGGAGCTGGGGTACGTGGCGAAAATGTATCCGCCACTCGACGACACGCAACGGGCGGAAGTGGGCGAATTCCTTCAAGCGATCGAAGAGCACGAGGACGTGCAGCGTGTTTGGGCCGCGGTGAAGTAAGCTTCAGTTCGGCGTAATGGCCGGCTCGTCGAGGCATGGGCGTCCCGCCCATGTAGTCCGGTTCGTCTTTCAGTCCCGCCGTCTGTCGTCCGTCCTCGGTCGTCTGGCTGGCGCAGCCACGATCTCGATTCAGGTCGGGCGAAATACCAATTCGCGCGAAGGCTCGCGGCCGTGGCCCGTGAGCAACATCCGATCCGGCAGAATCTTCGCCGTGGCAAACGCGGTCGTCGTCGCGGTCTCCACCATTCCGCGCATCGTCACGTAGGGGATGCCGTTCCGCTCCGCAAATGCACCCGCGTGGTTGTGGCCATTGAACCATGCGACAATATTCGGGTGACGATCGACCGCCGCGAGCACCTCGTCCGTGTTCCACACATTGTGATTCCCCTCTGGCGCGACGGGATGATGGGCCAGCACAATCACCTTCTTCTGCTCGGACTGCGCCGCGGCGCAGGTCATTTCAAACCAGGCGAGCTGAGCCGGACCAACCGCGCCATTCCAACGTTGCGCCTGTCGACGCTTCTCTGCTTTCACCCGCTCCAATTCTTTTTCGGCGTCAGCACGTTCCATCGTGCCAAGGGCATGCGCGTAGATGCTGACGTCATTCGTATCCCACACGACAAAGCGGAATCCTGCATGATCGAATGAACTATGCGGCGCCGACAGCCCGAGCCGGCCGGCAACCTTCCGCTTCGACTCGTCCGGGACCTCAAAGTCGTGATTTCCGAGCAGATGTTGCCATCGGTGTCGGCTGCGGCGGAGCGCTGTGAGCATCGCATCAAAACTTTTCCACTCGCGATCAATCAAGTCCCCCAGGTTTACGCAAAAAGCGAGGTCGCGGCCGTTGAAATGCTCGATCGCATCCTCGAGACGTTTTCTCCCCTCGCGATAAAAACGGGTCCGCAGCGGCTTGATGTTCGCATACTGCGGATCGGCCACGAGCCCGATTTCGAATCCCGTCGTCGCAGCGGCACGGGCAATATACGGCGCAGCGATGACAGCCGCAGCCGCCCGGCCCAGGAACCGCCGGCGTGTGAGAGGGAGTCTCATTCGATCCACGGCTTAGCGGCCGGGAATGCGGTCGTCCAGATCGGTCATTCGCGGGTGGCACCGGCGCGCCGCTGGCCCGTGCCGCGACTACGGACCGCGCACCGCGCGGGAATCAATTTCGCTCCCACGGAAAAGCCAGTGTCGGCGTGGCCGCAAAGCGAGCCTGTTCAAGCCTGAGCGTCGCACCAGCCCCGGGTGCAAGCCGCACCGTGAACGTCCGCCCCCCAATTCGCTGTGTTCGCCCGCTCCATTCAACCGATTCGAAACGGTGCTCCCCATAGGCACCCGCCTGGACCACGACCATCCGCGACTCGCCCTCGTTCAAGTTCACCAGCGTCACCGTTGTGCTGCGATCGCCCAACTTGGATACGAGCGCCGCCACGTCATCGGGCAAACCCGCCCGGCGCCGCGCCGGGTCGAAATAACGGAGCCGCGAGAACAACAGTCCACCGTCACGGCCCGGCACCATCCCGCCGAGCGTCAAATACGTAAGCGCGCCAATCGTAGCCGGATTGAAGCCCATCATGTTATCGGCAAGCCGTTTTTCCGGCGGCGTGCGATCACGGCGCAATCTTTCCAACCGCTGTTCGACCATCGCGAGATCCTGGCGCAGCGCCGTCTCGGGGTAGTCGGCGTTCGCGCCGGCCAGGTAAGCGAGCCAGGGATGCGCCCCCACCCGCGCCGCATCGTCGGCGCGCATCGAGGCATACCAAAGATTCAGCGCGCCAACATTCCATGGTTCCGGCCGCCAGCCATACCAGCCGCGCGCGTCATGCATCGTCGGATACTCCTTTCCCGCCGCGGAATCGCGCGCTTGGGAATTCACCGCTTCCATCATCGCCCGCCACGCGTCGTGATACCTGCGGCTGCCGGAAAGCAGGAGCGCGTTGTCGAATCCGACGATCGCGCGGGGAATCCGGTTGCGGTCGTCACGCCGGCCACTCACGGGATTCGTGGGACTGAACCCCCAGCCATATGCGTTGCCCCACCACTTTTTCTCCGGCCCGCCAATGCGACCCTCGAGATCCACGAAACTCGGTATGATCCCGCCGTTCTGTCGCATTCGCTCGAGCCACGTGTCCATGTAGTCGGCAACCCAGCGGCGGTATTTTTCGTCACCAGTAGCCAGATACGCGGTCGTCGGCAGCGTGGTGGCCACCAGGTTGAGGAAGTGATCCCCGGCCACGTCCGTGTACTCGGCGTAATGCGCCAGAAATTGCGCGAACGTCTTCTCGCCGTGCAGTGCGACAAAGCCGGATACATCGAACGGATCGCCCACCCAGTCGAGCGCCGTTGCGGGCCGGAGCATGGGTCCGAGGCTCCCGTTAATCATGCTGCGAATCAACTTCCGCTCCGGATCGTAATTCGGGGCCTCGCGGTCCTCGCCCAGGTAGAATCCGGCGAACCGGCGCGCGCGGTCCCCGAACGTCGGATCACCCGCGACCGACAGACCCATGCGGTTGAACAATTGCAGCCCCTCGCCGTGGTGCATCCAGTCGGATTGCGCCGAAAACTCCTTCACATACATCCCGCCGCGCCCGGCCGGTACATCGGTCGTTCGAGCCTCGGTATATTGTCGAATCAAACCCTCATGCCCCTTGATGAAAAGCTCCCGGATACCCTCATCGCCGCCGAGCGCGTGGAGTTCCGGCCAGCCATTGAAGTTCTCGAAGGCATCATCGGGGCCATCGTTGGCGCCCCAACGAACGAAGCATTGGAGGTAGCCGCGCGCGTCGAAGTACTTTTCAAAAAATTCGCGGCAGGCCGGTGCCTGTACAGCCAGCAACTGACGCTGTAACTTCGCCCATTCCGGCGCTGGCATCGGCGTGTCGATGGTCAAAAGCGGTACCAGCTCCGCCGCCGGGGCGACGCCCGTTGTACCGGCGGCAAGCACGAGTCCGAGAAGACGAAAGCGGACGAACATGGGGTCCATTCAAGGTTCGATGAGCGCGCTCGAAATGCGAGCCGGAACCCGCCGCCAGCGCAGCATTCATTCGCTCATCGACGACACCCCAATGCGGTTGGTCGCCGGCCAACGATGGCACGTCTGCTACCGGTTCCGCCACGTTTCCCGTTCCGCCATCATCTCTGACTTGGCCCCGCCCCCGAGTAGCTTCACGGCAATCTCCGGCAACCCCAGCCGCCGAAGCGTCGAACGCAGCTCCTTGCGCTTCCCGGGTTGGTACCAAAAAAAGAAGCTTCGCTGCTCCTGTTTTTCCTCGGGCGTCCTGGCAACGCACACGGGCTTCTGCGTATACGGGTGCACGCCGGTCGCGTAGATCTCGGTCGCGACGGTCATCGGCGTCGGCGTGAAATCCTGCACCTGCTCGAGCTTGAACCCGAGTTCCTTTGTCTTCACCGCCACGTCGGCCATGTCCTCCGGCCGCGAGCCCGGATGCGAGCTGATGAAATACGGCACGATTTGCAGCTGCAATTTTCCGAGCTTCTTCTTTGCCGCGTCAAACCTGTCCTTGAACTGATGGAAATACTTGAACGAGGGCTTCCGCATCACGCGCAACACTTCGTCGGACGTGTGCTCCGGCGCGACCTTCAAGCGGCCCGACACGTGATGGGCCACCAGTTCCTCGACGTAGCGCTCGTGGCTCGCCTGCGCGTTCGGTTTCGCGTGGTCATGCAGAAACAAATCGTACCGGATTCCGCTCGTGACGAACGCGTGCTTCACGCCGGGCGTCTCGCGCACCGACTGGTAGATGTCGAGCAACGGACTGTGATCCGTATCCAGATTCCGGCACACCTGGGGCCAGATGCAGCTCGGCCGGATGCACGCGTCGCAGATCGACTGATCGATGCCCTTCATCTTGTACATGTTCGCCGACGGCCCGCCGAGGTCGGTGATCGTACCGTGAAAGTCCGGCATCTGCTTGATGGATTCGACCTCCTTCAAAATGCTTTCCTTGCTCCGACTCGCGACAAATTTTCCCTGGTGCGCCGAGATCGTGCAGAAGCTGCAGCCGCCAAAGCACCCGCGATGCATGTTAATCGAGTGCTTGATCATTTCATACGCCGGAATCGGCGGGCGCTTCCGGTAACGCGGATGCGGCAGCCGCGTGTACGGCAGGTCGAAACTCGCGTCGATCTGCTGCTCGCCCATCGTTGGAAACGGCGGGTTCACCACGAGCAGCCGATCACCCGTGAGCTGCAACAGCCGGCGCGCCTGCACGCGATTCGACTCGGTCTCGATCTGCTTGAAATTTTTCGAATAGAGCGAGCGATCCGCCAGACACTCGTCATGGGAGTAAAGGATGTGGTCCTCCCAGTTCTGGTTCTTGGGCGGGGGCGCACCGGGCGGCAGCAGCACGGCCGTTTGTGAAATTGTCTTCAGCGACGAAAACGGCACGCCGCGCTTCAACAGCCTGAGAATCTCCATCAACGGCAACTCGCCCATGCCGTACACGAGCAAGTCGGCGCCGCTTTCTCCGAGGATCGTCGGTTTCGTCGTATCCGACCAATAATCATAATGGGTCACGCGCCGGAGACTCGCCTCGATCCCGCCGATCAGCACCGGCACGTCGGGATAAAGCTCCTTGAGAATCCGGGTGTAGACGGTGACCGCATAATCCGGCCGAAACCCATGCTCACCGCCGGGCGTGTACGCGTCTTCGGAACGCAGCCGCTTCGCCGCTGTGTAGCGGTTCACCATCGAGTCCATGCACCCGGAGGTGACGCCGAAAAAAAGCCGCGGCGCGCCCAGTTTCTTGAAATCGCGCCGGTCGTCGCGCCAGTTCGGCTGCGGGACGATGGCGACGCGAAGACCTTCGCGTTCGATCAGCCGCGCGACGACCGCCGTGCCGAAAGCCGGGTGATCAACATAAGCATCGCCCGAGATGAGGATGACATCGACATAGTCCCAGCCGCGGGCGTCGAGTTCATCCCGCGAGGTGGGCAACCAGCGGCCAGGGTCCCAAGTGGGATCGAATTTGGGTTGGGCAAGAGTGGGGCGATCCATGGGGAACGGCGGGCAAGCTTCCCCGGACTCGGGTGCGGAGCAAGCCGCTCGTCACAGCGAGGCGGTGCCTCAGACCCATTTGGTCCCAAATCTTACAGCCGGAATCCGGCCCAAGACCGTACTCAACCGACGCCGCCAAAGTATTCGTACCGAAGGTCGATTTGCTCCAAACCAGGAATCCACCACTGCTCAAATTCGCCGGACAGCCGGACTTGAAACGCTTCTGACCATTTCTGCGGCGCGGCTGGCCCCGACCATGCCCAGCCCGACCGTTGCAGTGTTACTATGATCAACGTATCGAAATCCGCGTTGTAACGGCGTGGCACCGCCAACCCTGAACGGGCGGCCACTGTCACGGACGTCTCGTAGCGGTGTGCGCGGCCGACAATTTGATCGAATGTGTTCTTGGGAAACCACCATGGGCTTTCCCAAATAGCACTACCAGCCCCGTCCTGCCGGTTCGTTCGCAAGCGGTAGATCGACGTGCCTTCCGCCAACGGAATACGCTGCGGAAGGCCTTGGAAACATTCGGCAATGTTGGACGGCAACGACAAGTTAGGATCGGTCCACGTGGCGGGGTACATACAACAAAGCGCGGGGTTGAAGGGAAAAACAGTTTGTAAGTGTTTAGCCCACGGTCTTCGACGCGCAAGCGGATCCCTCGGGTGTATTTCACCCGCGATGCCTGTGATTCGCGACGGTCCAAAAAAGACGCGCAATCGGAATCCGATTGTTGCGCGCCATCAACTTGCCGGCACGACGGTCCGGGCCCACCAAAAAAACGGGTCGCTTCTGCCGGACACATGGCAGTCTACTGACACAAATCGCTTTCACGCCGCGGTTGACGCGCGCGAACCGCCGTTTTTCCCTTCGCGTTCGATTTCTCCGCTTCCATGAGCCTCCAAATCAAACCTGCCAACTCGGTTTCCTTCGATCAAATCTCGCTCGGCGAGGTCATGCTCCGCCTCGATCCCGGCGAGGGCCGGATTCGCACCGCGCGTGAATTCAAAGTCTGGGAGGGCGGTGGCGAATACAACACGTCACGCGGCCTGCGGAAATGCTTCGGCTACAAGACGGCCGTGTGCACCGCCTTCGTCGACAATGAGGTCGGCCATTTGATTGAGGATCACATCATGCAGGGCGGCGTCGCCACCGACTTCATCAAATGGCGCGAAGACGACGGCATCGGCCGCACCGTTCGCAATGGGTTGAACTTCACCGAACGCGGCTTCGGCGTCCGCGGCGCGGTCGGCAATCCGGACCGCGGGAACACCGCGGCGTCGCAGCTGAAGCCGGGCGATTTCGATTGGGAAAACATTTTCGGCCAGCTCGGCGCCCGCTGGTTTCACACCGGCGGCATCTTCGCCGCCCTCTCCGCCTCCACGGCTGAACTTACGGTCGAGGCCGTCAAGGCCGCGAAAAAGCACGGCGTCATCGTGTCCTATGATCTCAACTACCGTCCGTCACTCTGGAAAACGATCGGTGGGTTGAAGAAGGCGCAGGAAGTGAACCGCGAAATTGCCCGGTACGTCGATGTGATGATTGGCAACGAGGAGGACTTCACGGCGTCCCTCGGATTCGAGGTGAAGGGCGTCGACCACAATATCAGCGCGATCGAAACCGATGCCTTCAAGCAGATGATCGAGACCGCGGTGAAGGAGTTCAGCAATTTCAAGGTGGCGGCGACCACGCTGCGCCGGGTCATCACCGCGACGAAGAACGACTGGAGCGCGATCCTCTGGCACGATGGGAAATTCCACGAGAGCCGGAAATATCCGGAACTCGAGATCCTCGATCGCGTCGGCGGCGGGGACAGTTTTGCCTCGGGCCTGCAATTCGGCTTCATGCAGTTCAACGACGCGCAGAAGGCGGTCGAGTACGGCGCGGCCCATGGCGCGCTGGCTTCGACGACTCCGGGCGACACGTCGATGGCCACGCGCAAGGAAGTCGAAAAGCAGATATCCGGCGGCGGCGCCCGCGTCGTGCGCTGACGCGCGGTCTTATTGCGGGGCAGTGGCTTCCAGCCGCTGAGCGAAAATTTCGGCGAGAATGGCGTGGTCGTGTATCGCCCGACTCGCCCGCCCCGATGAAGAACGCGAGACATGGAAGAACGCGAGACTCGGAAGACTTCGGAATCTTCCGCGTCTTATTCTCTTCCCCGTCTTCCCCGTCTCCCATGTCTTCGTGGGACCTCGATGCAGTCCGCGCGAAGCGGGAATCAGAACATCACCCGGTAACTTCCCACCAGTTCACGCCCGGCGCCGAGCCGGTGCTGCCGCCGCGTGAAATCATAGTCCAGGAGATTGCGCAGCGACACCCCGACCGCATGCGTGCGCTTGCCCAGGCGCAGCGAACGGCTGGCACTGAGCGTCACGACTCCATATCCTGGATACTCGAGGTACTCACGCTGTTTGTCTTCATACTGGGCGGTGAACCGCGACACGTAACTCCAACTGGCGGCCACCGAGGCGCCCTTCCACCAGCCCTGGCCAAAGGCGTAGCTCGCCGCGATGCTGGCGGTATACGGAGGGGTGCGCGTCATTTGCCGGCCGACCTCCTCCGGCAGATCCGGCGACGCCGTCGTGATCGCGCGGGCATACGCCACGCGACCCGAAAATGTCCACGGGACGGACGGCTTCCAGCGCGCGTCGAGCTTCGCCCCGGAGAACTGCTCCTCGCCGGATGCGACGAGTTGCGGCTGCGTCTGGTTCGCGTCCGCGATGGGGTCATCGTAGAGCGGATTGCGACGGGAAATGTCTTCGTTGAAGAGCAGAAATCCGGCCGCTGACAGATCGAGTGCCTGCTTGAAGAACCGCCCCTTCATTCCCGCCTCGTAGCCGCGTGTCATTTCGTTGCCCTGCAGCCGCCCGGTGCGTGCGTCGACGCGAGTCGACGGCTCGAACGCAGTGCTGGCGGTCGCAAAGAGCAGCAGCCGGCCGGGCAGCGCCTGATAGTTCGCGCCAAAATGATACGTCCCCTGCTGCCCGTTGTCCTCGACGTGCGGGACCACGACACTGGTCCTCCGGTCCTCGATTCGCAGGCCGATGAAATCAAACCGCGCACCCGTGGTCAGCACGAGCCGGCCCCTCGCGATCCCCATTCGTTCGCTCAACTCGAGCGCCGTGTAACGCGCCTCCTCGCTGCGATCAGTCAGCACGCGGCTGTAAACCTCGGGCCTGAACGCGGGCCGTGAGTAATCGGGTGTATCCGGACGGAAGAGCCGCACGCTGGCGGGGAGCGCATTGCGCGCCTCGATCGACAGGGATCGTTCGGCCCGCAAATATTCGCCGTCCGTGTGGTTCACCGCCGCCATCAACTTATGCTCGGTTCCCCGCACGGAAAATCGCCCGATCGCCTCGAGGTGCGCGAGGGTCGCATTTTGCGGCTGTTCGATGTGACGCGGCTCACGCGTGCCCTCGAACCGACCGAGCGCCACGTTGTAGAGCGAGGTGGCAAAACGATCCTGCTCGATCGTGCGCCACCAGCGTTCGAGCCCGGCGCGGACGGCAATTTTCGGATGCGGCTGCGCATCCAGCAAAACAGTCGCCGACGCCGTTCGCCGCCGTATGCCAGCCTCGGGTCCGAACGCATTGAAGCCGGCGAGTGGCAGATACGGACCGACAATTCGCTGGCCCGTTGCCAGCCGGTACTCGGGAATTCCCGGCGCCGCGGTGGCGTGAATCTGCTGATAATCCAGGGCAAACAGCGTGCTCGCGGCGGGCCCGTGTCTCCACGTCAGGGAGCCGCTCGCGGTCCGGGTCTCCGTCGCCGCAAACTGCTCCGGCCCGGTTCGGCGACTCCAGTCGGCCGCGAGCCGATGCCAGATTTTCTTTTGCACGGTCACACCGACGATTTCAGTCGCAGCCGTCTGACGCTGCAGCGACGAGAGCGAAAATTCATAACGCTGCTCGGGTTTGCTGCGCGGCCGCGCGGTCAAAAAATCCTGGATGCCACCCGGCGCCGCGCGCCCCAACACCGGGACCAGCGCACCCTGAATGACAATTGTCCGGCTGGTGTTCAGCATGTCCAACGCACCCATGGTCACGAACCCGTTGCGCAGAAGCGGCGTCGGAAATCCGCGCAAGCTCAGGCGACTGTCGCCCGTGGCCAGATCGACCGGCGAAGGATTCGCGATCTGCCGCAATTCGCCCGCCATTTCCACGGCGACGGGATCATCCTTCACCGCAGCCATCGAGATGAGATCGTTGGAAAACATCGGGTCGCGAAGCTGCTGCTCGTAGGAACCCATCCCGGTCTGGTCGTAATGGCCGGCGAATTGCGGCAGATCGCGAATC
>JBBRCR010000014.1:0-39500 GCA_038204695.1 Opitutales bacterium | reverse complement strand
GTGTCGTAGCGTTGGTCGTCGGCGAAAAAAAACAGGATGTTCGGCCTGGTCGCGGCGTTGGCCGGGCAGGCGAAAACGGACGTGAGCACGACCAGAAGCGAAAGCAATCGTGCGCGGCAGGGGCGGGCGGATGCAGGCATGGAAGCAGCTATTCGGAATTATCCGCCGGCAAACACCAGCCTAACCCGGTTTTTCGCACCGCGGCCCTCGAGCCGCGGTGCGAAATATGCGGGCTAAACTAACCTCAGAACGGCGGGGCCAGTCGCGCGCGGAGTTTCCCAACGAAAAACCCCGCGCCGGTGAGGCGCGGGGCAGAAACATCAAGCAAAGTCAGGGCGCCAGCTTAGAAATTAAAGCCGATACCGACGCCGCCATTGAACTGGCCGCCGCGGAAGCCTTCATCGAGGTTGCTCGCGCGCCGGAAGAACCAGCCGTATTCGACCATGGCATAAATGAACGTGCGCTCCTGGACATAGAACTTGCCGCCGGCTTCGAGCCCGGCTGCAAACGTGTCCCGCACCGCGTCACCGTACACGCCGCCAATGTTGGCGCCGATAAACGGGCGGAGGGCTCCGCGCGCGGCAAAGTGCTGGTCGAAAGCGAGCCTCGTCGCGCCATTCCAGCTGGCGCCGCCGCGGTCCGGATTGGCGTAGTTGATGGATTGCCGCAGCACCCACTCCTGGGTGTCGTTGATATAGCTGCCGTAGGAGAAGTTTATTCCTCCGAAAGTATTGTCGAAGTCCTTGTTGGCCGCAGCGGAACCGCCGAGCGTGAACTCACGCAGGCCGGCTCGAGTGGCATAGGCATTGGTGGTGGGAGGCAGCACTTGCGCATCGGCAACGATGGGCAAAAGGGCTGCGCCGAGGATTAAGGCAGATAGGTATTTCATGGTTTTATGTAGTCACTGGTTTCCGCCAGATGCGGACAGTTCCGAACGTCAATGGTTCGCGGCAACCCGCGCAATCCGAACGATGCCATATCCTCCTGAACCATACATCGTCCTTTCTGGCCCATGGACGCCCGGGGTTTTCCCGGTGCCACGCAAGCCCTCCGGAAATTGCCGTGAGGTGGCGTCATCGGAGGGGCGACTTTCCAGTCGCCCAAGACCGGTCGGTCGAAGGTAATGCGGCGGCTGGAAAGCCGGCGTCCCGCGGAGATCGTCGTCCCGATGGAGTGCGCCGCACCGAACGCAAAGCCTGCCGTTGCGCCGCCGCCCAGCCCTGCTCCTGTCGAGCCACCACAAACTCACCCGTGGTAAATTTACCCCCGTTACTTCTTCGCGGGAGCGGCTGCATCCGGATTGCGGCAGGATTGCCACGCGAGGAAGCGCCACTTCCCCTTTTCCTCGCGCCAGACCGCCAGAAAGTTGAGATCGTTCGTACTCTTCTGGCCCGTGGTCTTGTGCGTGAGGTGCATGAGCATGCGACCTTTCATCAATACGATTCCCGGTGCGACGACGTCGAAGGTGCGATCCTTATATTCAAACTTATATTGATTCATGCTTTCGGCCAAGCCCTTGATCTGGGACGCCTTGGTATCAACCCGCCCGTTCGAATGCGCATAGTGCAACGCATCCGAGTAGATCGCTTCGAGGCCTTTGCGATCGCCCGCCGTCGTCGCGGCGATCCGCGCGTCGTCCGCAGCGCGCACCGCTGCGAGGACGGCGGCATCGGCCGGCCGCGCGGCGGGGGCGGCCGCCGCCATCAGCGGCCAGGCGAGAAGGGAGAGGAGCCGGAGCAGGGTGGTCTTCATAGGGAATATAATTCGGGGTGGGCTTCAGGAGAAAACGGGACGGGGCGGCCTTCAGCGATTCACCGGCTGGGGTTGGCCATTCGTATCGATCGCGACATAGACAAATGTGCCTTCCGTCACGTGCATGTGCGTCGAGTCGGCATACCGCTGCACCCAGGCCTCGACGCGCACCCTCATCGACGTCCGCCCGATGCCCAGCAGCTGGGCGTAACACGTGACGACATCGCCAATATTTACCGGCCGCAGGAACGACATGCCGTCGACGGCCGCGGTGGTCACGCGGGAGTGGGCGGTGCCGCGCGCGAGGATGGCGCCGCCGAGATCCATTTGCGAGACGAGCCAGCCGCCGAAAATATCACCGTTGGCGTTGGCGTCCGCCGGCATCGCAATGGTGCGAATGACAACATCGCCGCTCGGGTGCGGCGGGGTCGGGGCGGGCGCGCTCATGCACGGGCGAAACAAAGCGGATGGCTGATCCGCTGCAAGCCGCATGATGCAGGGCGGCGGCTTCCGCTGAACCGCGGGCTCAGCGCCGATCGTAGCGGAGCAGATTGGGCGTGGTTTCTGACGCCACGTAGAGGTGCCTGCCGTCGGGGGTGAAACACGCCGCTTCCGCCTGCGGCAAATGGTGCGCGCCGAGCAGCGCCGGCTCGTGGCGCAGCGCGTCTGCCCAGGATTCCCCTGCGCGCCGCGGAAAATAAAGCACGGCACCATACGTGAGCACGACGGCGGCCGACCCGTCGGCAGCGAAATCCATCGCGCACACCTCGGCGCGCCGGCGGCCGAGGTGGCCCTTGACCTTTTTTTCCGCTGCGGTGGGTGGCGGGATATGCGGCACCGTTCCCACGAACCGCGCAATCAGCGGTGTGCGGTTTCCGGCCGGCACCAGCGGCACACGGTAGAGCCGCGGCACCGCATCGCGTTTGCTCAGCAGGTAAATCGCTCGCTCCGCCTCGTCCACGGCGATGCTTTCGCAATCGCGCGCGCCGTCTTCGTACTTGATGGCCAGGGAGAACGCGGGCTTCGCGCTGAGCTCACCCGCGGAGAGGAATTGGTCGCGCTTCGGTTCCTCCACCACGTGAATCACCACGTGGGAACGTTTCGCGTCGTTGTCCCCCACGTCGCCAATCACAAGCCAGGATTTCCCATCGAGTTTGCAGGCGGCGAGATCCTCCCAGTCCTCGTTCTTCACCCCGGAGATGCGAAGCGCGCCGCGTTTCGCGCCGTCCTCACTGACGGCGTAGAGAACAGGCTGGCCACCGCTGTCGTTGTGCGTCCACAGCAAGCCGGGAGACTGGCGTGACGCGGCCAGCCCGCTGATTTCCTTCGTGGGCGATTGCAGATGGCCGGCTTCGATCGGTCCGGCAAGAGGTGCTTCGGCCGCGAAGACGAAGGGCAGCAGCAAAATTCCGAGGATCGCGGAGGCCACGCGACGCGTCAGCGCGGCCCCGCTACAAACAAAGTACGACGTGAAATCACGGACGAGACAGGCGAGCGCGAAGGTCATAATGACGACGTATTGATGACACGGAGGAACGCGAAAGCGACGGCACGAAGATGAGCGGTTGGCAATCCTCGGTGGGTGGCCCGTCCTGAGGTGGCATGGGCGTCCCGCCTGCGTGCCGGCGTGGCACGGGCGTCCCGCCCGTGAAGACCTTTGTGAATTAAAGTATGGCGCGAAGCGCGAGACTCGGACCGGTGCCCATAGTGCTGTACGGAAGGAAAATCGGGCGGGACGCCCAATGCCATTATCCACTCGCTGGCGCTCGCAGCCACGGAGCCGCCAGTGCTCAGCTTTGATGCCGGATGACGGCTCGTCCTTGCATGTGGGCTCGTTAGCGGGCAAAACGCAGACCATGTCATCGCTGCCCGCGCAATTCGCCGACATCACTGTCCTCACTAAAGCCAATGTGTACTTCGACGGTAACGTCGTGAGTCATACCGTGCTGTTCCGCGATGGCTCGAAAAAAACGCTCGGGCTCATTCGGCCGGGCTCCTATCACTTTGGTACCGTGGCACCGGAGCGCATGGAATTGGTCGCGGGCTCGTGCGTGGTCACGGTGGACGGCGAAAAAACAGCCCGGGAATATCCCACGGGCTCGTGTTTTGATGTACCGGGAAACGCCGGCTTCACGATCGCGGTGAAGGAAGTACTTTGTGAATACATCTGTTCCTTTCTCAGCCATTGATCCGACGACGAAACGAAGCGTGACGCACGCGCGTCATTCTCTTCCAGCGCACGGTTGACCAGCATTTCTCCAGCCCCTCTCCAACATGAAACCGATTTGCCGCACTGGTTTTACCCTCGTCGAGATCATGATCGTGGTGGTGATCATTGGCCTCCTGGCCATGCTGGCCATTCCCGGCTTTCAAAAGGTACGGGCGGCCTCCCAAGACAAAGCGGTGATGAACAACGCGCGCCAGCTCGCGAGCGCCGCCGACCAGTACATGTTGCAGAACGGCGTCAACTCAGTCGCCTACACCGCACTTGTCGGCTCTTTGAAATACGTCAAAGTGATCGATACCGTCGCGAGTGAAACGTACCCGAGTGCGTATACCGCGGGCGTGACGATCACCGTGTCGGGCGTTGGGGGCGCGCGGACGGTCACGTACGAATTGTAGGCGGCCACCTCCGATGGTTTGCAAACCGCCGACGCCGCGCGTAATCGCGTAGGTTCCGTCCACCGATGCGCAACATCTTCGTTCTTCTCCTGCTGGCCACCCTGCTGCTCACCGCAGCACTCGTCACCCGCTCGGGTTTGCTTTGGCGCAAGAATCCGGGGCGACCCATCAATAGCGCCATGCGCGAGGCGTTGAACGCGCAGCAGCCGCAGCTCTCGACCGACGATGAGCTGGTCCTCGCCAAAATGTACGGCACGGCGCACAAGCTGCCGTCGGGTTTGCGTTACGTTGTGCGCGCGCCGGGAACCGGAGACGCGACTCCGAAATTGGGCGACGAAGTGATCTGTCATTACGCGGGGCGATTGCTCGATGGCACGGAGTTTGACAGCTCCTTTCGCCGTGGCGTGCCGTTCATCTTCCGGCTGGGCACAGGCGCGGTGATCCGGGGGTGGGACGAGGCGTTTGCCACGATGAAGAAGGGCGAGAAGCGAACGCTGATCATTCCGCACTGGCTCGCTTACGGCGAAAAAGGCACCCGCGGCAAAATCGGGCCGCGCGCCACGCTCATCTTCGAGGTCGAGCTGATTGATTGGCGGTAGCCCGCGCGGCGCGGCTGCCACCCGAAGGAGAAAAGCCGGGCTGACTGTTAACCGCGAATGGACGCGAATGAACGCGAATGCGACGACCCCGAAGCTGAGCGCGGCGCGACTCGGTGGCTGCGAGCGCCAGCGAGTGGATTCGCGTCTGCAATTCGTGCTTCATCCACTCGGTGGCGCTCGCAGCCTCTACGCTTGTGGGCGGTCGGATCTTACAAGCCGACCAAGGCGCCGTTCCGTTTTATCCAGCGTTCCGCCTCGCGCCAGCTGGGGCAGACTTCCTCCACGCGCGCCCAGAAACGGTCCGAATGATTCATCTCCCGCAGGTGCATCAATTCGTGATAAATGATGTAGTCGCGCACGAACTCCGGCGTCTGCACCAGCCGCCAGTTCAGTGAAATTGTGCCGTTGGCGGAGCAGGAACCCCAGCGCGAACGCTGGTTGCGCACCGTGACATGCTTCACCTCCACGCCCGTGATCGCCGCGAATTCCCACGCCCGCGCCGGCAGTTCCACCCGGGCCCGCCGGGCGAAATGCGCTTCGAGGGTCGGTCGCAGATCGCCATTGAACTTTGCCACGCGAAACACGTCCGCTGCGAGGCACACGTGGGGGCGTTCCCCCGTCGTGGCGATCCGCACTTCATACATTTCACCGCGCCAAAGCACGTGCGTGCCCACGGTCCAAATTGCGGCGGCCCGCGGTCGGTGCCGCTGCCTTTCCCGCGCGCGGTCCAGCCACCCCCGATGCTGTTCCACGAAACGCACGGCTTCCCGCTCCGATCCGCGGGCCGGAATGGTCGCCACCGCCGTGCCATCGCGCCGCAACGTCAGCCGGTAATGCCGCGCCCGGCGGCTGCGCTGGAAGACAACATCACCCGAGCCCGGCGGCGGCGGAACTCCCGGCTCGGCGCTGCGTCCACTCGGGTTGCCCATGGATCCAGCGGCCCCCGCCGGGGGCCGGCTGGGCCACGGGGTGCGCGGCGACGGGAGATGCACGCCCTCCGTGGGCGCGAACAGGTCGAGAAAACTTTGCTGCGCATCCTCGTTCATCGCGCCTCCGAGTTGCGCGATTGCGGCGCCCCCGTCAACCGCGCCCTGCGCTCCCGGCGCGCGCGCCACGCATGCCAGAGGGTTGGCATCTGCCCGATATGCGAGGGGACGAGCAGCGCGATCCCCATCTCCTCGAGCGCGGCGAACACCTGGAGCACGATGGCAACGTGAAACGGCGTGGCGGAGCCTCCACTCAGCAGCGGAATGAGCGAGGCCGCCGTCAGTACCGCCAGGGACTTCGAGGCCCACGTGTGATAACAGGGCGCCCGGCCCAGCCGCACGAACCCGTAAATGATGACGGCGAAAAAAGCCGCCATCCCGGTGCAGATCCAGAGGAACTCGCGTCGCACCTCCTCCGGCCAGAGCAGGGCGATGCCGGCGAGACCGGTCAGCAGGGTCAGGTAGTCGGCGAGGCTGTCCAGCTTGCGTCCAAAGTCTGAATACGCGTTCAACCGGCGCGCGAGGAACCCGTCGAGAGCATCCGTGGCCAGCGAGACGACGAGCACGGCGACGAACCCCCGCCGGGAGCCGCCGATGGCCATCAGCAGCACGACCGGCATCAGGCCGATGCGCAGCGCGCTGATCAGGTTGGGCCAGAGTTTTCGGTTCACGAAGCGAGCACGCGGGGAAGCTGGACGTTCTCGTTTCGGATCCACAGGGCTGACACTTGGTTCCCGCGATTGCTCTTCTTGCGGCGGTGTTTTTCCGCGCGTCATAGCTGGACCAGGTCCCAGCGCGTCAACCGGCCCCCCACCACCGTCAGCCAGGCGTAACTGGCGGGGGCCCCCCGATTGGCCCGCGTGATGCAGCCGGGGTTGAGCCAGCGGATGCCGAGAGGATCCGTGTCATCGCGCGGCACATGCGTGTGGCCGTGGAGAATCACCGAACCCTTTTTCGCGACGTGCCGCGGCGGAATGTGGACGAGGTGAAACCGCACGCCTTCGCGCGTGAGATCGAGCGACTCCGGCCACGGGTACGCATCGCAATTTCCCATGACCACCCGCAGCGGCGGACCGAGTTGCTCGAACTCCACCAGGGTTTCGGGCCGGCAGACGTCACCCAAGTGCCAAATCTCGTCCGCGCCACGGAGTTGTTCCGGCAGACCCGGCGGATAACGATCATGCGTGTCAGAGAGGACGGCGATGCGCATGCCGGCTCGAGGCTGGATTGGAGGCGGCTCGGAAACGATGCCAAAACGCATGTTCGTTCTGGTTGCGAAGACACCGCTGGACCACGGCGTTGGTGATCAATCGGTGCAACGTGATTGCACCCGTGCAGGCGGGCCGTTTGGCTCCACGGGCCCCGCGCCTCGCCCGCGTCATTTTGCGCGGCCGATCCTGCGACGGGCGCCTACCCCATGAAACCTCTGCTGCTGGTTCTTTCTGCGTTTCCCTGCATCGCGCTCGCCGCCGGCGGCCCGGTGGCAAATTACCGCAAGCTTCACCTCGAGGAAAATTTTTTCGCCGAGGGCGCCACCTTTGGCGATCTCAACCGCGATGGACACACGGACGCCATTGCCGGCCCTTACTGGTATGCCGGCCCCGACTTCAAGGAGCGGCATGAATTCTATCCCGCGCTCGCCTTCGACCCGTTGCGCTACTCGGACAATTTTTTCAGCTACGTCCACGACTTCAATGGCGATGGCTGGAACGACATCCTCGTGCTCGGCTTCCCCGGCGTGGACGCGTCGTGGTTTCAAAACCCGGGTCAGGCCGGCGGCTGGTGGCGGCGCAACGTCGTCGTCTTTCCGGTGGACAACGAGTCGCCCACCTTCGCCGACCTTTTCGGCGACGGGAAACCCGTGCTGCTGTGCATGAGCCGCGGCCGGCTCGGCTACGCGAGCTATGATCCCAAGGATCCCGTTCGGCCCTGGGCCTTCACCGCCATCAGTCCCGCCGGACCCTGGCAGCGGTTCACGCACGGACTCGGTTTCGGCGACGTCAATGGCGACGGCCGCAACGACGTGCTGGAAAAGGATGGCTGGTGGGAGCAACCCGCCTCGGTGGCCGACAAAGCGGTTTGGCGACAGCACAAGTTTCCGTTCGCCGCGGGCGCTCGCGGCGGCTCCCAGATGCTCGTGTATGATGTTAATGGTGACGGTCGCGCCGATGTCATCACGTGTCGCGACGCGCATGGCTACGGCCTGTCGTGGTTCGAGCAAACACCCGCAGGGACCGACGGCGAGATTTCGTTCAAGGAGCACCGGATCACGCCGCTCCAGCCGGGAGAAAAAATTGCCGGCGTCCAGCTTGCCCAAATGCACGCCATGACGCTGGCCGATTTTGACGGCGATGGACTGCTTGACATCGTTACCGGCAAGCGCTGGTGGGCGCACGGTCCGAAGGGCGACGTCGATCCGGCCGCAGCGCCCGTCATCTATACGTTTCTGCTTCGGCGCGGGGCGGGCGGCGCCGCCCGTTTCGAGCCGCATCTCATCGACAACAGCTCCGGCATCGGCGTTCAACTCGTCGTCGGAGATGTGAACGGCGACCAGCGGCCGGACATCGTTTCGTCGAACAAGCGCGGCACGTTTGTATTTCTTTCGGAAGGATCCTCGGCGCGGAAATAATCCCGGGCCCTGTAGATCCTAGCTTGAATTTTTCACACTCAAACCAATCCAAGGCATGGTCACAGAGGACCCAGAGCTCAGACCCGGAGACGGCAGGAGGCCACAAGGTGTTCGATGCCGTGCAGGCAATTGAAGAACGCGAGACTCGGAAGACTTCGGAATCTTCCGCGTCTTATTCTCTTCCCCATCTTCCCCGTCTCCCATGTCTTCATCCTCCCCCTCTCTGTGAACTCTGTGTCGGAGCTCGGTGAACTCTGTGACCCAAGAGATCGGTTGATTGAAGTGTGGCTGATATCGATCCGGATCGTGCATGTTTGCGACGATTCTGAGGGAGCCGTAACTCGCCGGCAGCGAAGTCGTACGTGAGCACGATGCGACCCACACCGGATCCTCCCTTGGACGCCGTGACGACGCGGCTTTCGAAGGTCGTTGCGCCGTGCGCGCGCACACGACACGTTGAAGCTCCGCCGCGTGAACTCCCGGCTCGCATCGATGTTGCTCGCACTCCTGGCGGCCATCCCGCCGGGCGCACTGGCTGCGTCGAGCGACACCAACGATGAACCGGAAGTGCGGTTTCCCGTGGTCTTCTTTCCGCCCGTGCCGCCGGTCTACGGCGTCCGGATCCTCGAGCACGCGGGTGGGACGCGGATACGCTTTGGCGGCCGGCAGCTCACCCCGCCGGACGGGCTGGCTGATTTCGCCGGCGAACTCCTCTATCCGGCGCTCAGCACGCGGCTCTATTCCGGAGCCCTGAGCCAGGCCCTCGCAACGCGGCTCGAGGCGTATCGCGCCCGGCGCAATAAACTCGTGCACGCGCTGCTCGACCAGAACGTGATGCTCCACGATGCCGCTGACGATGTGCGCGAGCGCGAGTTCCGCGCCATCGCGCTGGTCCAAACGTCGGCGATTGCCGCGCTGGAAATCGAGGCGGAGACGCTCCAGCGGGAGCTCACGCGCAACCGTCTTGGCCTGGATATCGGCTGGAACACCGGGCGTAAGTGGAAACTGGATTCGTTTCCCGCCCGTCGGGAATGGATGAATCTGGAGGCTGAATTCCAGATCGTGCGCGCGGCCGCGTTCTACCAGGAAGGGCTGGTGCCGGCGCAACGCGGCCTCTTGCGTGAACTCGCCTTGGAACTCGAAGGGCGCGCCCGGAAAGCCCGGGGCGAACCGGCTGAGCGGTGGGAAAATGACGCGATGTTTTTTTCGCCGGAAACCGCGCGGCTGCGGCTGCCGCCGGATCTGTCGCGCGCCGTGTTGGATCGGATCGGCGAGTACAATGCTCAAAAAGCCGCGCTCAAGGCGCAGTTGCGCCAGACGGTCAACCAGCAGGAAAAGTCATCGCGCGGCGATCGTGTCGTCATGTTCAGTCGGCTGGCGGAGGAACAATGGCCGCGTCTCGCTCAGCTCGAAACCCTGGCCGAGGAACTTCGCGGGGACCTCGCGCCCCGCTTCATCCCGGCACCGCCGGAGAAGCCGCCGGCGATTCCCTCCTGGCTGATCGACGTCATCCAAAGCTACAACGAGGATCGCGACTCCTATTTCGGTGAGCTGCAGCAGGCGATGCGCACGGCCGCGGCAGGCATTCCGCGCCCGCCCCGCAGCGGGGATTCCGACGAGCAGATCCGGCTGGAAGACGAGTATGCCGCGATTCGAAAACAGGCGGAGCGTGACGCGGTGCTGGAGTTTCAGCAGCGCCAGGAGGCGCGTTTCGCCGCACTGGCAGGACGCTACGCGGCCATTCGCACCGCGCTGGAGGCCATCGCGAAAACCACGCACGATCCGAAGACGGGCCGGAAACTCGACGTGGAGACGCTGTTGCGGCAACACACCGCCGCGATGGCGGAATTCGACGGGTTTGGCCGCGCCACGGCGATCTACACCAACTATCGGATCGCGATGCTCCAGCGCGGCCTTTCACCCGAGCAGCGGCGGCTGTTGTTCAGCTACGCCGTGGCGGGGCTCGCCCAACCGTTGCCATACGGCGAACCGCTCCCCCGGGCGGGCGCGAAGTTTCCCATCCCGCGCTGATGCCGTGCGCGCGCTCCGGCTTTTCCCCAAATGCCGAGGCGGAGCCTTTCGGAGCGAAGTCCGTGGTAGCATCATTGGATGGAGCGATGCGATCCACATCGGCCGGCCAACGCCAGTCGGAGACTGGCGCCACTTCAAACATCCGATCATTCCGATTTCATGCGGTCCGCAGGGGAAGCGCACGGAGCGGCGTTCCTCGTTTGCCAAAGAGGCAGAGCCGTCCCGGCTCTGTCTGGGTTGTCAACCGACAGCGGCGAGACGCCGCTGCCACTCTGGAAAGCTGACTGATCCCTGACTCTTCGGTGGCTGAATTGTGGGGCAAGCGCAGAGCCAGCGGGCCGGATTTTCTTTCGTCATCGCGGGCCGATAACCTGGACCCCGCGCGGATCGTACCGCTGCGCTCACTTCTCCGCCGCGATCGCGTAGAGCTGTTTCTGACCCGTGATGTAGAGCACGCCGTTGGCCGCCACCGGGGTGCCATGCCCCACGTCGGAAAGCGTGCCGACTTTACCAATGAGCTTCTTCTCGCGGCCTTGGGCAAAGATATAGACGACGCCTTCGCCAATCTGGATATACATCTTGCCGTCCGCGACGAGCGGTGAGCCCCAGATATTGGCGAGGAGATCGTCCGACCAGAGCCGCTTTCCCGTCGCCGCGTCGATGCAATACACATAGCCAGCCGTATCGGCCATATAGGCCAGCCCGTCGTGGATCGCCACCATGGACATGCTGTCGTTGAAGTCTTTTCCGCCCAACCGCCACACTTCGGCGGTCTTCGTGATATCCCCACGCTGGCGCGCATCGATGCAGCGCAAGGCGCCCGGTCCGCTGCCGGCCTCGGGTTCGCCCACCGCCACGAATACGCGTCCGCCCGAAAACACGGGCGCCGCCGCGAGATTGAATGTCGTCTCCGGTTCGCCGCTCGCCGAGACGGTTTCATGGGCCTTGCAGTTGAATTTCCACAGGAGCTTCCCCGTGGCGGGTTCAAAACTGTAGAGCCAGCCGTCGCCGCCCGGAAACGCCACTTGCGGCGTGCCGTCGACGATGCCGTATCCGGGTGAGCCCCACTGACCGGTGATGATTTTCGCCCCCGGCGAGTTGTCCTGCCAGACCAGTTTTCCGGTCTGGCGATCGACGGCGATAAAACTTGGCGCCGAGGGATTCTTCACGGCACCGGTCCGGTAGTTGGCGCCGTGTCCTGTGACCACGAATACGAGATCGCCGCTGACGAGCGGCGAGGAGGCTGACGCCTGATTCGGGGAAACGCCCAGCGTCTCGCGCATGTCGAGGTTCCAGATTTCCCGGCCATCGTCCGCGGCCCGACAGACCAGTTCGCCGCGGTTGCTCACGTAATAGACCCGATCGCCTGCAACGCATGGCGTCGAACAGATCCCGATCGACGCGTCGTCCTCGCTGCTGTCGCTCAGCTTCTCGTGCACGGCGCGCCACAGCAGCTTGCCGTCCTTTTCCGAAAAACACTTCAGCACGCCGCGCCGCTGCTTCACGGTCCGATCATCGTTGTCCGTCCCAATAAATACGCGGCCGCCACTGATCACCGGCGCGCCGTAGGTGACTTCGCCGAGCTCGGCGACCCATTTGATATTCTTCCGCGGGCTCTTGCCGCCTTCGTCCCACGCGATCGGCAGACCCTTTTCCGTGGAAACCATGTTCCGCTCCGGGCTGCCGCCCAGCATCGGCCAGTCGGCAGCGCGAAGCGAGGGAAGGCTGCAGAGAAACAGGCCGGCGAGGGTTCGAGGGATGAGCGTCATGGTTTTGGAATCCGACCGCACCTCATTTGGCTGCGATGCATACCAGGTGGGTGAACGTCTTGATATAGAGTCGTCCATTATCGATGCACGGTGTGCTATGGGTGCCTTCGCCGAGCGGATTGCGCGCGAGCAACTTGAAGGTATCGCCCGTGGCGAGGACGACCATTTCACCCTTGGATGTCGGGCAATATATCCGGCCATCGATCAGCACGGGTGAACCGAAGAATTCCGCTCCCAGCCGCTCGGCCCAGACCGCGCGGCCGGTGGCGGGTTCGAGCAGACTGGCAATCCCACCATCGCTGATCGTGTAGAGACGGTTGTCCAGATAGAGCGGGGTTGGCACATACGGCGTCGCCTTCCGCAGCGTGTAGGCGACATGGGTTTTGCTCACATCGCCTTTGCCGCCAAGCTTCACCGCCGAGAGATAATTCCCCGCGCCACCGCCTGAACCGCAGCTTCCGATGACGACGTCGCCGGCCACGACGGGCGACGCGATCATTCGTTTGTCATAGACCGGTGACTCCCAATTCAACGTGCCGGTTTTCGGATCGAGGCTGGAGATGCCATGCCCTTGGCTCGCCAGCAAAAGTTCGGGACCTGCTCCCGGACGCGGATGAATGCAGGGCGTCGCGTAGGCGGTGCCGCCCCGCACCGAGCGACGCGGCGTCTTCCACGCCTGCCCGCCGGTTTTGAGGTCGAAGGCGATCACGAAGCTTTCCCCATCCTGATCGTTGGTCACGATCACGGTGTTCTCGTAAATCATCGGCGACGCTCCGTGGCCGTGCTGCGATTGAAATGTCCCCAGATCGTGGCTCCAGAGTTCGTTGCCTTCATGGTCGAACGACCGGACCCAGAAGTGATCTTCCGACACGAAACAGGCGATGACGCGCTCGCCATCGACGACCGGCGAACCATTCGCGTAGCTCGCGTTCTTGTTTTGCGGCCGGTGGGTCGGAAGGTCGTACTTTTTCGTCCAGAGCACCTGGCCGTCCTCTTTGTCGAGGCAAAGCAACGCGCGCTGTTTTCCCACGTCCATCGCGCTCGTCAGGAAAATGCGTCCGCCCCAGATGACCGGTTGCGAATGGCTCTCTCCCGGAATCGGCACGCGCCACCGGAAATCCTGTTCCGTCCAACTTGTCGGGATACGTTTGTCCGTGCTGATCCCGGTGCCGTTGGACCCGCGAAACCGCGTCCATTCCTGACCTGCCATTTCACCCGTCAACAGAGCGGCCATCACTAATAGAATCGAGGCGCTACGCGGATGTTTTTTCATGGATGGGAAGGGCGCGCGGTTATCGTCGTGGTGGGCGAGCGGGGAGCAGAGCCGGCGTGGCGTGAGGGGTCAAGAGCGGCCGGCGAATCCGGGCGGTCCGTGGCTATTCGTTATTGGTTATTGGTTGTCGGTTATTGGTTATCGGGCATTGCCGAAAAAGCCGCCGGCGGGTGGCCACAGATTGCACCGATGGGCACGACTTCATGTTCGATGGCCGCGATTTGTCCGCGTGGAGAGTTTGGGGCAAACCCGCGGATGCGCCGATTACCTGGGGCTTCGAAGATCGCACGCTGGCATGGCGCAAGGGCGCCGGGAACCTCGTGACGAAGGAGTCCTTCGCGGATTTCGAACTGGAGCTTCATATACGAGAAAATGTTTCGTGAAGACATTGGTTGCGCTGGGCGGCGGCTGGAGGCTGGTGGGCGGGGCGCGCGAAGGGCGGCGCAGACTTTCCTCGCCGCAACGCGAATCCAGGCCAATGCCGCGCGGGAGGTGGAGGGAAAGATGCTGATCTGTAATATGGAACGGAAGGTCGATCCAGCCGGGTACGCCCGACAGACGATCAGAATGGGCGCACAGTTCATTCAGCTTCTCGCAAAGGACGGGATTCAAGAGAGTGCTTCCCCAAATCCGCGCTCGACCTCGGGCGCGACCCGCTTCAGCCAAGAGCCATGAGCGTCCTCAAGGTTCTGCGGCAAAAAATCGCGCCGGAACTCCACACCCTCTACACCGCAACGCCGTTACAGACGACCGGCGGGTTGGACCCCGGCTGGCGGGGGCGCGAGCATGCGTTCCAGGTGTTTTTTGTGGCGCGGATGTTCGGAACACCGGCTGATCTTCGCAGCGGCGACTTTGCGGTGCTTTCGCGTTTTGTGCCGCCGCTCACAACCCTCGAACGCGAGGCCAAGCATGCGTGGTGCAGCGTCAACGGG
The DNA here is from genome assembly GCA_038204695.1 of Opitutales bacterium. Taxonomy (GTDB): domain Bacteria; phylum Verrucomicrobiota; class Verrucomicrobiia; order Opitutales; family Opitutaceae; genus ER46. The sequence continues at coordinate 24,907 of JBBRCR010000014.1, read as the reverse complement.
ATTAATCCGGTCGACCTGAGCATGACTTTTGCGTTTTTCGAAAACGTTCCCCAGCTCCGGTCCGCCATCACGGGCGAAGGGCCCAATGGCGACTGGCACGTGCGCTATGCCGAGGACGAGTCGATCCTCGACGGGAACTTCGAAAGCGAAAACGAGATCCTCTATATCGAGCGGCAGCTGCACGCCGGCTCGCCGTCGGCATTGCTGGATAATCCCTATCTGTTCCTGCCGCCGGCCATAAGCGATCACCCCGAAGAGTGGTCCGCGCGGCATGGTCCGGATATTCACGCGAAGATTTCGCTGCATTGCTTTCGCTACGCGATGGGTGAAGCGAGGAGTATCCGGAATCACCCCACGCGGGAGGCAGCCGTCGCCTGGATTGCGACGAATTATCCCGACCCGCAGACCGCGATCCGCAAGTTGATCGCGGACGGAGGCAGTGGCTGAAAGCAGGGACGTTACGCGCGCCGCGATGCTCTGTTGCAATACCCGGGTGGAGAAAATCGAATTGAACGCGGGCGGCCTGGGGGTCGCGATCACTTCGCGATGCCGTTGGTATAGCCAGGTGCAACGCGTGCGGTTGTATGGGATGAGCCTGGTTTGCGGCGCGTTTTTCGCCACGCTTCCCGTGATCGCCCGGGCGGCATCGCCGCCGCCGCCGGCCCAACTCAGGGTTGCGCCTGGCTTCGAGGTGACGCGGGTGTACGGCGTCTCGCGCGACCGGGAGGGATCCTGGGTTTCGGTCTCCGCTGACGCGAAAGGCACGCTGTATGCGTCCGACCAATACGGACCGCTCTATAAGATTGTGCCGCCCCGTGAGGCCGCCGGCTCCCCGGTGGTGACGCCGCTGCCGCTGCCGATCGGCGGCGTGCATGGGATGGCGTGGCTCGACGGCAGCCTTTACGCGATCGTGGGCCAGAAGGCGGCAGCCCAGACCGGGCTGTATCGGCTGCGCGACACGAATGACGATGGTGAACTCGATCAGGTGGACCTGCTTCGGGCGCTCGACGGCGAGGGCGAGCACGGGCCCCACGCGGTGGTGGTCGCACCTGACGGGCGCTCGCTCTACGTCATCGCTGGCAACGCCACCCGCCTGCCCGAACTCGCGCGTTCCTGCGTGCCGCGACTGTGGGCGGACGATTCGTTGTTGGAACCATTGCCGGCGCTCATGGGAAGCGAAACGCGCGGCATTCTGCCGGGCGGCTGGATCGGCCGCACCGACCTCGAGGGCCGCACGTGGGAGCTGGTGTCGGCGGGATTCCGCAACGCCTATGCACTCGCGGTCGATTCACGCGGAGAGCTGTTCACCTTCGATTCGGACACCGAGATGGAAATCAATCTGCCGTGGTACCGGCCCACGCGCGTACTGCACGCGGTGAGCGGCGCGGATTTCGGATGGCGTCGCGGCGCACTCAAGCTGTCGGATGCTGCGCCGGATCTCTGGCCGACGCTGCTGCCGATGGGGCTGGGTTCGCCCACCGCGGTTTTGGCGGTGCCGGGCGCACGACTGCCGCAGCGATATCGGAACGCGCTCTGGGTCGCCGACTGGAGTTACGGGAAAATCTTCGCGCTGCACCTGCAACCGGCCGGCGCGAGCTTCACGGCCACGCGTGAAGAAATTGTCGCGGGCACACCTCTGCCGATCACGTCGATGTGCGTGAATCCGGTGGACGGCGCGATTTATTTCACGACGGGTGGGCGACGGCTGCAATCGGCTCTTTATCGACTGCGTTGGACGGCAGCGATCCGGGAGACGGAGGAGAATGCGAAGCCCGTTTCCGGCGCGGCAAAGGCGCGGCGTGCACTGGAGGAATTTCACGGGCGGCAGGATTCAGCCGCGGTCAACGCAGCGTGGGGCGCGCTGGGAGACGAAGACGCGTCGCTGCGGCAGGCTGCGCGCGCGGCGTTGGAAAGCCAGCCGGTCAACTCCTGGCGCGAGCGCGCGCTGCGGGAAACGGAGTCGAGGCTCGCACTCACCGCGCTGCTCGCCCTGGCGCGCGCCGATGCCGCGGCCAGCCAGTCAGCGATCCTCGAAGCGCTGAGCACCCTTCATGATCGCGGCCTTGAACCCGGTTTGCGTGGTGACTGGCTGCGTGTCCTGGCGCTGGCGTTTGCCCGTGGTCCGGCCAGTTCGCCGGACGTGCGCTCATCGTGGGGCGCGCGGATCACGCGTTTGTTTCCGTCTGGTCAGCACGAATTGGATACAGCGTTGTTCGAGTTCCTCGTGTACTGCGAGATGCCGGACGCGGCGGCGAAGGGAATGGCGGCGCTCCGGGGCGCGGTCACGCGCCAGGCGCAGCTCGATTATGCGAAATCACTGCGCGTGCTGCGCACGAGTTGGACCTCCGAACTGCGGCGCGAATTCTTCCGATGGTTCGGTGAGACGACGGCCTGGCGAGGGGGCGGCAGCTTCCGGCGGTTCCTCGACCGATTGCGGGACGATGCGCTCGCCACCGTGCCGGAACCGGAGCGTGCCGCGCTGCGCGGTATTATCGAGGCGGCGGCGAAGAACAACGCGCCGCCGGACTACGCCAGCCCCGACCGCAAATTCATCCGCGCGTGGACGACCGACGATCTCACGATGCTCGCGGAGAACGACCCGCGGAAACGCGATCCGGAACGCGGCCGGGCGCTGTTTGGCGCGGCCGCGTGTTTTGCGTGTCATACTTTCGACGGGGTCGGCGGCGCCCTGGGCCCGGATCTTTCCGCCGCTGCCCGGCAGAGGACCGTCCGCGATCTTTTCGAGGCAATCGTCGAGCCAAGTCGTGAAATCAGCGATCAGTATGGGACGGTCGTGGTGCGGCTGCGCGATGGCCGGCAGCTGTCAGGACGGATCGTGAATCTAACGGAGAAGGGCCTGCAACTCGCCGAGAATCTTGCGGATCCGTCCAACGTCGTCCGCTTCGATGAAGACGATATTCTCGCGATCGAACCCTCCAAGGTTTCCCTGATGCCGCCCGGATTGTTGAATGTGTTTTCGGAAGACGAGATTCTCGATCTGCTGGCGTTCATGCGCAGCGGTCTGACATCACCCGCGACCACGACAGAGCGCTAGCTCTGCGCTTGCCCCACAATTCCTGCCAAGCGCGTCGGCATTTGCCGGAGCGGCGGCTTTCCAGCCGCCGAAGTATGTTCGGTCGACCGGTCTCGGGCGGCTGGAAAGTCGCCCTTCCCGTCAACCGCGCCCTTGGCGTGACGCCATACGCGGTAGCGAATTTGTGGGGCAAGCGCAGCGCTAGTTAGCATAGGTGGCGGTCGGAAAACCTTTAGAACGAGAACGTATTCGTCAGGTAGATGCGTTGTTCGGGCGCGAGGCGATACGATGCCACCTGACCCGTGGGTTGCACCGTGACCGGCACCAGGTCGCCGCCGCTCGTGAATGCGTTGCGCACCTGCACCGCCGCTTTCCCGTCAATCTTTCCCGCCCAGATTTTCCGACCGTAGGCGAGGGTGAGGTCGACGTTCGTCTCGGCGGGCGCGTAGTAGGGCCGGTTGATGCCGAGGTCGACCGAACCATTGGGCTTGTAACTGGCCGGATAACCGATGCCGAGTTTGCTCTGCCAGCGCACGCCGGCGCCAACGCTCCACCCGCGGAGGAAGCTTTCCTTCGAGAATTGGTAATTGGTGACCAGATTGACGCGATGCTTGCGCTGTTCCGCGGCGGCCGAACCCTCCGTCGCCAGCATCGTGCCAAACGGGATGTAAACCGTATTGCTCACGTACGAGCCGACGGTCTCGACGCTGGCCGGCAGCGGCGAGCCAGGGACGAAGCCGGTCGGGTAGTTGGTGCGCGGCTTATCTTTCAACTCATCCCAAACCGGCCGCAGCGCCGCGACTATCCGCTTCGCATTGGGCGCGATGTTGGTTTGTACCGTCTGCTGCTGCGCGAAGTTGGCGAGGATCCGCCATTGCCGCGTCGGGTTGAACACGATGTCGATCTCGTGACCGGTTGCCTTGAAATCCGTCGTGTCGGTCACGCCGCTGATTCCCGCGACGGTCTGCGCCTGATCGTTCGTCGCCGCCGAGCCGGTATACGTGAAACCGTAGAGCGAACGGAAATTCGGCGGCAGCGCGGCGAAAATCTTTTCAATTTCCGGCCGGCGGTCGATGCCGGGGTTCCGGTTCGAATTGTTTTCGGAGATCCAGAATCCCGTCATCTGCACAATCGAGTTCGTGTAGTTGAACGGCGGATTGAAGCTCTGGCCGACGACCGTGGTTTCAAAATGATTGTAGCGCAGGCTGAGCCGATCGTTGAACCCGGAGAGGTTCAGTCCGAATTCGCGCGTCTTGCCCTTCGGCGACGGCAGCGGATCGCCGACGTAGTTGATGCGCGAACCAGCCGGCGTGAAATTCGAGGAAACGTTGATGAACGCGCTCGCCTCGATGCCCTGCGGCAGTCGGACGATTTTCTGCGGCCAGCGCAGCACGGCGCTGTAGCTCTTGACCGTTTCGGCGATCACGATTTCCGGAAAGGTATAGACGTTGTAGTCGTCGAATCCTTTAGCCTTCGAGTCCGGCAAAAGCGGATCGTAGGTGAAGTTCGTGCGGGGCGCACGTCGGACCGATTCGTCGCGGCGGACGCCGCCGGTCGTAACCAGGAGGTTGTCTAACCAGTAACTCTGCAGCACCGCCGCGTGCGACGAAATCGTTTCGCGGAAGCGCGTGCCGGAGTTGAAGATTTCCTTCAGCGAGGTTGGCACGGTCACGAGGTCGGCTTGCGCGGTCGCGGGCGTGGTGGCCGGCGCGTTCCAGAACGATGTCGGGTTCGTCAGGCCATCCTGAATTGCCGTGGTCTTGATCGGGCTGAGCGAGAGTTGGCCACCGTTCAGGACGGACGGTCCGAGATAAACCAGCAAGTTGGGCAGCCGGTTGAAGCTCGCGATATTCGTGCTGATCTGATCGGCGGCGACCCCAGCGGTGGCGAGCTTCGTGGAATAGGAGAGAGCGTCGTTGACCGCGCGTTCGAAAAGGCCGGTCAGCGTGTGGCGGCCGAGCCACTTGCCGAGCGTCGGCGCAATGTCCTTCGTATCGTAGCGCACGAACGGCGTGAGCCGCAGGGTGTGCCGGTCGTTGAAAGAGTTGCCGTATTGCTGCTGGCTCATGACGGCGTAGGGCCGCCCGTAATTCGGATTCACGCGCCCGTCCGGCAGGTAGGCGTTCACGTCGATGCGGACGTGGTTCGCATTGCCCTGGGTGCCGAAGAAGGAATTGCGATTCCGATTGTTGTAACGCTGCACATAATACGCCGCCTCAAGCCCCAGTCGGTCCTCCCACGCGCGCTGCTCGAAGGAAAACGTCGCGGTGTGAAAGCTGTCCCGCTGGCGGCCGGTTTCATCGATCTGATGATTCTGCCAGTCGAACGCGCTGAAGTCGGTGAAGCCCTGAATTTTGATTCCGGCCGGCCGACGGTTGTCCGGGTAGAATCCGGCGGGAATTTCGCCCACATTGAATGTCTCGTAGAACGCAACCGTGTCGAACGCGGCATCGCGGTTGACCTGCGCCTGAAAAATCCCGTTGCGCACGGCGTTGAGCCCCGAGCCCGTGGTAAGTGTGCTGCGGAAGCTTTGGTCGGGCATTACGCCCGCGTTGGGCGAGGAGAACGGCGTCACGATTGCGCCGAAAATCTGGGCCTGGCCGATCAACCGGCTGGCCGGACTCGCGTTGAACAGCACTCCGGCGTCTTGGGTCGCGGCAGCCGGGTTGCGCGCGGGGTCGTCGTAGAAATTCCAATCCCACGTCGGTTTGCCGGCGGCATACCACTGGCTGGAAATGCTGTTGAACGGCAGCACGGCGAACGGCCGGTTGGCGCGCGTGTGACCGGTTTCAAAACTCGCGCGGATCGCCGTCGTCCGAAACGGTTCATAAGTGGCCGTGCCAAAAAGCCGCCGCTTGTTTTCGAACGCGGGGCGCTGATTGTAGCGTTCATCGTCAGCCACGCCGGCGATGCGAAAGCCGAGCTTCTTCGGGATCAGCACGCGGTTGAAATCAACGGTGCCGCGCATCGCGTCGTTGTTGCCGTAGCGGAATTCGATCTTGTTCTTGGTGCGACTCAAGTCGGCCTTGATCGGCGTCGAGTCGACGACGCCGGCGGGACTCCCAACCCCGAACAGAATTGCATTGGCGCCGCGAATGACGGTCACGCTGTCGGTGTTGTAGCCGTCGAAACCGAAGTCAGACGCGAAGTAACCGCGGGTGGAGTTGGGCGAGGCGAGGCCGCGGGTGCGCGATTGGTTCTGCGGTGCGTTGCGCGCGCCGTCGCCGACGATCTGATCGTTGTTGATGTTGCCGCCGGTGGCGTTGGAGAAATTGCCGGCGGGTCCGGCCGCTTCCATGCCCGTGGCGTAGATGAGCACATCGTTGACATTGGTCGCGCCAATATCGGTTAGAAAATCCTTCGTGTAGATTGAGATTGCGGCGCCGACATCCTTGACCGGCGTGTTGAGCCGCGTGCCGGCGAGAGTGGAGGCAGCCTGATAGCCGGTATCGCGGTCGGTCTGCACCGTGAAAGGGCTGAGTTGGATGGGGAGGGCTTCCGAGGGTTGATCGGCGGGAGCAGGCGTTGGCGGACTGACCTGCTGGCCAAGGACGCCGCCGGGGAGGAGGGTTAGCGCGAAGGCGAACCAATGCCGTGACGTGATCGTTCGGATACGATTTGCGAATCGGTCGGGGGCTGATGCGGTGGTCATGCGAGGTGCGAGGTTGAAAACAGAAAAGTGGAATGAGTGGCCTGGCTCAAAAATAGCCGCCGTGTTTCGTGATTTCGCGGGCGGTCTGTCCTTCGGCGACCCAGCCGAAAATCTTCTTTTCGTTCGCGCGGATTTCCTCGGCGCGGAGCAGGACGGCGTGGGCGATGTCGCGCGGAATGCAGACCACGCCGTCGATGTCCCCGAGCATCACATCGCCCGGCTTGATCACGACGTCGCCGACTTTGATCGGCACTTGATAATGGGTGATCAAGCAGCGGCCGAGGCTGCCATTCGGAATGCGGTAGCGGTAGTAGACAGGAAAATTCTTGTCCTTGATTTGGTGCGTGTCGCGGATTCCGCCGTCAATGCACGCGGCCTTGATCCCTTTACCCACCGCGGTCGCGGTCATCACACCGCCCCAGGCGGTCGATCGTTCATCGCCGCTCGTGTCCCACGTGACGAAGTGATCTTCGCCCATCGCCTCGAGCATCTCGGTGCGGAAGGTCAGCTCGCCTGTGATTTGGACGTGGGGCGCGCTTTTCACGGTAAAAGCGATGCCGGCCACGGTGTGATCATCGTTGAGCGGACGCAGGTAGCCGGGCAGCGCCTGGTCGAGCAGACAAAACTCGCGTAACACGTCCGAGACCGCGCCGGTGTAGAGTTTCTCGAAGCGCGCGAGGAGCTCCTTCGTCGGGATCGGGAATTCGGCGGTCGAGATGTGCTCGCGCTCGGCGATCAGCTTCTCGAGTTTCATCATCTTGGCCTCGCTTTGGAGCAGGCCGTCGCGTGCGGGTTCGGGAGTCATTTGGAAAATGGATGGGTCAGGCGTAAGCAATGCGCGCGCTGTCGAGGATGCCCTTCATGTAACCGATCGCGAAAAGCCGGCCGAGATACGCGTAGCCATGCGGCAGATCTTTCTCGCCGGCGAGCGACGGCACGTGATCGACGCGGATTGGTCCGCGGAAGCCGAGTTGGTCGTAGAGCCGCAGCATCGCCGGCATGTCGGTCGGGCCGTTGTCGTGAAACGTCTCGGTGAAATCCTCGCGCGTGCCCTCGACGTCGCGAAAGTGCACGAAGGCAATCCGCGACGCGAACTGGCGCGCGGTCGCTGCGAGATCGCCGCCCATCAGTTTGAAATTCGCCTGGCAAAACGTGATTCGGTGCGAGGGCGAATCGCTCATTGCCATCGCCCGCTCAAACGCCTCCGGCGTGCTGAAGATTCGCCCCACGCCATGCAGCGGCGTGAGCGGCGGATCGTCAGGATGCAGGCCGAGCGTCACGCCGGCCTTCTCCGCGGCCGGCAGGACAGCGCGGAGGAAATAGCCATAATTGTCCCAAAGTTTCTCCTCGGTGACGCGGTCCTCCGAAGGCACGGGCACCGAATCGAGCGCCGACAGTTGAAACCGGTTCGTGATCGCTCCGCCCCGCGCCGGCACGCGCGTGTCAGTGCGGCACCAGCCGATCGTGGCCATGAAATTGTAGCAGAGCAGCCCGACGCCGAGCTCGCCCATATTCGCGAGCATCCGCTGATAGAGCGCGAGATCCTCATCGCGACCGGCGAGGCCCAGCTTGATCCGGCGCATGTCGAACTCGTCGCCCTCCAAGCCGATCAGCTTCAGTGCGGCGTCGCTGAAATTTTGCTGCACCGTCCGCAGGGCGTCGATGTCCCACGGCGGCTTCAGTCCCGTGTCGCGCGGATGACATCGCGCGATCGCGTGCGTGACGCCGGCCTGCTTCGCGAGATCCCAGGAGCGGTCGCGCTTCGGCGGGAGAAAGTCGGCGAGGATCATGGCGGTGGGTCGCGCGGGCGGGGATCACGCGGCCAGATCCTGGCCCTTGATCAACTGCAGACATCCGCCGGCCGTGTACTTCACCTGCCGGGCGAGCGCCGCCCGCGCCGCGCCTTCGAAATCCTGCGGGAAGCCAATGAGCGTGATGGCCGCGATAATCCCGCGGTCCTCGACGACCAGCGGCGCGGACAGCGTGTGGATGTGCGGCTGAAACGAGCCGTGATCGAAGCAGCAGCCGTCCCGACGCGCTTCGCGAACCCGACGCTGCACATCGGCGCGGTCCTGCAGTTTCCAGCTCTCCGGAGCTGCCCGGTCGAGGAGGGCGGCGATTTCGGAATCGGGCAACGCGCTGAGCAGCGCCGCGCCGCTCGAGCCAATGGCGAGCGACACGACCGAGCCGACCCGCGAGGTGATCGCGGTGCTTTTCGGTGACGAAGCGCTGAACAGCGTCACCGCGTCGTCGCCCTGGCGCACGGTGATCTTGGCCGTGAGCCCGGTGCTGGCGGCGAGCTGCCGCAGCGGTTCCGTCACCGTCTCGATCAGGATCTCATGCCGCAGCAGTGGCTGGAGCAGGGGGACAAGCGCGAAGGAAAGTTCAAAGGTGCCGTCGCGTCGCGTGCTCATCCAGCCCTCCGCGACAAATGACTTGAGGATCCGATAACTGGTGGTCGGGGAGATGCCGAGCGACAGCGCAAGTGCCTTGGTGGAGATCCCGCCCCGGCTGCGCGCGACTTCGGCGAACACGCGGAGCGCCTTGCACAGCACGGGCACGGTATGGGGTGGCGGACGGGGAGAAGTGGCTTTGGAACGCATTCCTCTATTGAAGTGAGAGCTGAAGTTGTCCGGGCGACTCCGATACTCTAATAGAGTGGCGCGCGGTCAAGTCACATGTCGGCAAACTTCAATAGAGAAGAAAGAATATTCCAACACACCTTGACCCGGCACGCCAAGCCGCCGCAGGGTTTGCCTGTCCCCCGGGCCCGGCGCTGCCGCGACCACCGCCGGGACATGTTCCCGCGTGCTGCAACCCTTCTCCCCGCCAATGAACCTGCCCCGTTTCCCCGCCCGCCACCCCGCTGTGTGGCGAATCCTGCCGCTGGTGATCGTCTCGACCCTGCTCGCCCAACCGGCGCAGGAGAAAGCGAAACCCGAAGAGGTCGTGATCATGTCTCCGTTCACGGTCGAAACCAACAAGGACGTGGGTTACGAGGCCAGCCGCACCCTCGCGGGCATGGGGCTGAACACCAAGCTCACCGACCTCGCCGCCGCCGTCTCGGTGGTGACGAACAAGTTCCTCGAAGACACCGCCTCGACCAAGCTTGGCGATGTCCTGGCGTATCAGGCCAACATGGACGTGAAGGGCTTCGGCGGCGGCATCTCCGGGGTGACGCCCACGCAGGGCGGCGTGACCGGGGAACCGTCGTTGAGCAACGCCCAGACGGGAGCGCGCGTGCGCGGGCTGGCCGACGCCACGATGGCGCGGAATTTTTACCGCAGCATCATCCCGATGGATGCCTACAACACCGACCGCGTGGAAATGAACCGCGGGGCCAACGCGCTGCTCTTCGGCGTCGGCAGTCCGGCCGGCATCATCAACACGTCGACGCGATCCGCGGATCTGCAGCGGCAGCACGGCGAGGTGGAGCTTGTCGGCGGCAGCTACGCGAGCTGGCGCGCCACCCTGGATTACAACCTCGTGCCGAGCCGCGGAAACTTCGCGGTGCGGATCGCGGGCGTGAAGGACGACGAAAAATTCCAGCAGGACTTCGCCTTCCGCGATGCCGAGCGCAAGTATGCGGCGGCGACCTGGGATGTGAAGCCGCTGCGCAACCGCGGTATCCTTGATTCCACTACGCTGAGCGCCTCGTACGAGCGCGGCCGGATCGTTTCCAACAATCCCCGCGTGCTGCCGCCCTCGGACCGGCTGTCTTCCTGGTTCGATGAGACCATCCCCGCCAATCTCAAGGCACTCGGAGCACGCGGAAAAGTCACCTACGACCCAGGGGTGGCGAGCGGGATCTTCACGGCCGCGGCGCGCACCGCCACCATCGGCACGGCCGACAACGTCAATCGTTCGGCCACGTTTATCTTCCAGGATCCCTTCGCGAAGGCGCCGCGCGACAACGTCCCGCTCTCGCCCACCGGGCAGACGGTCCTCGGGCGGGCGATGGTCGCGAACAACGTCTATTTCCCGTGGTCCGGCCTGACCAACACCGCCCAGCACGCGTACTCGCGCGAAATGAGCCGGGTGCGGCAGGACTATGCCTTTCCCGACCAGGCGTTCTACACGGCGGAGAACCTCACCGATCCCTCCGTTTTCGATTACTTCAACAATTTGCTCGTCGGGCCGAATTCGCGTCAGAAATCGCGCCTGGAGTCATTCGATGCCTCCCTGCAGCAGTTGCTCCTTCGCCGTACGGCGGGCGTCGAGCTGTCGTTCAACCGGCAGCGCTGGCGCGAGAGCCTGCAGAACCTGCTCCCGGAAGGATCGCCCTGGATCTCGATCGACGTGAACACGCGGATGTGGACCGGCGAACCGAACCCAAATTTCGGGCGGCCGTTCACCGCCTCGGCCGGCGGTGCGAGTTTTAACCAGCAGCAAATCGACACGTCGCGCGCGAAGCTGTTCTACGAATTAAACCTCCAGGAAAAGCGATCCGGCTGGGTCGGCGGCGTGCTCGGGAAACATGTCTTTTCCCTGCTGGGCCAGCGTGAGGAGCTGACCACGCGCACCCACTCGGGCGGGCGGCTGTATTACACGCCGGACTTCTGGGTCAACGGCAACAACCAGAGCCGGCTGCAACCGCAGAGCAAGCAGCCCACCGTGTGGTTCTACCTCGGCCCCTCCCTCGCGAATGCGAACTCGCCGGCCGGCGCCAACATCTCCGGCCTGCGGCAGGACCTCATGAACTTCGACACGGAAGTCGTCGGGAAAGGCGTCGTGCTGACGCGGACGCCTGCGCCGAGCGCCGCAGTATCGCAACAGTCGGCGTACACTCCGTCCTACACGCCGATCGATCTGCGGCGCGAAGACGACCGGGTGTCGAACACCGCCAGTTCCGGTGTGCTCAACCGGCGCAAGCTCGATTCGCAGGCATTCGCACTGCAGAGCAACTGGCTGTGGGACCACCTGGTCTCCACGGTCGGCTGGCGAAAAGAGAAGTCATCGATCCGCGGCATCAACGCGCCGATCATAGCCAATGGCGAAGGCTATGCGCTGATCGACGACCCGTCGTTCACCCTCGGCAATCCCGCCATCGTTCCGCAGAACTTCCAGAAGACGCTCTTCGCGTGGAGTGCCGTGGCGAAGATGCCGCAGTCGTGGATGCGCCGCGTGCCGGTGATCTCCGCGTTAAACGCCTACTACGGCGAATCGGAAAACTTCAGTCCGCCGGCCGGCCGCACCGTGAATGCGTTCGGCGTCGCCGTGCCTCCACCCGCCGGCGTGACGAAGGAGAAGGGAGTCTATTTCGAAGCGTTCGAGTCGAAGCTCACCGGGCGGTTGAACTTCTTCGAGACGACGCAGACCGGCAGCTTCAACAGCACGGTCGGGGGCCTCGCCGCGCAGGTCGTCTCGATGCATTCGCAGGCGTATAACGCCGTATTGAACAATTGGGTACCGGCCGGCCCGGGTGGTTTCCCCCAAAACTACGTCGCACCACCGCCGGAGTTGCTGAACCTGTTCGACTGGCGGCTGCAGAATGGCACCCCCTCGTCCGTCAATCCCGGCGTCCAGGACACGAGCGACTTCGTGAGCAAGGGCATGGAGCTCGAACTCATGTACCGCCCGATCCGCGGTCTCTCGATCGTGATGAATGTTTCGGAGCAGAAGTCGGTGCGCAGCAATACTGGCGCGGCGACCCGCAAACTGCTCTTCGACACGCCGACGGCGTCGGGCCAGCCGCTCGTTACGGAGTGGCTGAAGGACTGGGGCTATCAGATTCCGCTCTCGCAGGCGGCAATTCCGCTGATCGGCAGCCGGACCGAGCCCAACATGTTTGCGGCGACCTTTCAGCGCACGGTGATGAATCCCTTCAACACGGCGGCCGCGGGCGACGGCGCCCCGGTGCACGAACTCCGTCGCTGGCGTGCGAACTTCGTCGGGAATTACGATTTTCAGGGTGAACGGCTGAAGGGCTGGGGCGTTGGTGCCGGTGTGCGCTGGCTGGACAAGGCCGCGCTTGGATATCCCGTCGGCAGTTTCCGCGCAGATCTCACCCCGGTGCCCGCGGGTGGGCCCGCGCTGCCGAGCGACCTCCGCATCTCGGATGTCCGGCATCCGTATTACGGTCCGTCCGAGACGCGGTACGACGCCTGGATTTCCTACCAGACCAAGATTCTGCGCCGCCAATACGGACTCAAGGTGCAGCTCAATGTCCGGAATCTGCTCACGAGTGACGAACTCGTGCCGGCGGTGATCAATCCGGACGGCACCGTCCCCGTCTGGTCCATCGCGGAAGGCAGAAAGTTTTCGCTCCTGACCCGGCTGTCCTTCTGATGGCGGCATGAACGGCGCGCAAATCATCTTGGGCATCGCGATGGGTTTCGGGTTGGCCCATGTTTCAGTGTGCGCCGGGGTGGAGCCGGCGTGGTCCCAGTTTCCCGCCGTGAAGGCCGACGTGAAGGGCGTGCGCATCGTCCGCGTTGCGACGGGCCGCACGATTCACCGCTTCTTCGACACTTCGCCGTTCAGTCCGTCCGGACGCTACCTCGCGCTCTTCCGGTTCCCGCAGGAAAAGCATTCGCCGCAGCCGGGGGAGGTGGGGGAGGTCGTGTTGGTGGATCTGGTCAATGGGCAGGAGCGCGTCGTCGCGGAATCCCGCGGCTTCGAGATGCAACTCGGCGCCAACGTGCAGTGGGGCGCCACCGACGCGGATTTGTTCTTCAACGATGTCGATCCGCAAACGTGGCGCGCGTTCGCGGTGCACCTCAACCCGCAGACGGGCAAATCACGCCGGCTCGAGGGCACGGTCTTCATGGTGTCGTCGGACGGCCGGCAGCTCGCCTCCTACAATCTGATCCAATCGCCGCGGGCCCAGATCGGCTACGGCGTAGTCGTGCCCGAGTCGGCGCGGCCCCCGCGCAACATCGGGCCAGTGGCGTCAGACGGTGTGTCCGTTACCGACGTCGCCACCGGCGTGAGTCGTAGGATCGTTTCCATTCGCGACATCTATGAAAAAACGAAGCCGGACATCGCGATTCCGAACCCCGACGAGTTCGAGTATTACTGCTTCCAGGTGAAATGGAATCCGCAGGGCACACGCCTGCTGACCACCGTGCAGTGGAGCCCGCGCACCGATCGCAATGCCGTTCGCTCGGCAGCCGGCCAGGGGCGCCGGCGCGCGGTCATCACGATGCGGCCCGACGGCTCCGAACTGCGCACGGCCGTCACGCCGGCCCAGTGGGCGAAGGGCGGGCACCACATCAACTGGATGCCGGACGGCGAACATCTTTCCATGAACCTCGATATCGATGGTCAGCCCGGCCTCGAGGTGATCAGCGTCCGCGCCGGCGGCACAGACATGAAGATCATCTTCAAACCTGGATCGGGCCATCCCTCACAACATTCCGGAGGCCAGCCGTTCTTCATCACGGATGCGTATCCAGACGAGCCGGTCGCCCGACACGATGGCACCTCACCGCTGCGGCTGATCGATCTCAAGCGCGGCACCGAACAGACGATCGGGTCTATTTTCGTGTCGATGACGGCGGGCGAGTTTCGCGTCGACCCGCATCCGGCGTGGGATCGCACCGGCCGCTACGTGGCGTTCAACGGCTTCGTCGGCGGCACGCGCGGCGTCTTTGTCGCCGATCTTTCGGCCCTACTCGGACAGTAATTTCTACTCCATAATGAATATCCCAGTCCTGCCTCTCAGAGTGGTTCTCGGCGTGCTGGCACTTACGGCCCTTGCCGTGGCGCAGGAAATCACGCCAACGACCGGCATCCCCTTTCCCGTGCTCGGCAAAGTGGCGCCGCGAAACGCGAAAGACATCGCCTCCTCGCCGTGGTCGATTGGCGGCGAGACACTCGACCGCGACTTCGCCGATTATCAGCAGTATAAACGCTATCTCGGTCCGCTTGGGGCGAAGGGGCTGCGCCTCCAGACCGGTTGGGCCAAATGCGAAAAGGAGCCGGGGGTCTATGATTGGGCGTGGCTCGATGTGATCATCGACGATGCCGTGGCGCAGGGGCTGCGGCCCTGGCTCGAATTGAGTTACGGGAACAAAATTTATCCCGGCGGCGGCGACACCGGACTCGGCGGCGGGTTTCCCAGCTCGCCGGAAGCATTGACCGCGTGGGACAACTGGGTGCGCGCGCTCGTGACGCGTTATCGCGATCGCGTGCAGGAATGGGAAATCTGGAATGAGCCCGACCTCAACAGTCGCGGCACCGCGCCGGCCTCCGCCTACGTCGACCTTTACCTTCGCACCGTCACGATCATCCGCGAACTGCAACCCAACGCGAAACTTTGGGCGCTCGCCCTAGCACACACGCCCGAATATGCCGATGCGTTTCTCGCGGGCATGAAGGCGAAGGGCAAACTCGACCTTATCGACGCGATCACGTTTCACGGGTATCCAAGAAATCCGGACGACACCACGCTCGTGGACAAGCTGCGGGCGGTCATTCAAAAACACGGCCGCGCGATTTCGCTCCGCCAGGGCGAGACCGGCGCGCCGTCGCGTTACCAGGAGAATTTCGCGCTCTCGAAGATTCCTTGGACCGAGACCACGCAGGCCAAGTGGGATCTCCGCCGGCTGCTGGCGCATCGCGCGAAGGATGTGCCGATGAATCTCTTCACGATCTCCGATATGCACTACACGCAGCCGAACGGGTCCCAGGCCGGATCGGACGGCGTGTTGCGGATGAATTACAAGGGGCTGCTGGCCACGAATCCCGACAAGTCGATCGGCCACGTGAAAGCGGTGTATTACGCCGCACAGGCGGTGTTCGCGATTTTTGACGACACCGTGAAGCTGGCCCGCGAGTATCCGTTCACGAGCACCGCGCTGCGGGGTGTGGCGGTGGCGGGCTTTGAGACTGATACAAAGCAGCAAATAGCCGCCGTGTGGTTCAACGACGCACCGCCGGCCGAGGCCAACGGCGTGACGCTCGCCGACGTTTCGTTCCGCGCGGGCAAGTTTCGCGAGCCGGTGCTGGTCGACCTGCGCACCGCGACGGTTTACGCGGTGCCAAACGATCGTTGGAAACAGACAGACCGCGGCGCCGAGTTTCGCAGCCTGCCACTCTACGATTCGCCGGTGTTGATCGCAGAAAAGTCCGCCGTCCGCATCAACGCGACGCCGCGCTAAACCCTCCGGTGAAACCGATGCTGCGCTTCCACGCTTCGATGCTCGCTCGTCTTATCCTTGGAGCGTTGGCGTCACTCAGCCTCGCTGCAGCCGCTCCGCCTCGCGTGGTCCCGTTGCCGGCGGCACTCGTGGCGCTGCAACCCGTGGATCTCATGCCCGGGGCCGAGAACGCGAAGCCGGCATTCCGAGCACCGGGCGGCGCCAATCCCGGAGCCACCATGCAGTGGCAACCCGCGGCGGAGGGATCCGCGGTGTTGCGGGTCGAGGTGCTGACACCGGCGAAGACGCCCAACGAGGTTGTCGCGAGCTGGCGGATACGCGAACCCGTGCGCCGCGGCGATGCCGTGCTCGTCCGTTTCTACGCCCGCGCACGAAACGCGCGGCAGGAGTCAGGCGAAGCGATGTTCAACTTTTACTTCCAACCGCTCACGCCTGGAGCCGAGCGCAGTCTCGTGCTGCCGCTGACGGCAGGGCCCGAATGGTCGCTCTGCGAAATCCCGTTCGCCGTGGTCGCCGGCTCGGAACGCAATGAAGCCACGATCAATTTTTCCTTTGGCGCGCTCGCGCAGGTCGTGGAACTCGCGGCGATTCAGGTGCTGAACTTCGGACCGCGCATCAGCCACCGCGAGTTGCCGCTCACCCGTTTCACGTATCCGGGTCGCGAGCCGGGCGCCGCCTGGCGGCGGGATGCGCTCGAGCGGATCGAACGGTTGCGCACCGCGCCCCTCGTCGTGCGCGTGGTCGACGCCGCGGGTCAACCGGCGCGCGGCGCCCGCGTTGAACTGCGACTCGCGCAGCCGGATTTTCTGTTCGGGTCCGCCGTGAGCGCCTCCCTGCTGACCAGCGACACGACCGACGCGCGGATTTATCGGGAGAAAGTCGTGGCGCTATTCGATACCGTTACGCTCGACAACGATCTCAAGTGGCCCGCGTGGTCGCGGCCCGAGCGCCGCGCGCCGACGCTGGCCGCCGTCGATTGGATCGAGACGCAGCACCTGCGTTTGCGCGGTCATAACGTAATCTGGCCCGGGTGGAAATTCACGCCGGCGTTCGTCGTCAAGGACCCGGATCGCGGGCCGAAGCTCGCCGGCCTCATTGACGCACGTATCCGCGATGTGGTGGCGGCGATGAAAGGCCGCGTCATCGCTTGGGATGTCATCAACGAACCCGTGCACGAGCGGGATTATTTTCAGCACGTGCCGGAAGCGAGCGCTGCCGGCTGGTTCATCCTGGCTCGTTCGCTCGAGCCGGAGGCGCAGCTCTTCCTGAACGAATACGGGATGCTGAACAGTTCCACGAGCGCGGAGTGGATTGGACGCTATCTCGCGTTCGCCGAGCGGCTGCGCGCCGCCGGCGCGCCGATCGATGGCCTCGGGGTGCAGGGCCACGTCGGCCGGCAGGTCCGCGCTCCCGCGGAGGTCCTCGCCGATCTCGACCTGCTGGCGAAAGCCGGGCTCCCCGTTCAAATCACGGAGTTCGATCTCAACACGCCCGACGAAGCGCTGCAGGCCGACTATACGCGCGACTTTCTCATCGCCTGCTATAGTCATCCGGCGGTGACCGGATTCACGATGTGGGGCTTCTGGCAGTCGCGACACTGGAAGCCCGACGCCGCGATGTTTCGCCCGGACTGGTCGGAAAAACCCAACGCCGCCGTGTGGCGCGATCTCGTGCTGACCCAGTGGCGCACGCGGCATGACGGCACGGTGGATGCCGCCGGGGTCGTGAAGACGCGCGGTCACTTCGGTCGCTATCAAATCAGCGCCACGCGCAACGGCGTCCTGCGCGAGCAATCGGCGCGGCTCACGCGGGACGGCGGCGAAGTGGTGGTCACGTTACCATGAGCCGCGCGCCTCGAACCGAAACTCCGATGCCCCTCGCGCGGCTGCGGTGGCTGATTCTCGGGCTGCTCTTCCTCTCCACCGTCATCAACTACATCGACCGGCAGGCGCTCTCGGTCCTGCTGCCGACGCTGCGTGAGGCGCTCGGGCTTTCCAGCTCGGATTACGGCGCGATCACGACGGCGTTTCTGCTGGCTTACACGCTCGCGCAGGTGCCGGTTGGCATGTGGATCGACAAGGTCGGCACGCGTATCGGGTTTTCGGTTTCAATTGTCGGCTGGTCGATTGCCGCGATCCTCCATGCGTTCGTGGTCGGG
Organism: Opitutales bacterium; assembly: GCA_038204695.1. GTDB lineage: Bacteria > Verrucomicrobiota > Verrucomicrobiia > Opitutales > Opitutaceae > ER46. The sequence goes on along the minus strand of JBBRCR010000014.1, from coordinate 6,959 downwards.
CCGCTGAGCCTCGTGATTGCGCGAGTGGCGCTTGGGCTGACGGAAGCGGGCAACTGGCCCGCCGGCACGAAAGCCGTGGCGAGCTGGTTTCCGCAGAAGCGGCGCGCCTTCGCGATGGCGATGTTCGATGGTGGCTCGGCGGTGGGCGCGGTGCTCGCGCCGCCGGTCGTGGCCTTTCTCGCGGCCCGCTACGGCTGGCGCGCATCGTTTGTCGTCACCGGTGTCCTTGGGTTCATCTGGCTGATCGGATGGCTGTGGATTTACCACGCGCCCCACCAGCATCCCTGGCTGTCGTCGGAAGACCGCGCGCACGTTTCGCGCGAGGTGGGCGCAACGCCCGCCAAGCCACCGGCGTTTGGCACCGCTTTGCGGCGAATCATCGGCGAGCGTCAACTTTGGGGCCTGATGACGACGCGGCTCCTCGCGACGCCGGTGTGGTGGTTCTACGTTTTTTGGCTGCCGGATTATCTGAGCAAAGGCCGTGGTTTTTCGCTCCAGGAAATCGGCTTCTATGGCTGGATTCCATATCTCACGGTGGACCTCGGAAAGATGAGCGGCGGCGCGGTTTCCGATGGGCTGCTGGCGCGCGGGCACAGTGCGACACTCGCGCGCAAGACGGTGATGGTGCTGGGCGCGTTCGCGATGTTGAGCGGGATTCAGGTCGTGAACGCATCCTCGGCCGCTGCGGCGATCGCATGGGTGTGCGTGGCGACGTTTGGTTTCGGCATGTGGAGCGCAAACATCCTCGCGCTGCATGCGGATATTTTTCCCGCCGAGACGATGGGCACCGCGATGGGTTCCACCCTGATGGCGGCCAGCCTCGGCGGCGCTGCGTTCACGTATGCGGTGGGCCAGGTGGTCGACGGGCTTGGCTATCAGCCCGTATTCTGGACGGTCGGCTTGCTGCCCTTGATGGCGTGCGTCGCGCTGATTTTCTGGGTTGGACGAGTCGAACGAATCCGCGATGCCTAGGTCGACGACGTGAGCACGTTTATCCACAACGATTTTCTGCTGCGGTCGGCCACCGCGCGTTCGCTCTATCACGAGTTCGCGGCGGATTTGCCGATCGTCGACTACCACTGTCACCTCGATCCGCGCGATCTCGCGGTGGATCGGCGATTCGAAAACATCGCCCAGCTCTGGGTGACGAGCGATCCCTACAAGCATCGCGCCATGCGGATGGCTGGTGTGCCGGAGCAAACGATCACGGGCAACGCGAGCGACCGGGAGAAATTCGAGGCGTGGGCGGCGACGGTCCCGCGCACGCCCGGCAATCCGCTGCATCATTGGACGGCGCTCGAGTTGAAACGCTATTTCGACATCGACGAACCGCTCACCGGGGAGTCCGCGGATCGGATCTGGAATGCAGCGAACGCGCGGCTCGCCACGCCGGAATTTTCCGCGCGCCGGCTGCTCGTGCAACGGCGCGTCGCTTGCGTGTGCACCTCGGACCGGCTGCTCGACGATGTGGCGACGCACGCGCTTGCCTCGCCGGCCGGCGCCGGGCTGCGGGTGCTGCCCTCCTTGAGAGCCGACGACCTCGTCGCCGTCGGGTCACCGGACTGGCTTTCGTGGCTGCGCGAGCTCGGCAAAGCCACGGGTGATTCGATCGCGGATTTCGATGGTTTTTGCGCCGCGGTCAGCCGAAGACTCGACGGGTTCGCGAGCGCGGGATGCCGGCTGGCGGATCACGGACTGGACGATTTCAGCTACGTCCCGGTCGATGCGGGAGATGGCGCGGCCTTGTTCGCACGCCGGCTGGGCGGAGAAAGTTTGTCGGCGCACGACGCGATGCGACTGCGCGCCGCCGTTCTTCGCTGGGTCGGCGCGGAATACGCGCGCCGTGGCTGGATCATGCAGCTTCATCTCGGCGCGCAGCGGCACACCAGCTCGCGGCTTCGCGCCCTGGCCGGACCGGCCGGCGGTTTTGCGAGCATCGGAAGACGCTCCGACGTGCCCAGCCTGTGCGCGTGGTTCGATGATTTGGAAAAAGCCGGCGGGCTGCCGCGCACCATTCTTTATCCGCTGAACCCCGCCGATTTTGTTCCGCTCGCCGTCGTGACCGGATCTTTTGCCGAGGACCGCGTCCCCGGAAAACTCCAGCTCGGCCCGGCATGGTGGTTCAACGATCACGCGAGCGGCATGCGCGCGCAGCTCGACGCGATCGCGAACCACAGCCTGCTCGCGAACTTCATCGGCATGACCACGGACTCGCGCAGCCTCCTCTCGATGACGCGCCACGAATATTTCCGGCGCGTGCTGTGCGGCTGGCTCGGCGAGCAGGTCGAGGCCGGCGCATTTCCAACAGATAGTGCGTTGCTCGCCGCGCTGGTGCGCGGGATATGCCACGACAACGCGCACCGCATGCTCGCGCTGTAATCATTTCACTTTCATGAACGACTCCTGCTTCGATGGAAAAACGGCCGTCATCACCGGTGCGGGCGGCACGCTTTGTTCGGTCGTCGCGAAGGATCTCGCGCGCCGGGGCGCGAAGGTCGCGCTGCTCGGTCGCACGCTGCCCACATTGGAGAGCGTGGCGGCCGAGATCCGCTCCTCGGGCGGCACGGCGCTGCCCGTCGCCTGCGACGTCATCGATGCCACCGCGGTGGAGCGTGCGCGGCAAACCGTCACGCGCGAGCTCGGGGGCTGCCATTACCTCATCAACGGCGCCGGCGGCAATCACGCCGACGCGGCTACCACGCTCACGGAGTTTTCGTCTGTCGAGCTTTCCGCGGACAAGCCGGCGGGAACGCGCGGATTCTTCGACCTCGATCTCAAGCGCTTCGACGACGTGATGCGCGTCAACACACTCGGCACGGTGATTCCGTGCCAGATTTTCGGGCGCGAGATGGCGGCGTTGGGCCGCGGATCAATTCTGAATTTCGCTTCGATGAACAGCTATCGGCCGCTGACACGCGTCGCCGCCTACGCGATGGCCAAAGCGGGCGTGGTCAGTTTCACGGAATGGCTTGCGGTCTATCTCGCGCCCGCCCGCATTCGCGTGAACGCGATCGCGCCGGGATTTTTCGTCAATGACCGTAGTCGGAAGATCCTCATGACACCCGACGGCGGCTTGAGCGCGCGCGGGCAAAATGTGATGGCGCACACGCCGCAGAAACGTTTCGGCGAAGCACAGGAATTGCTCGGTGCGGTCTGTTGGCTGCTGGATGACGCGCGAGCCGGCTTTGTAACCGGTGTCACTCTCCCCGTGGATGGCGGATTTCAAGCGTCATCAGGCATCTGATGATTCTTAACCGCGAATGGACGCTAATAAACGCGAATGGGAAAACCCCGAAGTTGAGCGAGTCGCGAGGGTGCTCCGAGTCGCTGCCTCGAATTCGCGTTTATTAGCGTCCATTTGCGGTTCAACTCTGGTTTGCAGGTAGGAACCCTCGCGCGACGACGGCCGCTCACACAACACAGCAGGCAGGTCGTCCCAGCCGCCGCGCAGTCAGGCCACCTCCGCTTCGTCCAACTTGCGTTAAGCTCCATCCCCTTAATGGGGTTGCCCGGCACACGGAGGAGCGACCATGCTTCGCGGTCGGGTGGGAACATCCGCCTTTGCCCCCGCCGGGATCCCGACCCCGCAGCTTTCTCGCCTGGACCAAACCTCAATCCAACCGTGACCAAGATGAACGGCATGACTCGATTCCTCCCCCTCGCCATCCTGGCGCTGACCTGCACCGATCTCGGCGCCCAGGCCGTGACGACTCCGCCGCCCGCGCCCGGCGAGGTCGTTGAACTCAGTCCCTTCACCGTCAACGCGGCCGCGGACAAGGGCTATCGCGCCGAAAACACCCTCGCCGGCAGCCGGCTCAACACCAGCCTGCGCGACACGCCGGCATCGGTGAGCGTCTTCACCGAGCAGTTCCTGCAGGATCTCGGGATCAACCAGATTGAGGATTTCGTGGGGTACACCGTGGGCGCCCAGCTTGCCACCCAGGACACGAACGCCGCGCCCAATGCCAACGCGGCCATCAACGCCCAGAGTCTGGTGCGGGGAATCGACATCCGCGGCATTGGCTCCTCGCAGGGGCTGGATTATTTCAAGAGCATCACCCCGAACGACTCGTATCGGGTGGGCCGATACGATGAAAGCCGCGGCCCCAATGGCATCCTCTTTGGCATCAGCTCGGCCGGCGGCCTCATCAACCAGAGCACCATCCTGGCTTCGACCCACCGGAACAGCGGCCGGGTCAGCTACCAAATGGGCAGCGGCGGCGTCGCGGCCAACCGGTGGGAACTGCGCGCCAACAACGTCGTGATTCCGAAAATGCTGGGGGTCTCCGTCGCGGCGGTGGAGCAGCAGAACGCCGGCTGGCGCCAGCCTGACTACCAGGACAAGCGCCGCCTCTTCGGCACCCTCACGTTCACCCCGGATGAGCGCCTGACCCTGCGCGTTGCGGGCGAACGGGGCAATGAAACCGGCTCGCGGGTCGCCCCGTACCCCCTGTTCGACGGCGGGCTCGCGTGGCTGGACAATCGCAATGCCCGGGGCGTCGGGGCGGTCACGTTCGCGCCGAACAACGCGGCCGCCGCCACGGCGGCGCAGCTGGCCGTCGGCGTCGTGGCCCGTAACCAGGGTTTAAGTACGGCGGTGCCCGGAATTCGCCGCTTCGTTTACGTTGAAAACGACGGCTCGTTCTTCAATTCCGCGGGCACGGTCCTGACCGGGTCCTACGATAATCCCGCCGTCCGCGCTCCCGGTGGTGAGCCCGGGATGAGTGGCGATACGCTGGTCATCAACGACCCGCGGTATCTGCCCCGGGATCTGAACTCGGGCGGTCCGGGCATGTATCGGTCCCAGGATTTTCACAACCTCACGGTGTCGGTCGATTGGCGGGTCACGAAGCAGCTACACCTCAATTTTTCCCACAACTACCAGAGTACCGCGATCGAGAGTCCGGTGATCACCGGTACGAGTCCGATGCTGTCCGGCGATGCCAACACCCTGCAGGGCGTGGGTGGCCCGCCCAACCCCTTTGCCGGACGGCTCTACATCGATGCCGCGTGGATCAACGGCCTGCACCACGCGACCTACAAGGAATCGCGGCTCTCCCTCGCCTACGATCTCCAGCCCAAGTGGGCGTGGCTGGGCACCCATCGCCTCGCGGCGATGCTTTCCCGCAGCACGGATGTCGACTCCTACAACAGCCGCCAGTGGGGGCTCCTCGGGGCGCCCTTTAATGCGGCGGCGGACAACCAGAGCAACCGGATCGCCCAGCGCATTTATCTCGATGAGAGCCAACCCTACACCTTCCACTCCGCCCACTGGCGCACGCTGCCCACGACGGCCCGGATTGGCTCCACGACGTATGACACCGGCTGGATCAACGGCGCGGCGGGCACGAGCAACTCCTACGCGACCCAGCATGCCGATGCGCGGCTCACCATCATCCAGAGCCATTTCCTCAACCGCCGGCTCGTCACCACCCTGGGCTACCGGGTCGACGAGGCGGATATCACCAGCTATGCCTTCACCACGGACCCCGTGTTGAAGTCCTCGATCGTCGACTATGATGTAGCGAATGCGACGGTGAATTCCGTCAAGGGAATCACCCGCACCCAGGGCGCCGTCCTCCGCGCCACGTCCTGGGCTTCGCTGGTCGCCAACTGGTCGACGAATATCGGCATCCCTTCCTTCACCAACAAGGTGCTGCCGTACGGCCTCACCCCCGACCCCTCCAAGGGGAAAGGGTCCGACTACGGTGTCTCCCTGGACCTCTTCGACAACCGGCTCTCGATGAAGGCCGTCTATTTTCAAACCAAGTCAACCGGCAACACCGGCAGCGGCGGGATCGATGCCCGCTATAATCAGCGCAATATCCGGATTGCCGACGCCCTGCAGCCCCAACTCGTCGGGCCCGGCCTCCCCTACACCGCCGCGCAATGGGCTCCGATTCGCGCGAGCATCACCGTCCCGGTCACGGCCGCCATGTTTGACCAGACCTCCGAGGGTTATGAATTCAGTGCGGTGGCCAATCCCACGAGCAACTGGCGCGTGACCGCCACCTACTCCTACACCGACCGCATCCGCAGCAACTCCTCCGGCGCCGATGCGATTCCGTGGTATGGTTTCACCTTCGCCGGCAACCGGCAGTTGGTCGAGGGGGTCAAACAGAATCCGGACGCGAGCTACACGATCACTCCGTCGGCGTTCACCGTGGGCGGGACCGTGGCCCGCTGGCTCGAATTGGCCTCGAAAGCACCGGGGGCCGACCTGACGCGGCTCGTGACCACCGGTACGACCACCGCGGCGCAGGAAATTCTGAACATCATTCGCGACATCAACAACGACATCGATGTCAACGAACGGCGCTGGGGCCTGCGGCCGCACAAGGTCAGTTTTTTCACCGCCTACGATTTCAACACCGGCCGGCTGAAAGGCCTGAGCGCCGGTGTCGGCTACCGCTGGCGCAGCCCCAACATCATCGGCCGCTACGCCGATGGCTCTGAAATCCAGGGCCGCGCCCTGGAAGGCGCCGATGCGATGCTGCGTTACTCTCACCGCGTGTCCGGGTGGCGCCTCCGCGGCTCGATGAGCTACCAGATCAACATCACCAACCTCCTGGATCAGGACGGCATCATCCCGCAGCGTTTCTCGTCCACCCCTGAATTCCAGGTTCCAGGCGGTCGCGGGGTGGGCTACAGCCGCGTCGATTTCATCGAACCGCGCTCCCTGCGCTTCACGACGACGTTTTCGTTTTAGCCCGTATTTTCCGTTCCCGCCCAACGGAATCTTCCACAAGTGCGACTGCTGCAGCCGCCTGGGCGGATGCGGAGCTTCAGCCCGCGCTCCCCGACGGAAAGCGCGGACCCTAGCCCTGCGCTTGCCCCTAAAAAAATGACGGGACTTTTCTTCGGCGTTCCGCTACACCGGGGAAGATGCCAGCAGCGCCGCCGATCAAACAAACGCTTGAACTGCCCGAGAACGCGATCCTCGTGCGTCAACTGCTCAA
>JBBRCR010000013.1:0-40372 GCA_038204695.1 Opitutales bacterium | reverse complement strand
ATGTAAACACGCACCTTTGGACGGGCGAAGTGAATCCCAATTTCGGCCGGCCCTTCACCGCCACGGGAGGCGATGCGACGTATGGCGAATCGGAAGTGGAGACTTCTCGCGCGAAGGCGTTCTATCGCCTCGATTTCGAGGAGAGGTTCAAGAATCGCTGGGGACGCGTGTTGGGCCGGCATGTAGTTTCAAGCCTGATGCAGCGCGAGAAGTTCACGTCGGAGGAGCGCGGCGGCGGGACCTCTCACTATACGCCGGATTTCTGGAGCAACGGTGCGGCGCAGGGCCGGCAGGCTGCGCAGAACAAGCAGATTGTGACCTGGCATTACCTGGGCGGCTCGGGTGCGGAGAGGTCGACGCCGGCGGGGCTCAACCTCCCTGGCATCGGCGTCGACCGGATGAATTTCCAGGAGCACGTCAACGGGCAGGGACTGGTGATCGGACGCGTGATTCCCCCAAGCGACGCCATTGCGCACCAGGATCTCCCACAATACCGGCCAACGCCGATTCCCGTGACGGTGCTTCGGGAGGATAGGATGGCTTCGAACACGTCGAGCGGTGCGACCAGGAGCCGTCGGACTCTCGATTCCGGGGCGTTTGCCATTCAGAGCAACTGGCTGGCCGACCGACTCGTTTCCACGGTTGGGTGGCGCAAGGAGCAATCCTCGACTCTCCGCGTGAGTGCCCCGCCGGATCCCAACGGCGAAGGCTTTGTGCTCGTCAACGATCCCAGCTACAGCTTGGGCAACCCGGCTTTGGAGCCGCAGGAGTTCGAGGAGACCCTGTTTTCCTGGAGCGTGGTGGCAAAGATGCCGCGCAATTGGGTGCGCAAGGTCCCGCTGCTTTCCTCGCTGGGACTTTATTACGGCGTGTCGGAAAACTTCGATCCGCCCGCTTCGCAGACGATTAATCTGTTCGGTGTCACGTTGCTGCCGCCGGGCGGTGAGACGAAGGCGTACGGTGTCAACCTCGAGGCGCTCGAGGGCAAAGTGGCGATGAAGGTCAAGGAGTGCGCGCGGCGCGGCGTGTTCGTGTCGCAGCATCACGTCGAGCCGATGGGCGTGAGTGCGTTCGCCTATTTCAACTATTGGAAGAAGCGCGGCCGTGATTTGAAGTACTCGTACTTCAGTCATCCGGACGAGGTGCGCGAGGTCTGGCGCGTGTATGCGCAGAAGTGGGCCGAATTTCCGAACGTCGTCTGGCAACTCGGACTGCGCGGCATTGCGGACCGGCCGATGTGGATGGCGGATCCGAAGACGCCCCAGTCCGACGCCGATCGCGGATGGTTGATTTCGGACGCGATGGCTGAGCAGGTGCGGATTCTCGACGAGGTCGCGCCGCGGCAGCCGCGGTTTCAGTCGACGACGCTGTGGGCCGAGGGTTCGACGCTGAACCAGCAGAAGCTGCTCACGATTCCGGGCGATACGATCGTGGTGTTTGCCGACAACTCGCCGGGTTGGAAATGGCAGCCGGACTTCTATTCCACGCCGCGGAATCCAAGAAACACTTACGGCGTTTACTACCATCACGCGCTGTGGGGCTCGGGGCCGCACCTCGCGCAGGTGGTCGCGCCGCACAAGACGCACGAGTGCCTCCAGACCGCCGTCGCGCACGGGGCCGGGACCTATGCGATCTGCAACGTTTCCAACCTCCGCGAATTCGTGCTCGGGATCGACGCGACCGCGAAGATGACGTGGCGAATGGACGGTTTCGATCCCGCGGCCTGGCTGGCGGGCTGGGTGCGGGCGGGATTTTCGCGGCACCAGGCGGAGATCCTCCATGCCTACCAGCTCTACTTCAACGCGTGGCAGATCCACGATGCGCAACAGGTGCCGTTCCTGATGGACGGGCAGATGGTTGCCGCCGGCAATGCCAGCCTGGCGCAAATGGCGAAAAAGCTCGCGACGAAGACGACCGGGGACAGCCCGTCACCGGAAAAGAAGCGACCGGCGGTTCCGCGCACCGCCGCGGCCGCTGATGCGGCAAAGGCGGGTGACGCGTTCTGGAAGGGCCTCAACGACGCGCATCCACCCAGCCCCGGGCGCCGCGCAATCATCAGCCGGGCGGCGAAGCAGAAGACCGCGTTTGCGCTTGTGCGGCGGGAAGCCGGCGCGTTGGCGACGGACCTACCGGGGACTGAGGCGGGTTTCCTGCAGGCGAACCTCATCCACCAGGCGACGCTGGCGGAGTGTTTCTCTGGGTGGCTGGAACTGGGGGAGACCGCGCACGAGGCGCTCGATCTCGGCAACATAGCCGCCTGCACCGCCGCCCTCGCGGGGGCTGAGCACGCGCTGGCGCAGATTCCCGCACTGGCGGAGCGCGATTGCCAGGGGGAGTGGAAGAACTGGTACCGGGGCACCAGGAAGATCAATCTGGAGGCGACGATGAAACGAACCCGCGATGTGTTGCGACAGGTGCAATCTGTGAGCGCCCGGCCATGACAACCTCCGCCTGGCCCCAGACCCTCATGACTGCGGATTTCCAGCCGCGGCGGAGCAGCAAACCCCAATCCAAGGCAGGGACTCACGCGAAGCCGCGAAGGCGCGAAGAAGACAAGAATCTTCGCGCCTTCGCGGCTTCGCGTGAATAGCTGCCGTCTCTTCTTCCAATGAAAACACCCGTACTTTTCTGTTTCCGCGCCGCGATCGGCACCCTGGCCCTGGCCGCCCCCGTGCTCGCGCAGGAGATTACTCCCACGACCGGAATCACGCTCCCGGTGCTCGGCCAAGTCGCGCCGCGCCACGCCAAGGAGATCGCCGCCTCCCCGTGGTGGTCCATCGGCGGCGAGACGATCGACCGCGATTTCACGGTCTACGAAAACTATAAGAAGTACCTCGGCCCGCTCGGCGCGAAGGGCCTCCGCGTCCAGGCCGGCTGGGCGAAGTGCGAGAAGGTGAAGGGCGTCTACGACTTCGGCTGGCTCGATGCGATCGTGAACGACGCGGTGGCGCAGGGAGTGCGGCCGTGGCTGGAATTCAATTACGGCAACACCATCTACCAGGGTGGCGGCGATACCGGGCTGGGCGGAGGATTTCCCTCGTCGCCCGAGGCGCTCGCCGCGTGGGACAAGTGGTGCCGCGCGCTGGTGGAACGTTACAAGGATCGGGTAACCGAGTGGGAAGTCTGGAACGAACCCGACATCAACAAGACCAGCACGGCCACGGTCGACGCGTACGTGGGTCTGTACGTGCGCACTGCGACGATGGTGCGGGAACTCCAGCCGAAGGCAAAAATCTGGGCGCTCGGCCTCGCGGGCAACGTCGATTACGCGGAAAAGTTTCTCGCGGGCCTGAAGGCGCAGGGGAAACTCGATCTCGTCGACGCGATCACCTTCCACGGTTATCCGCGCAACCCCGACGACACGACACTCGCCGACAAGCTTCGCTCCGTGATCGCGAAGCATGGGGCGAAGATCGGGATCCGGCAGGGCGAGACCGGCGCCCCGTCGAAGTACCAGGAGAACTTTGCACTCTCGAAGATCAGCTGGACGGAAAACCTCCAGGCCAAATGGGATCTGCGCCGCTTGCTCGCGCACCGCGCGAAGGATGTCCCGATGAACCTCTTCACGATTTCCGACATGCATTACACGCAGGCGAGCAACCAGGGCGGGTCGGACGGGGTGTTGCGGATGAACTACAAGGGGCTGCTTGGGACGAATCCGGACCAGACGATTTCCCACGTGAAGCCGGTGTACACCGCGGCGCAGACCGTCTTCACGATCTTCGATGACACCGTGCAGCGCGTGCCGGAGTATCCGTTCACCTCGACGGCGCTGCGCGCGCTGGCGGTGACGGGCTATCGCAACGATCGCGGGGCGCAGTTCGTGACGCTCTGGTTCAATGATTCGCCACCGGCGGAGGGCAATGGGGTGACGCTCGCCAACGTGACCTTCCGCGGCGGAAAGTTCACGCAGCCTGTGCTGGTCGATTTGCGCACGGGCCGTGTCTACCGCGTGCCCGAGGCGCGTTGGTCGCAGACGGCGCAGGGCGCGACCTTCAGCGGCCTGCCGCTCTACGACTCGCCTGTGTTGATCGCCGAAGCCTCGGCCGTGGTCGTGGGATCGGCCAAGCCCTGAGCGCGACCCATGTGTGCGCCCGCGAACTCCCGTTCGTTCGCGGACCTGCTGATTGGTGGCGGGGCGGGAGCGCGGTCAGGCTGGCAGGCGACGCACGATCGCGCCCCCGCGCTGCGGCGCGCTGAAGCGAATCCTGAGCGATGGAGTGTGGATCCGATCGTGGCGGCGAGCGTCAGCGAGTGGAGGGCAACACTCTTTCATGACCGAAGAGCGGAGTGGTTATTTGTTATTGGCTATTGGTTATCGGTTAGCCAGGAGAGCCCGCTTGACGTCCTTGATTGGCGCCGCGACGGGCACTCACTGGCGTTCGCAGCTTTACCCTCGCGTCACGGCCAGGCGTGGTTCTCGCGGGGTGCGACCTCGCCGAACTGGAGCGAACTCAGGCGGCGGTAGAGTCCATCGGCTCGCGCGGAGAGTTCATCGTGCGTCCCGAGTTCGACGACCCGGCCGGCCTCAATCACCGCGATCGTATCCGCATGTCGGATTGTGGCGAGCCGGTGCGCGATGATGAAGGTGGTGCGGCCCTGCATCAACCGCTCGAGCGCGGTTTGCACGAGCCGCTCGCTCTCGCTGTCGAGTGAGCTGGTCGCCTCGTCGAGGATGAGAATCGCGGGATTCTTCAGGATGGCGCGGGCAATCGCCACGCGCTGCCGCTGCCCGCCCGAAAGTTTGATTCCGCGCTCGCCCACGACGGTGGCGTAGCCCTCGGGAAAGGTGCGGATGAAATCGTCAGCGTTGGCGAGTTGCGCCGCGGTGCGAACCTCGTCGTCCGTGGCGCCCGGGCGGCCATAGACGATGTTTTCGGCGATCGTGCCGCCAAAGAGCACGATGTCCTGCGGCACGAGTGCCATCTGGCCGCGCAACCAGCCCAGCGGATATGCCCGCGCATCGCGTGCGTCGATCAGCAGCCGGCCATGTTCGGGTTCGTAGAAACGCAGCAGCAGCGCGGTGAGCGTGGATTTTCCGGCGCCACTCGGGCCGACGAGCGCGATCCGCTCGCCCGGGCGCGCCGTGAGGCTGATGTCGTGCAGCACGGCGACTTCGGGGCGCGACGGATAGCGAAATCCGACGCCTTCGAAAACGACTTCTCCCCGCAAGCGCGCGGGCAGTGCATCGCGTGGCACCACCGCGTGATCGGTGGCCTGCGCGCCCGGACCGAGCTCGGTCGGCTCGCGCAGGAGCTCACGGACGCGTTGCGTGGCGCCCACCGTTTTTTGGACCTGGCTGAAGAGCTCCGCCGCCTGGCCCATCGCTCCGGCGACAAAGGTGGCGTAGAGGACAAATCGCGTGAGCTCGCCGGCGGAAATTTCCCCGCCCGCGAGCAGCCCGGCGCCGAACCACAGCACGATCACGATGCCGCCAAACAGCGCCACGATGAAAAACGCCACGAAGGCCGCCCGCCAGCGCGCGGCGTTCATGGCCGCTCCCAGCACCCGCTCATTGCCACGCTCGTAACGGCGCAGCTCGAAGACCTCGTTCGCGAACGCCTTCACGCTCGCGATGGCCTGGAGTGTTTCCTCGACGATCGTCTGCGTGGCGGCGAGTTGATCCTGCGTTTCCCGCGAATAGCGGCGCAGGCGTCGTCCAAAGAACACCGCGGCCGCAATCAGCAGCGGCAGCGTGCCGAGCATGACGGCGGTCAGTTTCAACGACGTGATGGCAACAAGCGCCACGCCGCCGAGGAGAAACACCGATTGGCGGCACATCTGCGGCAGCGCGAACACGAGTGCGCCCTCCATCTGCGCGATGTCCGCCGAGATCCGGCTGCTCAGTTCGCCGACACGCCGCTGCGCGAAGAACGTCATCGGTAGTGTTATCAGCCGCCCGTAGCAGTCGCGCCGCAGATCGGCGAGGGCGCGCTGGCCCACGCGGTTGAAGACGAGCGCGCTGGTGAACGACGCGAGCGCCTGGAGCGTGACGGACCCGGCCAGCAGGAGCGCGACGTCATTATGTCCCATGCGTCCCAGCACCGGCAGTCGGGCGCCGCCCGGCCCGACCGCTGCGTCGATCAGGGCACCCGCGAGCAGCGGAAAGGCGAGGCCGAGCACTGCGCCGCAAAAAAGCGCGGCGAGACCGCCGAAGAAGCGCCGGCGATAGGGTTGCAGATAACGGGCGAACGACAGCATCTCGCGCAAGCTCTCGCGGTTGAGGGGTGCCTTCGGCAACCGGTCGACGGCGATTTCTTGCAGGGAGGGAGCGCGACGAGCCATGAGGGGGGAGCGTCCGCGTGCTTCGCGCAAAACACAAGTGGACGGCGCGTCGGGCAGGACGGAACGGTTCCGGCCGACGGCAGAGGGCCGGGGGCGGCGCCAAAAAAACGCTTGCATCCTAAATCGATTTAGCTTTGTCAAGCGGGACCGAATACCCGTGCTCTGGCCGACAAGTCCGAATGAACCCCGCACTGACCATGACCAATCGACTTCGACCCGTTCTTTGCTTTCTCCAGGCCTTCGCGCTCACCGGCCCGTCCGCCATCGTGCAAGCCGCCGAGCCTTCAGGCTCCTATCCACTGCCGGCCCGACAGGCGGAGGCGATGGCGCTATAATCAAACCCAGTCCTGAACCAAACAATTCCATGAATGTCTCCCTGCTCTTCATGCGACACTTCGTCCGCCTTGGGATCGCCGGCGCGATCCTGGCGTTGGCGATCGAACTTTCCGCCCAAACGCCGTCGCCGAAGGGGAATATCGCCGGCGTGGTCAGCAACACCAGCACTGGAAAGTTCCTCGAGGGCGCCACCGTGGCGATTCGCGAGTTGAGCCGGACCGAGGTTACGGACGCCACCGGTCGCTACCGCTTCGTCGATCTCCCGCCGGGCGAATATACGGTCGTTGTGTTTTACACGGGGTTGGAGGAGTCGCGTGGAACAGCGACGGTCGCCGCGGGCACCGCCACCACCTTGAACTTCGAACTCAACTCGGCCGTATATCGGCTCGACGCGTTTGTCGTCGCCGGTGAACGCGAGGGCAACGCCGCCTCCATCACGCGCCAGCGCACCGCCGACTCGGTGAAGCATGTCGTCGCGCTCGACGCCTTCGGCAACCTGGCGAATGACAACGCGGGTGAACTGCTGCTGCGGCTGCCCGGCATCGCCGGCACGCACGATCTCGATGGTAACATTTCGACCGTCAGCATCCGCGGCGCGGCGGCGAACCTCAACATGGTCACCGTCGATGGCAATCCGATGGCCAGCAATTTCGGCGACAGTCGGAGCTTTGCGCTGCGCTCGATCTCGGGCGCGCTCTTCGACGAAATCGAAGTGACGAAAGCGCCGACGCCGGACATGCCGGCCGACTCGATCGGCGGCGCGATCAATTTCAAGTCGGCATCACCACTCGACCTCAAGGGCCCGCGGCGGATTTCCTACAGTGCGACCGTTCGCTGGGCCCCGCGCTGGCTCGAGAATGTGCCGATGGCGCACGACCATCCGGTGCATCCGGTGATCAAGCTGGGCGCGCGCGATGTGTTCAGCGTGGGCGGCGGCGAACGGAATCTCGGTGTCACCGTGAACCTGTTCTACAGCGAGAACGCCAGCGGCGGGTTCACCGGCACCAATGCCTACGAAAACACGCTGTCGCGCCGCGCGTTCCTCTACGATTTCCAGTCGCGCGACATCTTCAACAACCGGAAGCAGAAGAGCGTATCGGCGAGATTCGACTACCGGTTTTCCCCCGTGTCCACGTTCACCCTGGGCGCGATTCTCAACGAGGATGACCAGCCGTACAACCGGCTCATCATCTTCCGCGCGGTGACGGCGCAGACGGTCGCCGCGATTGGCGCCAATGGCCAGCCCACCGGCACGGGCGCGATCCTGCCAAATTACACCGAGGCGTTCACGCAGGTCCGGCCACTCAACACCTCGCGCGTGGTGCTCACGACCCAGCTGTTCGGGTTCAACGACCGCCAGCGGCAGGTGAACGCGGGCGGCCGGCACGTCTTTAATCGCGCCGAGCTGACCTACAGCGCGGCGCACAGCCAGAGTAAGTCGATTCTGGATACCGGCGAAAACGGCGGCCGGGAGGGCGGCGATCTGGACATGGAGCTGCGCGGGATTGGCTGGACGGTGGATCGGGGCGCCTCGGAAGAATATCCGACCTGGACGCAGACGGAAGGTCCGGACATCTCGAATCCGGCCTTTTACACTCCGACGGCGATGGCGCGCCGGAACAATAGCAAGCTAATCGAAACGTGGACGGCCCGCGGCGATCTGAAATATGTGTTCACGAGCGCGCGGCCGGCCACGGCGAAGACCGGCTTCAATTTTCGCCGCCAGGAAATGCGGCGCAACAACGCGGACCGCCAGTGGACGCCGCCGGCCACGGCTGGCGTGTTGTCGGGACTGAACAACTACGAACGGGTGGAGACCTCGTTCGAGTCGAAGCTCGGCCGCCAGATTCCCTACGTCGACGCGGCGGATGCCGCAGCGGACCTGCGCAACAATCCCGGGCGCTGGCCGGAAAACATCTACTACGCGACGACCCGCACGTTCATCGGCAACGATCGCGTGAGGGAGGACGTGTTCGCGGGCTACGGCCAGGGGCAGATGCTGTTCGGCCCGTTGAAGGCGCTGGCGGGGGTGCGGTATGAGCGGACCGATGTCGAGTCGAAGGGGTTTGTCGCGTCGCGGGTGCTGTCGACCACCGCGCAACGCAATGCAAACCCGGGGGCGGCGGGCACCGCTGACTATAATAACCGGCGGGTGACCACGGGTGCCTATGATCACTGGTTCCCGGGTGTATACCTGACCTACAATCTGACCCGGCAGCTGCAGTTCCGCGCGAACTGGTCGAACAGCATCGGCCGTCCGGGCTTCTCGACGCTGGTGCCGTCGTTTTCGGTCAACCCGGCGACGGAGACGGTAAATGCGAACAATGCGGGGCTCGGGCCGCAGAAATCGGAGAACTGGGACGCGGGGTTTGAATATTATTTCGAGCCCGTGGGCCTTTTCTCCGCGAATGTGTTCCGGAAGAACCTGACCGGATTCATCGTCACGGGCACGGTGGGCACCATCGAGTCCGGGCCGAACAACGGGTTTAACGGCGATTACTCCGGCTACACGCTGACCTCGACGTTCAATGGCGGGACGGCGGTGATCGAGGGATTCGAGATCGGCTATCAGCAACGTTTCGAATTCCTGCCGAAGCCGTTCTCCGGACTGACGGCGTTTGCGAATTACACCTGGCTGCGGACCGAGGGAGACTACGGCGAGAGCACGGCGCGCTCGACGACCGACGTGCTCAATTTCATTCCGGAGACGATCAACCTCGGAGTGAGCTTCGCGTACCGCCGGCTGGTGGCGCGGGTGATGTGGAACGAGACCGGCCAGTACCTGAACTCCTATAATAACAACCCCGCGCTGCTGCGTTATACCAGCCGGCGCGCGATGCTCGATGCCAGTGTGTCGTACCGGCTGCACAAGGCGTGGACGGCGTTTGTCGACGTGCGGAATATCACGAACTCGGTGCGGTCCTGGGAGCGCGCGGCGGGCATGACCAATTCGTATATATTTTTCACGGCGCTCAACCTTGGCGTGAAAGGCGAATTTTGAACGAGGTGCGACCGTCGCTTCATTCTGTTCTGGCCGCTGCATTCGTGCTCGTGGCGGCGGTGCTCACCGGCGGGCCGATTCGGCCGCTCGCCCAGGACTTCGTGCTCGTGGGCGAGTCACCGTTTCCCGGCGAGGTGCCGCTATATACACCGACGATTCTGCGGCTGGAAACCGGTCGTTTGGTAGCCGGCTATACGCGGGCCAGTGATGATATACCGAGGCACGGCCCCAGTGCCGAGGTGCTGCTCACGTCCGACGACCGCGGTAGAAGTTGGATGAAGCGGGCGGAGCTGCCGGCATTGCAGGGGCGTATTTTCGCGGCTGGCCGGGCGCTCTATTACGTGTCGACCGGCGCCGGAATGCCGCTCAGTCGTTCGGACGATTCGGGCGTGACGTGGTCGCCGCCGCAGCCGTTGACCAGCATGGATCTCGTCTGGCAGCAGACCGCGGCGAACGTATGGCATGCCCGGGGCAATGTGTACCTGGCCTTCGAGCGGCGAAACAAGGTCATCAATGCGTGGGGGCCGAGTGAGAAGGCGCTGGTGCTGTTGCGGGCGCGGGCCGAAGACGACCTGACGAAGCCGGCGGCGTGGACGTTTTCGAGTGAACTTGTGTTTGCCGATGTCGTTCCCGGAGTGCGCACGAATGAAATCAATCGCACGGGGCTCGATTTTTTTGGCGTGCCTTTCTTCCGGCAGGATTATCCCAATCGGGCGGAGGTAGCCAAATCCCCGCGCCGCACGATGCCGCCGATCGGCTGGGTCGAGCCGGGCGTTGTGCAAATCATGGATCCAAACCACGTGTGGCACGACCCGAGCGGACGGACGTTTCATATCCTGGCGCGCGCCCATACGGGCGGAACGGGTTTCGCGTGTCTCACGAAGGTGGTGGAAAACACCGATGGCACGATGACGATGTCGCTCGAGCAGGCGCCTTCCGGGAAGAAGATGCTCTACCTGCCGGTGCCGGGCGGGCAGATGCGTTTTCATGTGCTGTACGATCCGAAGACGCAGCTTTACTGGCTGGTGGGTTCGCAGGCGACTGACTCGATGACGCGCGCGGAGCGGCTGCCGCCGGCGCGATTCGATTTGCCGTACAATGAGCGGCACCGGCTCGTGCTGCACTTCTCGCGCAATCTCGTCGACTGGTGCTTCGCTGGATTGGTGGCGAAGACGGAGTCGCCGCGGGAGGCGCGGCACTACGCCAGCATGGACATCGATGGTGATGATCTCGTGATCCTTTCGCGCAGCGGTGATGCGCGGGCGAAGAGCGCCCACGAGGGAAACTTGATCACGTTTCACCGCGTGAGGAATTTCCGGGAGCTGGTGTATTGATTCCGTCTCCAGCCCGGCAATTTTCTCCAACCCCTACCGGAACTTACCCCTACAGCTGTGAGTGCCTCCACCTCCACTGACGCGGCCCCTTTGTTGCCGGGCCGTCCAGTATCCGCACTGGCGGCGTCCACTTCGGATCAAGCGCGCTGGTTCGAAGAGGAGGTGCAGCCCCACGACGCGTCATTACGGGCTTATTTGCGTGGAGCGTTCCCGCAGGTTCGCGATCTCGATGACGTTGTGCAGGAATCCTACCTGCGGATTTGGCGCGCGCGTCTTGCCCGGCCGATCGCCTCGACAAAGTCGTTCCTTTTTCAGATCGCGCGGCACTTCGTAATCGATTCCGTGCGTCGGACCCGGACTGCGCGCACGGATGCTTTGGGGGATTGGTCCCAGTTGCACGTCTTGGAAGATAAGCCCGATGCGTGCGCGACGCTGGTTTACACGGAAAAGGTCGAGTTTCTCGCGGAAGCCCTCGTTTCGCTCCCGACGCGCTGTCGCGAGATCATGCTCCTCCGAAAATTCCAACACGTTTCTCAGGCAGAGATTTCTCGCCGACTCGGCATTAGTGAGCGGACGGTCGAGAGCCAGGTGACGCGGGGCATGCGCTTGGTGGAAGTGCGCCTGCGGGCGCGCGGGGTGCGCGGATTCACCACCGATGGCGACTAATCTGCACTCTGAGCGGCCGGAAGACAGCCAATCCGGTTCGCCGCCGAAGGTGAATCGGTGGCATCCGATCGACTGGGCGATCAACTCGGGAGCCACGGCGGATGTCCTGTTTCGATTGGATCGGCGTCTGCGTCATCGCCGGCGGCGGCAATGGGTGGCGGCGGGCGGAGTGGCGGCTGTTGTGCTCGCAGTGGTCGCATGGCGCGTGACGGGCAATCCCGTGGCACCATCGTCGATTCTGGCGGCCCCGATGCTTGTTGTCAGTGAACCGGTGCGCAGGGCATTACCCGACGGGTCGACCCTTGAGCTGCGTGACGGCGCCGTGGTGAGGGTGGAGTTCACCCCGCGAGTTCGACGCGTGGTGCTCGAACAAGGCGCAGCGCATTTCAACGTGCGGAAGGATGCGGCCCGGATGTTCATCGTTCAGGCGGGTCAGGTTGATGTTTGCGCCATTGGCACGGCGTTCTCCGTGCAACTCACGCCGGCGTCGACTGAGGTTATTGTGACCGAGGGACGGGTGGCGCTGCAAACCGCGTTGACCACCGGAGGCGCCAGCGCCTTTGGCGGACGAGCCAGCTACCGGCCGCGCCGATTGCATTGCTCACTGCGGGCAATCTGGCCGTCTTTCCGATCCAGCACCTGGCGCCCGCGACCGTGCCCGAGGTAAAAGCGATCTCAGAGTCGGAACTGGCGGAGCGGTTGGCGTGGCGCGTGCCCCGGCTGGAGTTGTCGGCCACTCCGTTGCGTGACGCGGTTCCGCTGTTCAATCGCTATTCTCGGATACAACTCGTGCTCGCAGATTCGGCGCTGGGTGCTCTGCGAATCAGCGGAGTGGTGCGGGCGGACAACGTCATTGCCCTGCTGCAAATGCTCGAGGAGGAGCATGGCGTCGCGGCAATGCCACGCGGCGAGTCGGAGATCCTGCTGGCCAGGCGCCGCTGATGGGCCAGGGACGAGGGATCATGATCACGCGGATTTTTGCGCCAGGAATTTGCGGGATTTTACGCGGTGTAACGTCTGGAAAGGATATGGACATCCCACTCTGCGCAACGGTCACGAGGCAACTCGGTTGGTTGGTCGTCAGCGCCGCGCTGTGCGTTTCGAGCTTGGCGGCCGAACTCCCGAAGCGCGCGTTCGAGCTGCCCGCCGATGTGGCCGAGCGCACGCTGAAAACCTTCGCGATCCAAGCGAACCAGCAGGTGCTGTTTACGACTGAAACGACGGCGGGCATCCGGACCAACGAGGTGCGCGGCGAGTACACGCCGCGCGACGCAATCGAGCGCATGCTCGCAGGCACGAAGCTCGTGGCGGCGCACGATGAGCGCTCGGGCGCGTGGCGCGTGCGAATGGAGGACCCCAACAGCGCCCGGGCGGCGCCCGCCCGCGAGACCCGCCAGCGGCGAACTGAATCTGGACAGGCGGTCATCGCCGGTTTTGTCAGCAACCAGCACACGGGGAAGATGCTCCAAGGTGCGATCGTTTCGATCCCGAGTCTTCAACGCAGCGATGTCACGGATGAGACAGGGCGTTATTCGTTTGGCGACGTTCCCGCAGGGGAACTCATCCTGATGGTAACTTACATCGGGCTGGAAGAAGGGCGTGGGGTGGTTACGACGCTGCCCGATCGACCCGCGGTGCGGGATTTCGAGCTGACCTCATCGGTTTATATGCTTGGCCAGTTCGTCGTCACCGGGGAGCGCGAGGGAAATGCGGCGGCCATCACCCGGCAGCGCAATGCGCCCAGCGTGACAAATGTCGCGTCGCTCGATGCGTTCGGTCACCTCAACAACGATGATCCGGGCGAATTGCTCATCCGACTCCCCGGGATCAGCGGTTTCGCCGACCTGGATGGCAACATATCCAACGTGGCGATACGGGGCACCTCTCCGGGCCTTAATCTGGTGAGCGTGGACGGGAATCTCATGTCGAGCAATGGCGCGGGCCGCACATTTCAGCTGCGTTCGATTTCCGGCGCCTTGTTTGAGGAAATCGAGGTGACCAAAGCGCCCACGCCCGATATGAGCGCGGGCTCGATTGGCGGCGCGGTAAATTTTCGCACGGCATCTTCGCTCGATATGAAGGAAAAGCGCCGCGTCAGCTATCGCACCGCCGCGCGGTGGGCTCCGCCGTTCTTCGAGCATATTCCGATGCGACGCGATCACCCGATTCATCCGCTGACCAGCCTCGGGTACCAGGAAATCTTCGATATCCGCGGGGGCCAGCGTAACCTGGGCGTGACGTTCAACGCTTTCTACAGCGAAAACGTCAGCGGCGGCACCAGTCCGCCGCGCGACTACGAGTTCACGACTAACTCGCCGGCGTACACCTATCTCTACGGAACCCGCGACACATTCAACAACCGCAAGCAGAAGAGCGGCCAGCTGCGGCTCGACCATCGGCTCTCGGCTTCGACGGTGGTCTTCTTTGGGGCAATTCTGAATGAGGACAACCAGCCGTTCAACCGCCAAATCAGCTCGCAGGCATCGACCGGCCGCACCCTCGCAACGATTGGGGCCGACGGGCGACCGACCGGCAACGGTGCGATCCTGCCCGGGTACACGGACGACGTCACGCAGGTGCGTGGGGTCACGGCCTCGGTCTTCCAGTTGAACTCGACGCTGCTCGCTTTCGTCGACCGCCAGGTGCAGATGAATGTCGGGGCAAAACACAATTTCGGCCGCTGGCGGCTCGATTACGACGGCAGCTTCAGTTCGAGCCATGCCCGGCTGGTGACCGGCCTCGGAGACAACGCGGGCGGCGGTGCCTTCACCATGAGCGTCGCCGGAGTCGGATGGATTCTGGACAAGCGGAGCGGAAATCTGACGCCGACGTTTACGCAGACGGAGGGCCCGAGCATCTACAATGGCGGCAACTACCGCAATGGCTTGCTCACGAAACGCAGTACGGAGCGCGATATGGAGGTCGCCTCGGGAAAGGCCGATTTGAATTACACGCTACCGTTTGCCGTGCCCTCGTCGGCGAAGACGGGTTTCAATTACCGCAGCCAGCGGAATGCGAATGAAGCCAGTGATCGCCGGTGGGATTACGCCGGGGCGGAACCGCTTTCCGTATATGCGGATCCAACGCTACTCACATCGGACGAAGAGCGCACGGGGTTGAAACTTCCGTACCCTGACGCCGCGGCAATTGCGACGGACATCGAGCAGAATCCGACGAGCTGGCGCGAGGACGCCTATTACGCCGCCACGCGACCCTATATAGGTCGTAATCGCTCAACCGAGGAAGTCACTGCGGCCTATATGCAGGCACGGGCAAAGGTCGGGCGGTTGAGCACACTGGCCGGTGTCCGCATGGAACGTACCACCGTCACAAGCGCGGCGAATGTAACAGCAAAGACGCTGAGCACGACTGCCCAGCGGACAGCGAATCCCACCGGCGCGGCGCATGCGGATTACGACCACTGGAAACGAATCAAGGGTTCGTACACGAACTGGTTCCCGGGCGTTTATCTGACGTACAACCTGAGCAGGAACCTGACCTTGCGCGGGAGTTGGTCGAATACGATCGGGCGGCCGTCTTTCGGCAGCCTGCTGCCCGTCGAGACGGTGAACGCAAATGCGCAAACGGTCCGAATCAACAATCCGGCGCTCGAGCCGCAGTTTTCCGAGAACATCGATGCGGCCGTTTCGTATTACTTCGAGCCGGTGGGGTTAATTTCCACCGGATATTTTTCAAAGGACATCCGAGACTTCATCATCACCGGCAATCTTGGGATTATCGATTCCGGCGCGGGCAACGGTTTCAATGGTGACTACTCCGGGTACACGCTCCTCTCCACCGCCAACGGAGGCTTCGCCAAAATCCGGGGATGGGAGTTCGAATACCGCCAGCAGCTGAGCTTCCTGCCGCGGCCGCTTGCCGGTCTGGGCGTTTTCGCTAACCTGACAATTTTGTTGACGGAGGGCGATTACGGCACCGGTCGGACGCAGTCCACCGATGAAGTCGAGGATTTCGTTCCGCGCGCAGGTAATGTTGGGCTCACCTACAATCATCGGCGGTTCGCTGCGCGGGTGCAGGTCAACTATACGGGTAATTATCTGATTACTTATGCAGCGGACCGATCGCGGCTCATTTATGGAGCTGCCCGCACGACCACGAACGCCGGGTTTTCCTACGAATTCTCGCCTATGCTCACGGTGTTCTGCGACCTGCAGAACTTGTTCAATCCACCGAGCTATAATTACCGTCTCTACAAGAAACGTCCGCAAAGGGTGTATCATTATTACAGCGCCATCAGCCTTGGCGTGAAAGGGCGATTTTGAAGAGGCGCAGGGCGGGTCGGCGCTGGATGGCCGGTCATTTGCGCGGCAGCGTGGGAGTGCTGTTGGCGGGTACGCTGGCGGCGGCGACACCGTCGAGACTGGCTGACGTGACTCCGCTGAAGTCGGCTGCGCCCAATGGCATCGGTCCGCTCGCGTTGCCCAACCTCGGGCATCGGGTCCTGGGCAGCGCATTTGTTTACGGCTCATCGCGGCCGGATCTGTTCGTGGCGGGGCAGGGTGGCCTGCGGGCGCTTTATATCTGCCGTTGGTTGCGCGACGGTGAAGGTGGCGTACCGATGTTTGCGCCGCCAATCCGGGTGAAGAGTGCGTTCACTGAAAAAGGCGCGCTCGTCCAGACAGCCGACGGGACGATCCATGCCGGCTGGATCGACGGGGGCGACATCGTGCACACGGTCTTCAATCGCACGGAACTCGCCTGGCTCGCGGTTGGCCGCGTTCGCATCATCGGCCTGCCAAAGAAACCGGAGAGTCTCGCCTTGTTACCGAATCCGGATGGCAGCTGGAATGTAATATTCGAGATGTCGGATGATTCGGTCGGTAAAGCGGGAGATGCGTGGACCGAGGAATGGCGGCCGTATGACGCGGCTGGGATTTGGACCGGTGGATTTCCTTATCGCTATCTTTACGCGGCCCGGCTGCCGAGGTTGCTTGAGGGGCCCATGGAGCCGGCACGACAGATTTCCACTTCGCCGCGAGAAGTGTACATGGGCATGTATCAGATGGCGCCGGTGAATTTGGGTGCCGGTCACGCCCGCGATCTCATCACGGGGTCCCGGCAGGGCGTGCTGGCCTACTATCACAACCGCGCTGATTCCGGGCTGGAGCTTTCGGATTGCAGCTGGGCGGCCGGTGAGGATGGCAACACCCTGCGCAACCCGTGTAACTGCGCGGGCGTGGTTGCGTTTCCCGCGACGACGGGCGCCCTTTCAAATCTCATCGTGGGAGGCGAGGGAGCGCTTTCCTATTATGCCTTCACCGGACGGTTCTCCGCTGGTGGGCGCCCCGTGTTTCGGGCGCCAGTGCCGGTGATGCAGGAGCACGCTGAGCTTTATGCCGGATCGCTGCCTGTGCCCTCGGTCGTTGATTGGAATGGAGACGGCGTGCTCGACATCGTCGCGGGGAATTCGGAAGGGCGCGTGCTGTTCTTCAATAACATCGGCACCGATGCCGAGCCGCGTTTCCTACCGGGCGTGAGCGTGCGGGCTGGCGGGCGGCCAATCAATGTGCAGGCCGGTTACTCCGGGAGCGTGCAGGGTGTGCAGGAAGCCCGATGGGGTTACACTTCGCCCAATGTCGTCGATTGGAATGACGACGGCTTGCCGGATATCGTCATGGGCGACATCACGGGAAACTTCACCGTCTATGTGAATCGAGGAACGAAGAAGGCGCCCTCCCTGGAGCCGGCGCAGCCCATTTACTGCGATGGCCTGGACCTGCACGGCATGTGGCGCGTGCGCCCCGGCGTCGCCCGGCTCGGCGAACGAAACGCTCTCGTGCTCGTGGATGGCGAAGATCACTTCCATCTGTATCGACAAATCGATGACATCAACGTGGACGACGGGGGCAAATTACGTCTCACCGACGGTGCGCTGATCGCTGCCAGCAGCGGTCCCGGTGGCCTGACCGGTCGCTGCAAACTGGACTTCTTCGACTGGGATGAGGATGGGTTGCTCGATCTCGTCATTGGCACGTGTCGTTCGAACGCCATTCCAAACCGGGAGACGGGCTATCCGCGGCCAACCCTGGGGTCGAGTCCACTTGCCACCGTGCTCTTCATGAGAAATGCGGGGACGAATCAACAGCCGGTATTCGAACATCCGGTGCCGTTTGTACATGCGACGATGGGGATCGTCCAGGCCGGCGGCGCGCACGAAAGCGGAGCGGTCGGCACGCGGTTGGGTGGCGATGCCCCGAATCTATTGGTCGGTAACGAAGCGGGCCGGTTGTTTCTCCTGCGTCGGGCGCAGCTCGCGGTCAGGGGAATGGCCCCGTCCCCGTCGAAGCCGGCCCGATGACGTTCTGCCTTCTCACATCTATGACCAGTCGGAATCTCCCTCTTTGCCCGGTCCTCGCAGTCATCGCTCTGGTGGCGGTGACCGCGCGTGGTGTTGCCGAGGACCGAATACCGCCGGGTGTCGTTGTTGCCACCTCGCCCGAGCCCGAAGCCCAGTACATCGGGTCGCCCAGCATCGCGATCCTCGCGGACGGCTCGTACGTGTCGTCACACGATTTCTTCGGCCAGGCGGCACCTGCCGCGCGAAGCACGCGGGTTTTCAGTTCCCGGGATCGTGGCGCGTCGTGGGCGCAGCGGTCGCAGTTCAGCGGTGCCACCTGGGGTTCGCTTTTCGTCCACCGCGGGGCGCTCTATCACATGGCCATCACGCGCGAATACGGCGATGTGATCATCCGCCGCTCGACGGATGGCGGACGGACGTGGACGACGCCGACCGATGCGCCGAGCGGCGTCCTGTTCAAGGGCAAGTTTCACAGCGCGCCGGTGCCCGTGGTGGTGCACAACGGGCGGATTTGGCGCGCGGTGGAGGAGGTCGTGAACGAAAAACTCTGGCCGCGACACTTCGCCGCCGTGGTGTTGTGCGCGCCGGAGGGTGCCGACCTTCTCCAGGCGAAGAATTGGGTTCGCACGAATGGGATCGCGTTCGACGAAGCGTGGGCGCCCGGTCGTCGCCCGGGTTGGCTGGAAGGCAACGTGGTCGTTTCTCCCGAAGGTGGCATCGTGAATTTGTTGCGCGTCAACATGGAGGTGGATGCGACCGCACCCTTCTCAGTCCGGGGGATTCCCCGCTACGAAGTCGCGGCTCGCACCGAAGTTTCCGGGGATGGTCGCGAACTCTCGTTTCAACCGGAGTGCGGTATCTTCCAGCTGCCGGGCTCGCAATCGAAATTCACCATCCGCTTCGACCCGGTTTCCCGGCGGTATTGGTCGCTGGTGAACAAGATCACGCTCGCCCACGAGGACCGCGCGCACGAGGTCAGTCCGATTGCCCAGCGCAATGTCGTGATGCTGATTTCGTCGTCAGATTTGAAGGAATGGCGGGAGCACGCGAAGGTCTTGCGGTGGCGCGATGGCGAAAAACTCGCGCGACACGATCGGTATGCGTTCCAGTATCTCGACTGGCAGGTCGAGGGCGACGATCTCGTGGCGGTGTCGCGCACGAGTTGGAACGCGCAGAGTTTTCACAATGCAAACGCGCTTACCTTTCACCGCGTGAGGAATTTCCGCCGGCTGACGATGGCGGACTCGGCGCCGGACCTGGCGGCGATCGTTCAACGAGCAGATGCGGATCGCGCGTCCGCCCTGAACCGCGACATCATGCGGGCGAATTTTGAAGGACCAAGTTTCGGCGGGTGGAAAGTGACGGGGACGGCGTTCGGGCGACACCCGGCCCGTGGTTTGGCCGCGGGGCGGAGTCCTGGAGTCACGGGTTACGCGGGGAGCGGTTTTGCGAGTTCCGCCGCGAGTCCCGCCACGGATGGCGCGCTGCGCGGCGCGCTGGAGTCGCCGGAGTTCGCGCTCGAACGCGACTATATAAACTTCCTGATCGGGGGCGGGAATCACGCGTTTCGCGCGGCGATTTCGTTGTGGATCGATGGACGCGTGGTGCGCACGACGACGGGAAACGACTCGGATCAGCTCGAGTGGGCGACGTGGGATGTGCGCGAGTTTCGCGGCCGCCGCGCGTGGCTCGGAATTTATGATCAATGCATCGAGGACGAGCGTCCGTACGTGCTGGTGGACGAGATCACCTGGAGCGACTCGGCCAGGAACACCCCGGGTGGCGACGTCGCCAAAGCGCTGATACAGGTAGGGCATGAGGCGGTGCAGGCGATTCGTCGGAAAGCGGCGCGGGCCGCCGCCGATCCGCTGCGCCCGATCTATCATTATGCGCCGCCGGCGCAGCGGATGAACGATCCAAACGGTCCCGCCTGGGCTAACGGATATCATCATGTGTTTTATCAGCACATGGTTTTCGAAGGCGCAGGTCCCGCCATCGATGTACACTGGGGTCATGCGCGCAGCCGCGACTTGGTGAATTGGGAAACGCTGCCGCTAGCCATCCACCCGGCTTACGAGCTCGGCGAGTTGAGTTGTTTCTCGGGCAATCTGGCGTGGGACAAAGGCGGTGAGCCCGTGCAGTTCGTCACGATGGTGCCCTACAAGAAAAACACGCCGCGCCAAATCTGGCCGGCTCGGCCGCTCGACGCAGAGTGGATCCGCTGGGAGCGCATTCCGGAAAAGCCGCCGGCGGGTCTGGTTGCGATGGGCGATCCAACGCGTGACTTGAAGGATGCGTTTCCGTTTGCGGCTGGCGGACGCCGGTTTCTGGTGCTGACCGACAAGAGGATTCCGATTTACGAGGCGACCGATGAGCGACTGACAACGTGGGTGCATCGCGGCTTGCTCGACGAGCAGAGCGCCGAGTGTCCCAATTTCTTCGAAGTGGACGGCCACTGGGTTTACCTCGCCTCACCGCACGAACCGGTGCGCTACCGCATCGGTGATTTCGATCCTGCAACCTGCAAATTCACCATGCGCACCGAAGGGCGGATCAATCATGATGCCGGGTTCTATGCTTCGACGGCCTATCGCGACGACAAGGGGAGAACCATCCTGCTTGGCGTATCGAAAGGCCAGAAGAGCAGTCCAGCATGGACGGGGGTGCTGGCCCTGCCGCGGGTGTTATCGATTGGGAGCGACCTCCGGCCACGGATGCATCCGGTCGCGGACCTGGCAACGCTGCGGCGCGAGCCGTTTCGTATGCGAAATGCGGTGACGCTCGAGAACCGCGCGCAGCTCATCGCGGGATTGAGCGGCGATGCCATGGAGATCAGCGCACGTTTCAAGGCGGGTACCGCGAGCAGTTTCGGGCTTCGGGTCCGCCGGAGCGATGACGGCCGGCGTTCGCTGCCCGTGATGTGGAAGAACGCCGGCATCACGGTCGGGCGCGAAACGCCGAAATTCCCGTGTGCTTATGAAATCGATCCGGAGACGCGCGAGATCGTGTTTCGGATATTCCTCGATAAGGGAATGCTCGATGCCTGCACGGGTGAGGGACGCGTTTTCGAGTCGCGCGTGCATTCGGCGCCCGTCAGCGATCTCGGCGTCGAGGCGTTTGCGGAGGGCGGGAGTGCAACGCTCGTTTCGCTCGAAGCGTGGCGGATGGCGCCCGCGAAGATTGTCCATGAATCATTGTGGCGGGCCGAATGAGTCGTGGCTTGTTCATCGGCGGTACTTCGCGTTCATTCCGGGTTTCACGAACAAAGTTCTGCACCATGATCCTTCGAATAATGGTTTTATTCTTGGTGGCGGTCGGGGTGGCCCGTGCGGCCCGGCCGCTTCGCGCGGTGGGCCTCACCGTCGGCGATCTCGGCAATCCATTTTTTGTCCAGGTGGCGAAAGGGGCCGAAGCCAAGGCGCGGGCGCTGGGCGGTGCGGGTCTCACGTTCAGCGCGATGTCGGCGAACTATGATCTGAATTTCCAGACGAACCAAATCGAAGACTTCATCGCGGCCAAGGTGGAACTCATCCTGCTCGGTGCGTCGGACACGAAAGGAATTGCGCCGGCCGTGAGAAAGGCGCGGGCCGCGGGGATCGTGGTGATTGCGGTCGATGTGGCGGCAGAAGGCGGCGTGTCGGCCACGGTGATGTCCGATAACGTGCAGGCCGGCCGGCTTGCGGCCGGATTTGTGGTGGAAAAACTCGGAGGCAAGGGCCGGGTCGTCATCATCAACGGACCGCCCGTTTCCGCCGTGACGGATCGAGTGGCCGGAGCGGAGGCGGTGTTCAAGCAGCACCGCGGGATTCAGGTGCTGTCGCGGGACCAGAATGCCGGCGGCAACCGGATGGGCGGCATGAATGTGATGACGGACCTGCTGACGGCGTATCCAGAACTCGATGCCGTTTTTGCGATCAACGATCCGACCGGTCTGGGCGCAGCGCTGGCCATCCGGCAGGCGCGGCGGGAAAACGTGTTCGTGGTCGGGGTCGACGGTGCGCCGGACGCGGAGAAAGCATTGCGCGATCCCAAGAGTGTTTTTCTCGCGACGGCGGCGCAGGACCCGTTTGCCATGGCCGGCAAGGCGGTCGAGGTCGGTTATGCGATTTTGCAGGGTGAAAAACCGGCGACGGATCCGCTGCTGGTGCCCGTGTCGCTGGTGACCCGGGAGAATATTGGGCGTTACCAGGGCTGGACGGCGAAATGACTCGGGCGACGTCAGACAAGCCGGCGGTGGCGGGGGAAAAACCCGCGAGCCGGGGCCGTACCCAGTTTTTTGAGACGCTCGGTATTTTGCCGATGCTGATTGGCGTGGTGGTGCTTTTCGCGTTGCTGACGCCGAAATTTCTCAGCGGCGCAAACCTGATGAATGTCGCGCGCCAGGCGTCGATCAATGTCGTGCTCGCGGCCGGCATGACCTTCGTGATTCTCACGCGCGGGATCGATCTCGCGGTGGGTTCGGTGCTCGGCGTCGCGGCCGTTCTCGCGCTCAAGCTCTCGTTGATGGGTGGCTGGGCGTGGGCCGCGGTGCCGGCGAGCCTCGCCTCCGGTGCGGTGATCGGGGTGCTCACGGGCGCGGCCATCGCGTATGCCGGGCTGCCGCCTTTCATCATCACGCTCGGGACCTACACGGCATTGCGCGGCGCGGCGTACCTGCTCGCCGGTGGAACGACCGTCATCAACAACGACATCGCGTTCGCCTGGATCGGAAACGATTACGTCGGGCCCGTGCCGTGGCTCGTGATTATCGCGGCGGCGGTCATCGTGCTTTGCGGGTTTGTTCTGCGGCGCACGGTTTTCGGCCGCGATGTATATGCAGTCGGTGGGAATCCCGAGGCGGCTCACCTGGCGGGAATCCACGAAGGCGGCGTCCTGCTGGGAGTCTACGCGATCAGCGGGCTGCTCGCGGCACTCGGAGGCGTGATGAGTGCGAGCCGGCTGTTCAGCGCGAACGGCCAGTTGGGCGTGGGCTACGAGCTCGATGCGATTGCCGCGGTGATTCTGGGCGGGACGAGTTTTGCGGGTGGCGTGGGCTCGGTCCTCGGCACGCTTTATGGCGCCTTGATCATCGCGGTGCTGAACAACGGGCTCACGTTGATGAACGTCTCCTATTTCTGGCAGCTCGTCGCAAAGGGAGCGGTCATTGTGATTGCCGTGGCTCTCGATCGCATGCGCCGCGGATCCGAGTGATCCCCGCGCGGTGCGGCGCGACGCGACCACGGTAAGCGACCAGAGTCACCGACGCCGGGATCCTTTCCGCGGCGCCTCACTTCTTCATGTGCCGGATGTGCGCGACAAGATCGTTGATCTCGGCCGAGGAAAGCTCGCCCTTGAAGGCCTTCATCTTCTCTTTGCCGGCCTGATCGAAAACTCCATCCGCAATCGCCTTCTCCATCTCTTTGTCGGTGATGCTGGCTTGGAACTTCGCGTCGGTGTAATCCTTCGCCTTCAGCTTCTTTCCGACCTTCGTCTGGCCTTTTCCGTCCTCTCCATGGCACTTCGCGCAGTGATTCTCCCAGATTTCCGAGGCCAGCGCGGACACGGCTTTTTCGGCCGCAAGGCCGGTTGCTGCGGTGATGAGAGCGAAACTGATCAGCAGTCGATGTGCGTGCATGGCGAGGGGAGGCATGTTGTTTTGAGATGACGCGGAGGGGATGCATACGACACCTCGCGGCAATATGAGTTGCGCCAAAAGAAGCATCGGGACTTCCCGGGCGCCCGACTTTGCCCGGTGTTGCGGAGCGGTATGCGCGGCGACGCCAGGCTTGCGTTGGCCAGCCGGCCTCAAATGCCGACTGGCGGCATGGGGCAGTCGAGTGCTGCGGCGATCGCGCGAAGCAGTTCGAACTCCTCGATCATAATCTGGCCGTCGGCGTTCATAACATGAGCGGCGGCCGTGAGCGTCAGTTGCTTGATGGGCAGGCTTGCCGCCGCCAGCTTGTCGAGCGCCGCATCGACTGCGGTGAGATCCGCCTCGCTCGTGAAACGCAGGCGCTCCTGGATCAGCTGCAACTGCGCCGTCCCGGCGAGAAACGCCTTCGGGGCCAGCGCGGGATCGCGGGACATCGCGCCCGCCATGGCCGAAAGCACGACGCCGATTTCCGGAGCCAGCGCCGTGATGGAATGGTACTGGGCGACACCACCGCCCGGATTCGCGCCCAAACCCAGCGTGCGCACGAGCAGTTTCTGCAGAGCGAATTCGAAGGCGGAAATCCTCTGGTCGGCGTGCACCAGCTCGTCGAGCACATCGAGAAAACGTTCCAGGCTGGCACCGCTCAGTTCGCGGAGCGCCGGCAGCGTGAGCTGCAATAGCGGCAGTCGCTGCTCCGGGCCAAGTTGCTGCAGCGCCGGGTCCAAAGCCTCCAGCCGCCCGCGTGCCTCCGGGCCAGCGCGCGTATCCATAATCTGGAGCTGGCGGGCGCGGACCGCCGGATTGGCGTCGAGCAGCAGGCCGTACACGACGGCTTGGGCGTCGCCCGCGGTCTGCGTGGCCTGGCGCAGGCGGTCCGGAAAAGCGTCCAGCAGCCGCTGCGCGTTCGCAATGCGACCGGGCGTGAGCAGGCCAATGCCCGCCACGGCGGCGTTAGGTTGGAAAGGGATGGTTGTCCGCGGGAGCAGCGGCGGGATATCGGCCGGCAGTTCGAACACGCGGCGGACCGTTTCGTCGGGTGGCAGCCGATGACCCCGCTGAAATCCCGCGACCTGAAAGGACTCGGTGGCCACATCCACCACGGCCGGCGGGTCGAACATCTTTCCGTCGAACTGCGGCTCGATGGCCCGGATCCGCTCGGCGAGTGGCGGGTGGGTGGACCACCAGCCGGTGATGCCGGAGCGAAAACCCTGGGCGAAAAAGAAGTGGCCGATCTCCGCGCTCTTGGTCGAAACCAGTGATGACCCGAGGGCGTAGCCGCCGATCTTCTTCAAGGCCCCGGCGATCCCGCCGGGATTTCGGGTGAACTGCACGGCCGAGGCATCGGCGAGGAATTCGCGCTGGCGGGAGACGGCGGCCTGGATCAGCCGGCCGAAGAAATAACCGACATAGCCGATGATCATCAGGGCCAGGCCGATCAGCAGGATGCCGGCAATCGCGCCGGCCCCCTTGCCGCGGGTGCGGACGCGCGTGCGGCCGAGCATCGACAAAATCCCGCGGCCAAAGAGCCCCAGCACGAGAATGCCGAACACCAACGCCGTGAGGCGCATGTTCAAGCGCATGTCGCCGTTGAGAATGTGGCTGAACTCGTGGGCCACCACGCCCTGCAATTCGTCACGCGACAGCTTCTCGATCGTGCCCCGCGTGACCGCAACGACGGCGTCACTCGTGGTCAGCCCGGCGGCGAACGCGTTGATCGCCGGCTCGTCATCCATCACATACACCGGCGGCACCGGCACCCCCGCGGCCAGCGCCATTTCCTCCACCACATTGAGCAGGCGGCGCTCGGACAGGTCGGTCGTATTCGACGCAACGTGACGCCCTCCGACCGTCTCGGCCACGGCGCGTCCTCCGGCGGAGAACTGGTGCCACTTGTACAGCGAGGCGAGCCCGACGACGCCTAGCGTGCCGGCCGCGACCCCGGCAAACAGCCGCGGGTCCCACCAAGCAGAGGTGGCGCTGCGATGCGCCATTCGCTGTCCACCGTAGCGTGGCCGGTCCATCCGCAGATCCGAAGATTGGCGCGTGAGTGCGATCGCGGCGAGGTACGTGCCGGCGACCGTGCCGATGACGGCGAGCACAAACAGGAGCACCAGCCGTGAGGTGCGTTTTTTCGCACGTGCCTGGGCCTCGAAGAAATCCATGGCGGGCGAAATGCGGGCGGGAGGAGGGAAGAACCGCGGCAGGTCGGACTTCGACGGCGTTTGGAGCCGCGCTCACCGGCGGCGCCGGGTGCGGGAAACGCAGCGCCACTTACGCGAAACTCACCTTGGGCGCGTTGCGTTCCGTGGCGTCCTCGATCTTGAACAGCTCGGCGGCTTGGAAGTTGAACATGCCGGCGAAGATTACGTTGGGGAAGGTTTCGCGGGCGTTGTTATACGTCATCACGCTGTCGTTGTAAGCCTGGCGGGCGAACGCGACTTTGTTCTCGGTGGAGGTCAGCTCTTCGGTGAGCTGCATCATATTCTGGTTCGCCTTCAGATCGGGATATTGCTCGGCGACGACCATCAGGCGGGAGAGCGCGCCGCCGAGTCCCGCTTCCGCAGTGACCAAGCTTTTCATGTTAGCGGCATCGGCCGGGTTGGCCGCGGCGGTCTGGGCGGCCGCGGCGGCGATATTGCGCGCCTTGATGACGGCTTCGAGCGTTTCGCGCTCATGCTTCAAGTAGCCCTTGGCGGTTTCGACCAGATTTGGAATCAGGTCATAACGGCGCTTTAACTGAACGTCGATTTGCGCAAATGCATTCTTGAAGCGGTTGCGGAGCGTGACGAGCGCGTTAAAGATGCCGACGACCCAAGCGACCAGGATCACGACAATCAGCATCAGGACACCGAGCACGATAATGGGAGTAGTCATGGAAGTGCGGAGACCGGAACGGACGCAGCGCGCAGTGTGTCGCGACGATCACGGCGGGCGAGACCGAACTATTTACAAGGCGGTTGATTGTTTCCAGCACCGGCAACAGCGTGGAGCCATGTCGAGCGGCGCGTGCACATTTCCCGGCCTGGCCATCGTGGCGGGCGTGATGCTTGCCGGCTGGAGCGCGCGCGCCCAGGAGCCGCTCGCGGCGCCGGCTCCGCTGGTGCAATCCGCGGCGGCGGCGCCGGAGGCACGAGCCGTCGCCACGCTGGCGGCGGCCCAGCGAGCGCACGATCTGGGATTGCTAACGGCGGCCGCAGACCTTTATCGCGAACTGCTTGCCCTGCCCAACGCGGATCGCGCGCAACACGGCCTGGCGCTGGCGAGTGTGTTATTGGATGCGGGGCAGCCGGCGGAGGCGGAAAAAGTGCTCGCCAATATCCCGGAGCCGCGGGGTCCGGCCTGGCAGCTGCGGCTCGGACTGGCGGCGCTGCAATTGCTCAAACGCGACGTGGTGCAGGCACAGTGGGATGCGTTGCGGCCCGAGGATCTGTCGTCATCGGATCGCGCGTGGTACTGGTTTCTCGCGGGCGCGCTTTACGACATGGCGCCCGTGCGCGACGTCAAAAAGGCGAACGAATATTACCTGAGAGCAGAAAGCGCGGCGGAGTCGGAGCTCTCGCGCGCGCGTTTTCAGCTCGCGGCAGAGGAAGTACGGTTGAGGTTGCTCGCCCGACCGACGGATGCGGATTTGCGTCAGGTGCGGGAAAACTACGAGCGATTCGAAGGTCGATCGACCGGATATGATTTTGCCAAGACCTATGCCGTCATGCTGGCCGAGATGGGCCGGCAACCGGAGGCGATTGCCTTCCTGAAGCGGATCACGGTGCCGCGCCAGGAGCGCGCGGCGCGCGACGAGATCAACTTCGTGCTGGCGCTGATTGCCGACCGCGGGCGCCACCCGGACGGACGCAACGCGCTCATCCAGTTGCTCGAAACGGGCGCCAATCCCGTGCGGCAGCGTCAAGCGCTGCAACTCCTGGCAGACGCTTCATCGGCGGAGCCCGTGCGCGGTCAGTTTCGCCTCCTGCTCGACCGGCTGATTGACGCAAAGCCGCCGCATCCGATCCGCGAAAGCCTGTTGTTTCATCGGGCGCAGCTCGCGTTGACCGACAAGGATTTTGTGCAGGCGGAGAAGGACGCGATCGAACTCCGTGACAATTTCCCGGCGTCCCCGCTGCGGGTGCACGCGTTCGGCGTGCTGACTCAATCGGCGTGGGAGCAGCGGCGCTACCGGCTTGCGGCAGATAACGCACGTCGGGCGCGTGAAGCGCTCACGTCGACTCCACCGGGCCAGGAGCAGCTGCTGGACCCCAGCACTGGTGCCGCGATTTCGCCGCTCATTGCGCGGGCGCGGGCTCGCGCCGAGTTCGGGATTCTCGAGGCAGAAGCGTCGTTTCGGGCCGGCGACTTTCGTCCGGCCGCCGATGCGTATGCCGCGGTGGTGCGCGATCGGCCGCCGCATCTCCCCCCCGCCAAGTTGAGTGCGCTCATGTACCAGCGCGTGCTGGCGGAAATCAGGGCCTCGCCGGCCGCCGGGGCGAAGGTACTCGACGACCTTGCCGACGAGCCGATCCTCGATCTCGAGAATCGCTGGCAGGCCGAATGGAGTCTCGCCCGGGCGCTGCAGTTGGAAGGCAAGACACGCGAAGCCTACGACCGCGTGAGCAAGCTGCTCGCGCGCGGCGGTGATGCGACGGCGCTGAAGCCGGAGCTGCGCGCCCGGATGGCCTGGCTGCAGGCGCAGCTGTCGTTCGACGCGCAGCAGTACGAGCAGACGCTCGCGCTGGTGGAGACCCTCGTTCCGGCGCTGGGCGCCATCGATGAACGGTTGAAGCAGGAGATTGCGAGCATGGTTGTGCTGCTCAAGGCGCGCGCCGAATTCGAGCTCGGGCGCGAGGCGGCAGCGCTGGCGACGGGTCGCCGCCTGCGGACGGATTATCCGGATGCCGAGGCGGCGATCCAATCCTTCCTGGTCGAGGCGGATCACTTCGCCAACCAGGAGAAAATCGACGAGGCACGGCTTCGTTTGACGAGTCTGGTGGACAACGAGAATTACAAGAACAGTCCCCACGTGCCGTACGCGCTTTTTCATCTCGCGCTCCTCTCGGAGCGGCTGGGGCAGACAAAGAATCTCGAGGAGGCGAACAAGCGGATCGAGGATCTCGTGAACAGCGCGGCGGCCGCGGGCGAGATGGATTTGATTTTCGCCGCGCGGCTGAAGCAGGGAGATTTGCTGCGCAAGTTGAACCAGTTTCCGCAGGCGCAGCGTGCCTACGAGGATCTGGTGAACCGGTATCCACGGCGGCCTGACGTCGTGCTGGCGCAGCTGGCGCTGGCCGAGTGCCACAACGCGCAATCGGCGGCGGACACGACAACACAAATGCACGCCGACATCGCGCAGCAAAAATTCGAGGAGCTGCGGGATCGCGTCGACGCGCCGCGCGACGTGAGGGTGGAGGCCGGTTACAATCTCGGCGCGTTGCTGGCGCGCCGCGGCCGGCCCGAGGAAGCGGTGAAAGTGTGGTGGCGGGATGTCATCACGCCTTTTCTCCTGCAGGAAACCCAGCCGATGGAACCGGATGCGAAGCGGCGTTACTGGCTGGGGCGCACGTTGCTCGAGCTGGGCAACCTCCTGGAGCAACAGGGCAGGCTGGATGACGCGAAAAACGCGTACGAACTGGTGCTGCGCAAACAAATCGGGCATGGTCACGCCTTGGCGCGCAACGCCCTGCAGCGACTCGGCGTTCCGCCCCCAAAACTGTGAAATACCTCCGTTATTCAAACGGGAACCCTGCCGGATGCCGGGGTGGCGTGCGGCCGGGCCGATGCATTCGCGCGGGCGGATGATGCATTTTCCATGTCTGGCTTCGACTTCAAATTATTCGCGCAGGGCGGCCCCATGATGGGGGTGCTGGCGGTGCTCGCGCTGCTGGCCGTGATGCTGTTCATCGAACGCACGCTTTACCTTCACCGCGGCCATATCCGGGCGAAGGCATTCGTCGATGGCATCAAGAACATCCTGGCGAAACGCCGCGTGGTGGAGGCGCTGACCGTTTGCGAGGAGACGCCCGGTCCCGTGGCCGTGGTGGTGAAAGCGGCCCTCCTGCACGCCGACGATTCCGCGCACGCGATGCGCTTCCATGTCCAGGAGGCCGCCGTCGTTGAGTTGCCGGCGCTCGAGCGGAGACTCGGCTCACTCGCCGCGATCGCGCAGGTGGCGCCGCTCGTCGGGCTCCTCGGCACCATGCTGGGAATGATCACGACGTTCGCGGCTTTCTCCCAGGGAGGCGACTACGCGCGGCCGAGCGCACTTTCCGCCGGAATGTGGCAGGCACTGCTGGTCACGGGCGGCAGCCTGATGCTCGCGATTCCGACGCATCTCGCGTATCACTTTCTCAATGGGCGCGTGCGGGCGATTGTGCGCGACGTGGAGTGGTCCGGCAACGAGATCATGAAATACCTCCTCACCGAATATCGTGGTGGCCGGCCGGCCGGGACGAGCCCGGAGCCATCGGAAGAAGAGGTGAGGGAAGTAGTGAAGAAATGATTACACGGCCGCTCGATCTTGCTTCGCACCTGCGGCCGAAACCGCGCAATTACGATGCGCTGTTCTTCGTGAACGCGGGCTTGATCGTTTTGTATTTCGGACTTTTCGGTTCGCGCTTTGTGCTCGCTCCAGGGGTGGACGTCGACTTTCAGCTGCCCGAAATCGTGGGGGCGAATGCCGGCGCGCGAACGACCACGCATTACGTGCGCGTCGTGAACGCGGGCCAGATTTTTGCGGGGGATGGACTGCGCGACCGGGAAGGACTGGCCCACTGGCTGCGCGAGCAGGCGCGTTCGGTGGACCACCCTTCGTTGCAAATCCAAGCCGGCGGGGGCGTCGAAATGTCGGTCATCATGGAGATTTCCGGCGCGGCGCGGCGGGCCGGCTTTGGCGCAATCCAAGTGGCTGCGACCGAGCCAATCGGCGGGCGGTCCGTTCGTAAATGAATAGCAGAGTCATGGATGGCAGGTGGCGCTGGACTATTGCCGCGAGCGGTGGAGCGCTGACACTCGCAGCGTTACTCGCGATCTTCAGCGTCCCGCAAATTGTCCCGCTCGCAACGGCCCCGGCGGCGAGCCCGCCCGCAGTTACGTTCGCCGATCCGGGTTCCGTCCATGCCCTGAATCGGGAGGCGACTGCGCTGCGCGATTTGGCGCCGCTTTTCCTGCCGACGGAACGCAACGCAACCCTGGAGCGGATGCCGCGGCGGGAATCAGGCCAGACGTTTTTCGACGTGGAGACGACGCGGCCTGCGTTCACGGAAGGCGAGTTGCACTTCGATCAGGACCTGCCGCCGCCGGTTACCCTGAATGGGAAGGTCGTCCCAGAAGCAAAGCCGGCGGACGCGCTGGCCTCCGTCACGTTGTCGCCGCCGGCGCTTGGGTTCGGTCGCTCCGATGTTGTGGTTTCCGCGCTTCCGCCGCGTGGTGGTTTTCTCGAGGTGGTCGCAGCCGGGACGGGGCTTCCGGTGATGAGCGCGTCGCTGCCGGTGGAGGTTGCTGCGCCCACGGACAAGCCCTGGCAGCCACTGCAATTTCTTGCGTCGGTAAACGCCGCCGGACTCGTCGGACCGTTGATTCTTACCGAGCGCTCAGGGGTGGAAGAGGTCGACCAACACTTTCGGATTTATCTCACGCAAGCCTATCGGATGGGGGAACGTTTGCGACCCGGCATCTACCGCCTGACGATTGGTCCATAGAATTTTGGACGAAGGGGCTAGTTTGCTGTTGACGGTGCCAAAACGGGGTCGCACTTTCTTCGCTCTTTTTCGTTTTTTGGCACTCCCGTAGTCTGCCCAGATAGCTCAGTTGGTAGAGCACCCCCTTGGTAAGGGGGAGGTCGTCGGTTCGAATCCGATTCTGGGCTCCAGTGACAGAAAACGCGTCGGCTGAGGCTTCTGCGACGTTAACCCAGAGGTCAAATTTCATCATCACCCAAACATTCGTCTCCCATGGCTAAAGCCTCATTCGAACGCAAGAAACCGCACGTGAACGTCGGCACGATCGGTCACGTAGATCACGGTAAAACCACGCTGACTGCCTCCATTTTGGCGGTGCAGGCCAAGAAAGGCTTGGCTGAGGTCAAGGCCTACGCGGACATCGCCAAGGGCGGAACCGTCCGCGATGCGACAAAGACCGTCACGATTTCAGTCGCCCACGTGGAATACGAGTCAGACAAGCGCCACTATGCGCATGTCGATTGCCCCGGCCACGCTGACTTCGTGAAGAACATGATCACGGGTGCCGCCCAGATGGACGGCGCCATTCTCGTGGTGTCCGCCGCTGACGGCCCGATGCCGCAGACCCGTGAGCACATTCTCCTCGCCCGCCAGGTTGGCGTGCCGAAGGTCGTGGTGTTCCTGAACAAAATCGACCTTTTGGACGACAAGGACCTGCTCGATCTCGTCGAAGAGGAAATTCGCGACTTGCTGACCAAGTACCAATTTGACGGCAAGGACGCGAAGGTGATTCGCGGCTCGGCTACCGCGGCGCTCGAGGGCACGCCCGAGGGCACGCAGGCGATTACCGATTTGATGAACGCAATCGACACCGATATTCCGGAGCCGATTCGCGAGATGGACAAGCCGTTCCTGATGTCCGTTGAGGACGTGTTTTCGATCACCGGCCGCGGCACTGTTGCCACGGGCCGAATCGAGCGCGGTATCGTCAAGCTGAACGACACCGTTGAAATCGTCGGCCTGCGCGACACGACCACGACCGTAGTCACCGGTATCGAAATGTTCCGCAAGCTGCTCGATAGGGGCCAGGCGGGCGACAATGTCGGTCTCCTCCTCCGCGGCGTGGAAAAGGAAGGCATCGAGCGCGGCCAGGTGCTCGCCGCTCCGAAATCAATCACGCCACACCGAAAGGCGAAGGCGGAAATCTACGTTCTCTCGAAGGATGAGGGTGGGCGCCACACGCCGTTCTTCAACGGTTACCGTCCGCAGTTCTACTTCCGCACGACCGATGTGACCGGAGTGGTCAATCTCCCGAAGGGCGTCGAGATGATCATGCCGGGTGACAACATCACCGTCGACATCGAGTTGATCTCCCCGATTGCCATGGAGAAGACTCAGAAGTTCGCCATCCGCGAGGGTGGCCGTACGATTGGCGCGGGTCGCGTCACGGAGATTACTGAATAAATCTATTGCAATCGTTTAGTCGACCGCCGAGGTCCTGCAATGGGACCTCGGCTGCGTCGTCTAGAAGGATGTCACACAGGGGTGTAGCTCAATTGGTAGAGTAGCGGTCTCCAAAACCGTCGGTTGGGGGTTCGAGTCCCTCCGCCCCTGCCACTTCTCTTAATGAAAAATCCGTTCCGTAGCACGCGTATCTTCCTCGGTGAAATGGTGGGTGAGCTTCAAAAAGCCACCTGGCCCACGAAAACGGAGCTGCGCGATTCGACGATCGTGGTGATCGTGGCTGTCCTGATTCTGGGCGTCTTCACTGCGATTAGCGATTTCTCTCTCCAGAACGTCGTCTGGCTGTTCACGGAGTGGGTGAGCTGACCCGACCATGTCCGCCCAAACTTCTGCGCCGACCGGCGCCCGATGGTTCGCACTGCACACGCTCTCTGGCCAAGAGGGCAAGGTGAAGACGTATATTGAGAAATTCAAAAAAGCGGAGGAACTCGACGACCATATCTTCGAGATCCTGCTGCCCACGGAGGTTGTTTCTGAAGTCAAAGGTGGCAAGAAGTCGACCAAGGTGCGGAAGCTTTATCCCGGTTACGTTTTTATTCAGGCAAAGCTGTATGACGAGGAGGGCAAACTGATCAACAAACCGTGGTACTTCGTGAAGGAAACCACGGGGGTGATCGGCTTCGTCGGTGGCGACCATCCGGCTGCGCTACGGCAAACGGAAATCGATGAAATTTATGCCCGAATCGAGGCGGCCAGCGGCAAGGAAGTGCCGAAAGTCCAGTACTCGGTCGGGGAGGAAGTGAAGATCACTGATGGCGCGTTTGCCTCGCTCACGGGACGGATTGACGAAATCGATCCAGAGCGTGGGAAGTTGAAGGTGTCGGTTTCTATCTTCGGCCGCTTCACGCCGGTCGAACTCGAATACTGGCAGGTGCAGCGCCTCACCGAGTAAAAGCATTTTAGTCTTTCGATTTTGGATTTTCGATTTCAGCCCGCCTCTGGCCGGTCGGAGTCCCCAAATCGAAACAGTTAAATCGAAAATCCAAACTATCGTTCCGTTCCATGGCTAAGAAGATCCAAGGTTACATCCGTCTGCAGCTGCCCGCCGGCGCCGCGAACCCGGCACCGCCGGTCGGCCCCGCGCTCGGCGCGCAAGGCGTTAACATCATGGCGTTCTGCAAGGAGTTCAACGCCCGCACCAAGGACCAGAACGGCATGATTCTGCCGGTGGTCATCACGGTTTTCTCGGACAAGAGCTTCACGTTCATCCTGAAGTCGCCGCCTGCGTCAGTGCTCCTGAAGAAAGCGGCGAACATCGCCAGTGGCTCGGGTCGCCCGAACCAGGACAAGGTGGGCAAGGTCACCAAGAAGCAGCTGCTCGAAATCTACAACCTCAAGAAGGCCGATCTCAACGCCAAGGATCCCGAGGCCGGCATCAAGGTAATCGCCGGCACCGCCCGCAACATGGGCATCGAGGTCGTCGACTGATTCATTTTTCCCGTGGGGCTGCGGCGTGGCGCGCGAGTGCGCCGGCATCGTCGCCCGATGGGATTCATCACCAACGCTCATCGCGGGAGCGCCACCCGGCGCGTTCGCACCGCAAGGAGTCATCCATGCCAAAAATCCACAGTAAACGTTATCGCAGCGCTCTCAAGGTTGCTGACCTCACCAAGGAATACCCGCTGAAAGACGCGGTCGACGTCCTGGCGAAATTCCCGAAAACAAAATTCGACGAGACGATCGAGCTGTCTTTCCGCCTCGGCGTCGACGCCACTTCGGGCGAACAGAATGTGCGCGGCACCACGCCGCTGCCCAACGGCTCCGGCAAGAAGGTGCGCGTGCTCGTCTTCACGGATGATGCCCCGAAGGCGCTGGCGGCGGGAGCGGATTTCGCGGGCCTGCAGGAAATCATGACCAAGATTACCGGCGGCTGGCTCGACTTCGATGTCGCGATTGCGACGACGGAGGCGATGAAGCAGGTCCGTACGCTCGCACGCGTGCTTGGTCCGAAAGGCCTCATGCCGAACCCGAAGTCCGGCACGGTGACCGACGACATCGCCGCGGGCATCAAGGCCGTGAAGGCCGGCCGGGTGGAGTTCAAAATGGACAAGACGGCCAACATCGGCATCGGCGTGGGCAAGCGTTCATTTACCGCTGCGCAAATACTTGAAAACGCCCAGGTCGTCCTGGAGGCGGTGGGTAAGGCCAAACCGAATACGTTCAAGGGTGGCCAGTACATCAAGAGTGTGACGATTTCGTCGAGCATGAGCCCGGCGGTCCGCGTCGCTTCGACTGAATTCAGCAAATACTGAGGAGCCCGACCATGAGAGCCGAAAAACAATATCTGATTTCCGAGGTCGAGACCCACCTCAAGAAGAGCGACTACGTCATTCTGGCGAACTTCACGAAGGTGTCGGTCGCCGACACCGCGGATTTGCGCAAGAAGCTCGCGGGCGAAAGCGCCGAGTTTCACGTCGTCAAGAATAGCTCGCTGCGCGTTGCCGCCAGGGCGCTGGGCCTGCCCGAGTTTGAGAGCTCGCTCATCGGACCGACCGCGATTGTCGTGGGCGGAAAGAATTCCGCCGGCGTCGCGAAGGTCCTGAAGCAGTTCTTCAAGGACAAGCAGAAGCTGCAGGTGAAAGCCGGCGTGCTCAGCAAGAAACTGATCACCGCGAAGGATGTGGATGCGTTGGCGGACATGCCGTCGCTCGACGTCCTCCGCGCGCAGTTCCTGGGTCTGATCAACCAGCCGGCCAGCATGTTCGTACGCGTGATCAACGCGGTGCCGAGCGGCCTCGTCAACGTCCTCCAGGCCAAGGTCCGCGCCGCCGGGGAAGCTAAATAAGTTACTGATCGCGCCTTCGCCTGACGGCGGCGGCGCGGCTCACCAAGTCCAACCATCATTTTCAAAGATGTGCGCTGCGTCGCCGGCGCGCATCAGTGAAAGCCAAACCCAATCGTTTCGCGCTAGGAGATACGTCTCTTAAACGCACGGCCCATCTGCCGCCGCTAGCTCGAGGCAGGAGTTTTAACATGAGCAACATCACCAAAGACCAAGTCATCGAGTGGCTTTCCGGCCAGTCGGTTCTCGAAATTGCCGGCCTAGTCAAGGACCTCGAAGCCAAGTGGGGCGTTTCCGCCGCCGCTCCCGTCGCCGCCGCTGCTGCCCCGGTGGCCGCTGCTGCCGCCCCGGCTGCTGAGGCGCAGACCGAGTTCACCATCGTCCTCAAGGAAGCCGGCGCGAACAAGATCGGCGTCATCAAGGAGGTCCGTGCCATCACGGGTCTCGGCCTCAAGGAGGCCAAGGACCTCGTCGAGGCTGCACCGAAGAACGTCAAGGAGAACGCCCCCAAGGCCGAGGCTGAAGAGATCAAGAAGAAGCTCGAGGCCGCTGGCGCGAAGGTTGAACTGAAGTAACCTCCGCAGTCTCGGCGGGCCGTTGCGGTCCCGACGGATATCCAGCTTGAATTCAGCTGGGTTTCCGCCGCCTGCATCGCCCGCTGTGACCAGTCCGAATTGGCGTTCCACTCGCACAACACTTCCGATGTTATCGGGACAGGCCGCGCCTATGGGCGGCCTGTCCTTTGCCTTTTCTCCGTTAGTTCATTTGTTTCGTCCCTCCAGCCACTGTCGCGCGAGTAGGGGCATTGCCGCGCGCTCTTAATCTTTACCGGGAATTCTCATGGCCGACCGCACTCACTCTGAACGGATTAACTTCGGTAAACTCCGCGAAGTCATTCAGCCGCCGAATCTCATCGAGATTCAAATCACGTCGTACCTCGACTTCCTGCAAAAGGGCGTGCCCGAGAAGCAGCGCAAGCCGCAGGGGCTCGAAGCGGTGTTCCGCGAGGTTTTCCCCATCCTGTCCTATGACGAGCGGCTGACGCTCGAGTACGTCTCCTATAACTTGGGTGAACCCAAGAACACGGAGCTCGAGTGCCTGCGCGAGGGCATCACGTATTCAGTGCCCTTGTACGTGAAATTGCGGCTGCGCGAGGAAGACTTCATCAAGGACGAAGATATTTACATGGGTGAGATCCCGATGGTGACCGAGCGGGGCTCATTCATCATCAACGGCGCCGAACGCGTCGTCGTCTCCCAGCTGCACCGCTCACCCGGTATTGCTTTTGAGGTGACGCCACATCCAAACGGCAAGCCGCTTCACTCTTTCCGCATCATTCCCGACCGGGGCACCTGGCTCGAAGTGCAGTTCGACAACAACGATCTGCTTTACGTGTACCTCGACCGGCGTCGGCGGCGCCGGAAGTTCCTGATCACGACGATGCTTCGCGCGATCGGTTTTTCGAGCGACTTGGATCTGCTCAATCTCTTCTACGAGATCAAGGACCTCAAGGTCGCGAAGGCGCTCGACATGGAAAACGTGTCGACGCTGGTACTGGTCGAGGACGCCATCGATGCCCAGAAGGGCGTTGTGCTCGCCCGCGCTTTCGAGCCGCTGACGAAGGCCATTGTGCGCACCTTCGAGAAGCACGAGATCACCACGCTGCGGGTGATCGACACCGCAATTGACGAAGGCGCGATTATTCGCGCGCTCAAGAAGGATCCAACCCGCAACGAGGAAGAGGCGCTGAAGGAGATCTACAAGCGCCTGCGCCCGGGTGAACCGCCGACGACTGCCAACGCCAAGGCTCTCCTCAAGCGGCTGTTTTTCGATCCGAAGCGTTACGACCTCGGCCGGGTGGGCCGCTACAAGGTCAACCAGAAGCTCGGCCTGAAGGCGGAG
The DNA here is from genome assembly GCA_038204695.1 of Opitutales bacterium. Classification (GTDB taxonomy): domain Bacteria; phylum Verrucomicrobiota; class Verrucomicrobiia; order Opitutales; family Opitutaceae; genus ER46. Next base: position 2,927 of record JBBRCR010000013.1, on the reverse strand, counting down.
CTCGAGCAACGCATCCTCGAGAGCGCGGACATTGTTGCCGCGACGAAGTATCTCGTCCGGCTGAAAAGAGGCGTGGGCGTCGTTGACGACATCGATCACCTCGGTTCCCGCCGCGTCCGCACCGTGGGCGAATTGCTCGCCAACCAGTGTCGCGTCGGCCTCAGCCGGACCGAGCGGCTCGTTCGTGAGCGCATGACGATGTACGACCAAAGCGTCGATTCGATCACGCCGCAGAAGCTGATCAACCCGAAGGCTCTCACAACAGTGATCCGCGATTTCTTTGCGCGTTCGCAGTTGTCGCAGTTCATGGATCAGATCAACCCGCTCGCGGAGGTCACGCACAAGCGCCGCCTTTCCGCCCTCGGGCCGGGCGGTCTCAACCGAGAGCGCGCCGGATTCGAAGTGCGCGACGTTCATCCGTCGCACTATGGTCGTATTTGTCCCATTGAGACACCCGAAGGTCCGAACATCGGCCTGATCAATTCGCTCTCGACCTACGCGCGTGTGAACGAATTCGGCTTCATCGAGACGCCGTATCGCACGGCCAAGGACGGTCGGGTCACTGACAAGATCGAGTATCTCACCGCCGACCAGGAGGAGGGTAAGGTCATTGCCCAAGCCAATGCCGAGATCGATGACAAGGGGCATTTCGTGGGCAAGGTGACCGTTCGCCAGGACGGCAACTTCCTCGAAGTCGCCGCCGGTGACGTTCATCTGATGGACGTCTCGCCGAAGCAGGTCATCTCGATTGCGGCCGGCATGATTCCGTTCCTCGAGCACGATGATGCCAATCGCGCGCTCATGGGCGCGAACATGCAACGCCAGGGCGTGCCACTGCTCCAAGCCGAGGCGCCGTTCGTCGGTACCGGCATCGAGGAGCGCGTCGCTCGCGATTCGAAGATCGTGGTCGTCGCCGACGAGGCCGGCGTGGTGGCATCAGTCGATGCAAAGCGGATCGTGATCACCAAGGACGGTGAACTGCCGCGCAACATCAAGACCGAGGCGAAGACCCACACCTACGTCTACGAACTGCGGAAGTTCATGCGCTCGAACGCGGGCACATGCTTCAACCAAAAGCCGATCGTGAAGGTCGGTCAAAAAATCAAGGCGGGGCAAATCATCGCCGACGGTCCTTCGACCGATCAGGGCGAGATGGCGTTGGGCCGAAACGTGCTCGTCGCGTTCATGCCGTGGAACGGATACAACTTCGAAGACGCCATTCTCATCTCCGAGAAGGTGCTCCGCGAAGACATCTTTACCTCTATTCACATCCAGGAGTTCGAGGTGACGGCGCGGGACACGAAGCTCGGGCCGGAGGAAATCACGCGGGACATTCCCAACGTCGGCGAAGAAGCCCTGAAGAACCTCGATCACAACGGCGTCATCCGCATCGGCGCCGAGGTGAAGCCCGGCGACATTCTGGTCGGCAAGATCACGCCGAAGTCGGAAACGGAACTTGCCCCGGAGGAAAAGCTGCTGCGCGCCATCTTCGGTGAGAAGGCGGCCGACGTTAAGGACACCTCGCTCATCGTGCCTTCGGGCGTCGGTGGCATCATCATGGATGTGAAGGTTTCCTCCCGCATCGACAACGAGCAGGAGAAGCTTTCCCCTTCGGATCGTCGCCGTCAGGCGAAGCAGATCCAGGAGGAGTACAAGACGCAGATGGACAAGCTGCGCGAAGGCCTGACGGAGGCGCTCTCGAACATCCTGCTCGGCGAAAAAATTCCGCTCGACGTCATCAACGGCGAGACCGGCGAAATCATCATCCCGGCGAACCGCAAGATCACGAAGACGCTGTTGCGAAAACTCGCGGCGGTGTCGAAGCACGTCCAGATCGATCCCTCTCCCGTGCGGATCAAGATCATGGAGATCATCGGCTCGTATCAGACGAAATTCGACGAGTTGGAGACGGACCGTGAGCGCAAGATTGGCTCCATCGAAGCGGGCGAAGGCTCGGCTGACGGCGCGATCAAGCAGGTCAAGGTCTACATTGCCACGAAGCAAAAGCTCGAGGTCGGCGACAAGATGGCCGGCCGTCACGGCAACAAGGGTGTGGTCGCGAAAATTGTGCCCGAGGAAGACATGCCTTTCCTCCCGGACGGTACGCCGGTCGAAATCTGCCTGAACCCGCTCGGCGTGCCTTCCCGCATGAACGTGGGTCAGGTGCTCGAGACCCATCTCGGCTGGGCCTGCAAAAAGCTCGGCATCAAGGTGGCGACACCGGTCTTCGACGGTATCACGGAAAAGAAAGTCCGTGAATACCTGAGGGACGCGAAACTGCCTTCCACCGGCAAGAGCCCGCTGCTCGACGGCCGCACTGGCGAGAAAATCGATCAGGAGGTCGTGGTTGGCTACATCTACATGATGAAGCTGAACCATCTCGTGTCGCACAAGATTCACGCGCGCGCGGTCGGTCCGTACTCCCTCGTCACGCAGCAACCGCTGGGCGGCAAAGCCCAATACGGCGGCCAGCGTTTCGGCGAAAAGGAGGTGTGGGCGCTCGAAGCCTATGGCGCGGCGCACACCCTCCAGGAACTGCTCACGGTCAAGTCGGACGACGTGCAGGGCCGGACGAAGATCTACGAGTCGCTCGTCAAGGGCGACAACACGCTGCAGGCCGGCACACCCGAATCGTTCAACGTGCTGATCAAGGAAATCCAATCCCTCGGGCTGGATATCAAGCTTCAGAAGCGCGACGCCCTGAGCTACGGCGCCTAAGCCGCCTTGCGTCCGTTCACCTTTAGAAAATTCAGGGAGACACCAAAATGATTCAACCCAACGATACTGCCGCCACCTCCGGAACCCGCGATCAGGCCCGCGAGGCGCTTGGCATCGAGGAGAGCGCGTTCGACTGCGTGTCCATCACGGTCGCGTCACCCGACGTGATCCGCAAATGGTCGAAAGGCGAGGTCAAGAATCCCGAGACC
>JBBRCR010000012.1:0-40628 GCA_038204695.1 Opitutales bacterium | reverse complement strand
AATCCAGCGCACGTCATCCAACAGCAAGACCGGGTGCTGCGCGATGATGCGCACCCCGTCGTGGGTCTGGAGCACGAAGTGACGGTCGAATTGCGCGAACTGGCGCTTGAGTTCGAGGAGCCGCAGGTAAACACATCCGCTTAGCAACAGCGCGCATGCCGCCAAGCCCAACACCAGGCCGACGTTTGGCCTGCGCCGACGGACGGTCATTTCTGCGCTGCGCTCTTCGCCGGTTCCGCTGCGGGCGGTTTCGCAAATTGAATTTTGTTCACGATGTCGAGCAGCCGCTGCCGGAGAAGCTCATCCTCCTCCTCGGTCGTCTTCTTGTAGGTGATCCCCTCGATGGCGCGCTCGGCGAGTTCGGTGCTGATGACGAAGATGTGGCCATTGCGGACGAACAGCAAATTGCCGCGCTTGGCGATGACCACGCGGTCGTTGCCCAGTCTCGGCACGCGATCGCCAAACATGGTGCCATCCGGAATCAGGAGATAAGTGAGCAGCGAGCCGTCCAGCATCCCCGGCAGGAACTTCGCGCTCTCGAGTTTCACGCCCTGGAATGTCTCGCGGAAATCGGCCAGCACGAAATTGCTGAAGAAATAAACCAGGTAGTCCTTCATGCCCCGGGTCGACATTTCCCATCGTTGCGTCGCGTCCTGCGAAAAGGCGGCGATGCTCACGTGGACGTTGAAATCGTCCTGGAAGGTGACGACGTTCGGCGTATCCGTGATTTCACCGCCGAGTTCCGGGAGCACGGGAATCGCGACCTTGAACAGACCCGTGGGGGAAACGTAGGTCTTTCCCTCGACTCGGCCGGCCAGGGGAGCGGCGGCATCCTGCGCGCGGACGGCCACCACCATGGTGGCGAAAAGGAAAACCAAGGTAAGTCGAGACATGGGATTAACTCAGTAGTGTTCGGCCGGCGGCTTTCAAGCCAAGGGTGGACACAGGGTGCAAAAACGTACCCACGCCTCGACCGGAATCGCCTCGGGCCGGGCTTGCTCTGGGATTTCCGCGGCTTGCAGCAGTTCCCTCGACTTCGCGCTCCCCCCGGGCAAGCGGGCCCGCAGGAGCGCGCCGATCTGTTTCCGGCGCTGCTGAAAACACCCACGAATCAGTGTCTTGAGCGGTGGCGGAAAGACGAACGGTTCGGTCTTGCGGACCAGATTCAGGAGCTGCGACTCCACCTCCGGGCGCGGAAAAAAACATGCAGCCGCCACCTTGTGTCCCGGCGCCACATCGTAGGCGGCCTGAAGGAAGACCGAGATGGCGCCGAAGGATTTCGAGCCGGGATGGGCGGCATAGCGCTGCGCCGCCTCCTGTTGCAGCATGAGCACCATCTGGCGCGGCAGCGGACCCGAAAGCACGGCGTCGAGCCACGGGGTGGCGATGGCGTAGGGGAGGTTGGCCACGATTTTGAAACCGGCCGCCGCAGTCGCATCCGGAAGGTTTGCCCGCGGGGTATCCACCGCATCCGCTTCCACCAGGTGAAAACGACCGGGAAAAAGCGGAGCGACCGCTGTTTCCAAGTGGGCATGCAGGGTGCGGTCTTTCTCGACCGCCCACACGTCCGCTCCCGCTTTGAGCAGAGCGGTGGTCAACGTTCCCAGTCCCGGGCCAATCTCGACCACCGTATCATCCGGTACGATACCAGCCAGCTCGAGCGACTTCCGCACAATGTTGCCATCCACCAGAAAATTCTGCCCGAGGAACCGCTTCGGCAGGTGCCCGAGTTGCGCGAGCAGATCCCGGGTGGCGGTGGGCGACAGTGGCATGGCAGGGCGGGTGAACGCGTTCGCTTCGCGGGTGGCGGCAAGAAGCCGCCTGCTAGAGCGAATGGAATGCGGAGATTAATCCCGCCGGATCCTCCGCCTTCATCAGCGCTTCCCCCACGAGGACGGCATGCGCACCCGCCGCTCGTGCCCGGGCGGCGTCCGCCGGGGTGAAAATGCCACTTTCGCTGACGGCAATCACGTCGCGCGGAAATTGCGGAATCAGGCGTTCGCTCAAACCAAGGTCCGTCTTGAACACCGCGAGGTCACGGTTGTTCACCCCGATGATCTTCGCGCCGTGCCGTAAGGCCCGCTCCAACTCGGGCAGATCGTGGATTTCGAACAATGCAGCCAGACCGGCCGCGGTCGCCGCACTGGCCAGCGTCGCGATTTCAACATCCGTCAACGCGCGGACAATGATGAGAATCGCGCTCGCCCCCGCCTCGCGTGCTGCGAGCACCTGGATCGGGTGAACCATGAAATCCTTGCGCAAACATGGAAGGGCTGGAGCCGAGGCGCGGAAGTGCGCGCTCACGCCGCGCAAGTCGTCCAGGGAACCACCGAAATATTTCGCGTCGGTGAGGACCGAAAGCGCGTCGGCGCCGGCCGCCTGATAGCGCCGGGCCTGTTCCAATGACGAGATTCCCGTCCTGATGTCACCGGCCGACGGGGAGCGCCGCTTGATTTCCGAGATGACGGCCAGCGTGTTATCGGCGCGCCGCAGCACCTGCGCAAACGACGGTGCCCCGGGCAGCCGGGCATGCGCGCGCGCCAGTTCGGCCTCGGAAACCTCACGCAGGAGGGGAGCGATTTCGCGCCGCTTCCAGGACATGATTTCCGTGAGTTTGTCGGACATTGGGACCACCACGAAAGACAGGTGACTCGCGAAAAACGAGGCCAGACTTTGTGGGAAATTTTCGTGTCTTCCGCTGGTTCGTGATTCAGCTTCCGGCGATGAGCGCGATTGACGATCTTCGCCAGACGATGGCCCGGCTGCGCGGACCTGACGGGTGTCCGTGGGACCAGGAGCAGACTCATGCCTCGCTGGTGCGCTGCCTGATCGATGAAGTCAGCGAACTGATCGACACCATTGACCGCGAAGATTACGCGCACATGCGCGAGGAACTGGGCGACGTGCTGATCCAAATCGTGTTTCACGCGCAGATCGCGGCGGAAAAGGGGTATTTCACGTTCGACGACGTCGCGCGCGACATCAATGAGAAGCTAATCCGCCGGCACCCGCATGTCTTTGGAACGGGAAAACTCGAGACGTCCGAGCAGGTGATCGTGGTGTGGGAAAAGATCAAGGCGACCGAGAAGAAGAATGGGCCGGCGCGCCTCGAGGGCGCTGTATTCAAAACCCTGCCACCGCGGGTGCCCGCATTGATGTTTGCCGAGGCGATCTGGAAGCAGATTGAGAAGCAGCAAATGCCGGCTGATGGGACGGTCGACACGGCCCAGGTGAAAGCGCTGGGCGCGCAGCTCGATGAGGCGCGCTTGGGCAGGATGCTGTTTGAACTTGCGGCGGCGGCGCGGGCGCAGGGACTCGATCCCGAGGGCGCACTGCGGCTGCACGCAACGAAAGTGATGCACGCGATCGAGCAGCGCGCGCAACAATCCGCGCCGGAGCCCGAAACGCCGGCCTGAAATGTCCCGTGCTTCCCCCGCATCAGCGGCGTCGCGACCGCCCCCCGAACAGGCTGCGGTGCCTTCGCCGGTGCTGGCAGAATGGTGGCAGCCGTTTGAGGATCACCTGGCGAAAGAGCGGCGGCTCTCGCCCTACACGGTGCGCAATTACCGCCAGGCGTTCGACGATTTTTACCGATGGCTTGCCCACCCGCAGGTGAACCTCTGGAGCCGCGGTTTCGAGTCGCTGACGGTGCGGGACGTGCGCGACTTCGTGATCGAGGCGCAGCGCCGGTTTGACCGCCGGACGTTGCACAACCACGCCTCCGGCTTGCGGACGTTCTTCAAATTCTGGATGCGCCGCGGACGATTGACGCGGGATCCTTTCCTCGGGGTTCCCTTGCCGAAGCTGGAGAAACGGCTGCCGAAGTTTCTCACCGAGGCGCAAATGATCCTGCTCCTCGCCGGTCCCCAGCGCCTGCTGGAAAACGAAACCGTGGATGCGCATACCGCCTGGCGCGATCGGCTCGCGATGGAGTTGCTTTACGGTGGCGGGCTTCGCGTGAGTGAACTCGTCGCGCTCAACTATGGTGCCATCGACATGGACGCGGGTGTCGCGCGCGTCGTTGGCAAAGGGCGGAAGGAACGGCTCTGTCCGCTGGGGTGCACCGCGCTGGCGGTCTTGAAAAAATTCCGGACCGAATATCAGCCGGAGGCGACGGGGGCCAGCGCGGTGCTTGTGAACGCGAACGGCAGCCGGATGACGGTGGGCGCAGTGCAACTCATGCTGAAGCGTTATCTCGCGCTGGCCGGCCTGCCGATGGACCTCACGCCCCACAAGCTGCGGCACAGCTACGCCACGCATCTGTTGAATGCGGGCGCCGATCTGCGGCTTGTCCAGGAATTGCTGGGACACGCCCAACTCGCCACCACGCAGATTTACACACACGTGAGTGTCGCCCGGCTCAAGGAGATCTACGCGAAAGCCCATCCCCGCGCGTAGGCGGCACTTTCATCATTGGCTGCGAGCGCGATTCGTGGCTGCGAGCGCCAGCGAGCGGATGGGGAAGACGCATAAGACTGGGAAGACGCATAAGACTGGGAAGACCTGCAAGACGGAGAAGACCAGACCAGCTCAGCGGTCTCGCAGCCACGATTCGCCCTTCCCTGCACGGAAAATCGGATCGGCGGCTGGCGTCCGCGGATCCGCCGTGCTTGTTTGCGGCGATGCCAGACGTCCAGCTTCCAGCAACGTCCCGTCGCTTCCGATGGCTCCGATGGTCTTTCGCCCTGGTCATGCTCGGCGGTGTGTTCACCGGCTCCTGGCTGGTCGGTCATTTGTTTTCGAAACACGCGCATTTCCGCGAACGTCGCGCGAAGGTTGTTCGCGTCGTTACGAGCAGCGAGATCGCGCACGCCGGCGGTTTTGTCAGCCAGGCCGTGGAACTGACCGCCGCCAACGGACTGGTGGTCAACCTGCGGGTGCTGCGCCCCGCCGCGATAAATGGACCACTGCCACTCGTCGTCCTGCTCGGCGGGCATCGCACGGGACGCGATGCGATCGACATCCTCGGTGATCCGGGTGCGATGGTCGTCGCCGCGTTGGATTATCCGTATCATGGACCTGAGCGACCCCGCGGCTTCGTTGAATCTCTGCGGGCGATTCCCGCGGCGCAGCGAGGCGTGCTGGATACGCCTCCGGCGGTGAGCGTGGCGCTCGACTGGCTGTGTTTGCAGCCATGGGCCGATGCATCGCGCACGGAGCTGATGGGGGTGAGCCTGGGCGTGCCGTTTGCCACCGTGGCAGGCGCGTTGGACCGGCGCTTCCGTCGCGTCTGGTTAATCCATGGCGGTGTGGGCAATCGCGAGTGGATTGCGCGCGGCTTGGAACGGCGAATTTCGAATGGCCCGGTGCGACACTCGGTCGCGGCGCTGGCGCATCTGCTCGCTTATGGAAATTCCTTCCGCACCGAAGAATGGGTGCGCCGAATTGCTCCGCGGCAGGTCGTGATCATCGGAGCGGCCAGCGACGAACAGATGCCGCGCGCGAACGTCGAGGCGTTGTTTGCCGCGGCGCGTCAGCCCAAGGAAATCCTATGGAGCGACGGCGGCCACATCCAAACCACGCGCAGCGAAATCGTGCGGCAGCTGCTGGATATGGTCCGCCGCCGGATCCTGGAGGAGCCTGATGGCGTCGGCGGATCTTGATTGGGGTGGCTGCGAGCGCCAGCCACCGAGTGGAGGCTAATTTCTGTCCAGCGGCCCAGGGGCTGCGAGCGCCAGCGAGTGGACTTCACCCACCGGCGCTTCGCGTCACACGTGATTATAGTACTCGGAGTGCGGACCCACGCCGACCCAGTTCGGCCGGCGGGGAAAAAGCGGCGCGTACTTCTCCGCGAGCGTACGCACAGTCTGGATATCTGCCTCGGTTGCCGGGCTATAACCGATGCCGGCCGTAATCGAGCGATCCGCCAGATCGGTGAAGGAAATCGGCAGCGCCGTCACCACCGGGTCGAGCGACAGCGTGAACCGCAGCGCCACATCGATCTCGGATTGTTCCTCCAGCGGCTTGTACCAGTAATTGTTGCGCGTCTTCTTTTCACCCGGCTTCCATGAGCCCGCCGAGATCGGCTTGATCGCAATGGCCGCGGTGCCTTGCTTTCGTGCGAGCGCCAGCACCTCGGGGTCGAACTTGTGCGTGAAGTGTTCGATGAAGTTCACCGGGTACATCACGCTGTCGAACTTGAACTGCTGCAGCAGCGCCAGCGCCGCCTCCTTCGTGTGGGCGGAGAAACCCAACCAACGCACTTTTCCTTCCTTCTGCGCCTTCAAGAGCGTCTCCATCGCGCCGCCGGGTCCGAGCGCTTTCTGCACGTCGTCTTGCGTGGACATGACGTGAAGCTGGTACAGTTCGAAATGATCGGTCTTCAGCCGCGTCAGCGACCGCTCGAGTTCGCTGCGCGCACCTTCGGCGTCGCGCATCTTGGTCTTGCAGGACAGGAAGATCTTGTCCCGCGGCAAACCGTCCATCGCCGGACCCATTTTCAACTCGGCGTCGCCGTACGCCGGCGCCACGTCGAAATAATTCACCCCGCGTTCGTAGGCGGCGTGGAGCGCCGTCTTCGCTTCCGCGGGCGTGACCTTCGCGAGTGCCAGTCCGGGATAGCCGATGATCGAGATGGCCTGACCTGTGCGCCCAAGGATTCGTCGGGGCAGTCCGCTCTCATGCGGGATTAGTTTTCGCGTGGTGTCAGCCGGATCAGCGAACACCGGGCGGTAACCCAGGGCGGCGCCGCCGGCAGCTGTGCCGACGGTTTTCAGGAAGGTGCGGCGTTTCATGGGATCGATATTTGAGCGTAACTCACCGCCGCGACGTGCGGGGCAAAGCATACTGCAAGCATACACCGACTCTGAAATCCGCAAGCCGCAACGTGCGGTCGGGAAAGGCGCGCACTCCCCAGCGCGGTGGCTTTCCAGCCGCCGAGGTAACTGGTTTTGCTCGTATCTTCACAAAACGTGGCGCCGGGCTCGCGGCGAGCGCACGCGTTTTGTCCAGCGAAGGCGCATCAGGAATACCGCAGCCCCGCGGGGGAGGTATATACCTACCGCGGCTTTGGGTGACCACCCAACAGCGGCGGCGACGGCTTTGCCCTACGATGACGGGGAAATCTCAATCCCACAACTCACGTAGGATAACCACTCACTCCCGCGTATCTACCCCCGCCCGGAATTAATCATCACATGCACTCGATGTTGTTTGCTCCCCCCGAGGCCGCGCGCACTGCGCAGCCTCATTCCGCCATCCGAAGGATTACACGCGTCCCTGCGTTCGTAACCCTTCTCTTAACTTTGCTGTGCTCGGCCGTTCCTGGCTTTGCGCAAACATTCTCGAGCAGTCTCGGGTCGCTCGGACCGACCGGCCTGGCGATCACCAGCGTTGGAGGTACGACCTATCTCTATGTGGCGGAATTCAACGACGATAAAATCATAGCCTATAATCTAACGACGGGATCGACGACCCCGACCGTGGTCCCGGCGCCGGCGGGCACTTTCACTGACCCGAACGGAATCCTGGTGGATTCGGCGACCGGCGACCTCTTTGTCACGGATCGCGACCTTAATCGTGTCGTTCGCGTGACTAACACGGGCACCGTGGTGTGGACCTATGGCACCGCCGGCACCGGTTCCGGCCAGTTCCAAGGCCCCATCGGAATCGCCCGTGATTCCACTGGCGCAATCTATATCACCGAACACGGTACAATTGCTCCGGCCGACGGTAGGCGGGTTCAGAAATTCACGGTGACTGGCACCGGTCTCGTTCCCGTTACCACCGGCTGGCCGGTCGCAACGACGGGGCCCGCCTACGCGGTCGCAGTCGATTCGACTGACAACGTGTACATCGGCGACCAAAGCGGTACCATCAAGAAGTACACGAGCGCGGGTGTCGCCGTGCCGGCAGGTAATATCAATATCGACGGCCGTTTCGCCACGGGACTCTCGTTCGGCGCCGGCGGCGTACTGTACAGCGCGCAAACGCTCGACGGGCCCACCGGCAATCGCGTGCAACGTTTTCCCGCGAACAGCACGACCGCCAACATGACGTTTGGCGGCGACGGCGCCGGTGACGGTCAATTTAACACCGCCTTCGGTGTCGTGGTGAACAGCGCCACGAATCTCGCGTACGTGAGCGACTACGGGCACGACAAGGTGCAGGTCTGGAATCTCAACCCGGTCGCACCGGGCGACACCACGCGCCCCACGGTCGCCGTCACCAACGGCGCCACCACCGCTTCCACGGTCGTCTTCAATGTTGCCTTCAGTGAAACCGTCACGGGTGTGACAAGTGCCGTGTTTACGGCCACCGGCGGCGGCGGCGTGACTGCCAGCGCGCTGACCGCGGGTTCCGTCACCGGCAGTGGCGCCAACTATGTCGTCACCGTGGGCTACACCGGCTCCGGTGGCACGATTGCGTTGAGCCTGAATGCGACCGCGAGCTCGTCGGTTAAGGACGCCAGCGACAACTTCTACAATGGTACGGCCACAGCAGGTGGTGCGAACACGTCGACCCAGACGATTGCCGCGGTTGGCGGTACCGACACCACGGCGCCGACCATCACGAGCTTCGGCTTGAATAGTTCCACCGGCACGAGCGGCGTGTGGGGGATCACGTTCAGTGAGGCAGTCACCGGCGTGGATTTGGCGGACTTTACCGGTAATGTAACCGGCAGCGCGACGATGACGCTGGTCAGCGTAGTTCCGGTGGGTGCGGGCGGGACGACGTACGAGATCAACTTCGATTGGACGGCGCCCAGCGGCTCCGGCTCATTCCAGCTTGCGATCCGGACGACCGGCAGTGGCATCACCGACGCCGCCGGTAACGCATTCGTTGGCGGCGGATTTGCCGCCTCCGCGCCGGAAGGCTCGATCGTGAGTCTCGTGCATCCGACCGTAGCGACTTTCGTGGCGGGTACACCCACCCCCTCGGCCGTGAACCTGACGCTGAACTTCAGTGAGGCAGTCACCGGGGTTAACGCCTCGGACTTCGTGGTGACCGGTCCCGCCGGCGCAACGGTCGGCACTGTGACTGGTTCCGGCAGCGGCCCCTACACAGTTCCCGTCACCTTCACCACCGCCGGCACCTACACGGTGACCCTCATTGGTGGCTCGACCGCGAACATTCGCGACACGGACTCGACACACTGGTTTGCCGGCGGCACGGCGAATGCCAGCGCGCAATTCACCGCGTCGGGCGGTGGCGGTGGCGATACCACCCCGCCGACGGCGACGATCACGATCGCCAGTTCCACGGCTTCCTCCGTCACCTACCAGATCGTGTTCAACGAAACCGTCACGGGTGTTGACACGGCCGACTTCACGGCGGTTCGCGCCGGCTCGACCGGTGGCACCGGCACGGCGACCAAGGGCACGTTCACCGCAGTGAGTGGCACGACCTACACGCAGGTCGTGAACTTCACGGGCACTGGCGGCACGGTCGGATTGAACCTCAACGCCACGGGCACGGGCATCCAGGACGCGGCCGGCAATGCTCTTGCCGCGGGCGTCACGGGCCCGACGCATACGGTGGCAGGCGCCGCCGACACGACGCCCCCCACGGCCACGATGACCATCACCGGTTCGGACGCGACGTCGGTCACCTATCAGATCGTGTTCAACGAAACCGTCACGGGTGTTGACACGGCCGACTTCACGACGGTTCGCGCCGGCTCGACCGGTGGCACCGTCTCGGCGACCAAGGGCACGTTCACCGCAGTGAGTGGCACGACCTACACGCAGGTCGTCAACTTCACGGGCACCGGCGGCACGGTCGGTTTGAACCTCAACGCATCGGGTACTGGAATCCAGGATACAGCGGCCAACGCCCTGGCGACCGGAGCCACGGGGCCGCTGCACACGGTGGCAGGTGGCGTGGATACCACTCCGCCGACGGCGGCGATGACAATCACGGGCTCCACCGCCTCGAGCGTGACCTACCAGATTGTCTTCAACGAAGCCGTTACGGGCGTTGACGCGACCGACTTCACGGCGGTTCGCGCAGGTTCCACCGGCGGCACAGGCACCGCGACTCGCAGTACTTTCACGGCGGTGAACAGCACCACGTACACGGTTCTGGTCAACTTCACCGGTGCGGGTGGCACCGTCGGCTTGAATCTCAATGCCGCCGGCACCGGCATCCAAGACACCGCGGCCAACGCGATCGCGGCCGGGCTCACCGGCCCCACGTTCGCAGTTCCAAGCGGCACCACCCCTGACACCACTGCGCCAGTTCCGACGAGCTTCGTGGTGGTCAACAATAGCGCCGGCTCCGCCACGTTCTCGCTCACGTTCAGTGAGGCGGTTACCGGGGTGGACAGCAGCGACTTCACCACCGCGGGCAACGGAATCGCCGCGACCGTCCCTGTCAGCGGTGTCATGGGCAGCGGCTCGACCTACACCGTCATTGCGAACTACACCGGAACCGGCAGCTTCTACCTCACGCTGAAAGGCAGCGGCACGGGCATTGCGGATGCGGCGGGCAATCAACTCATCAGCAGCGCCCTCAGCAGCACGGTCAGCAATGGCACGATCTCGCCGCCGCCGGTGGTGATCACGCCGCCGCCGGTCTTCATTCCGCCGCCCGTGGTGAAGCTTGATCAGGCGCTGACATTTACCTCGCCGGTCGGCACGCTACTCGTGAATCAACCGATTGCGTTGAACGCGACCGCGAACTCCGGACTGCCGGTCACGTTCATCGTGGCCCTCGGCAACGCCTCGATCAGTGGCAACAGTGTCACGCTTCGCGATGCCGAACCGGTGCAAATTCGCGCCGTTCAGGCAGGCAACGCGAGCTACAATGCCGCGTCCGCTGACCTCACGATTCGCGCTTCGAAGGGCAGCCAGTCGATCAACTTCCCGTCGCTCGCCAACCGGCTCACGACGGATGGTACGATCACGCTGAATGCCACCTCGAGCGCCGGTCTCCCGGTTACGTATACGCTGGCCAGTGGTCCCGCGACACTGAGCGGCAACGTGCTCACCCTCCGCGGTGCTCCCGGCACCGTCATGATTCGGGCCACCCAGGCGGGTAATGATTCCTACAACGCTGCGACCGAAGTGGTTCGCTCCTTCGCCGTCATCGGCGTCGGCCAGCAGGTTTTTCTGGGCACGATGAGTGGCAATATTCCATTCGCCGCCGTGGTGTCGAAGGATAACACCACTGGCGTTTTCGTCGCCAACATTGCCAGCGGCGAAGCGGTCATCTTCCGCTTCAATATCGAACCCAACGGGTCCTTTAACACGAGGGCGCGCTCGTTCAGCCCCTCGGCCGTCAATGTACAGTCGGAGGACGTCCCCGCCACGGCGGCAGCGGCCCGGGATCTGACGCTCACCGGCACCGTGGTGAACGGTGTCATCGCGGGTACGATTACAGAACTGAGTGCGAGCTTCACGGCCACCGTGCAGCCCGGCACGGGTACGACCGCAGCACTCGCTGGCCTCTATATAGCGGCAATTCCCGGCGCGGCTTCGGGTGACATGTATATAGTGGTTGGACCCTCCGGCCAGGTGTATGCGCTGGCCGTCACGCCTTCGGGAGTGTCTTCCGGCACCGGCACGGTCACGGCCGACGGCAACGTCAGTGTGACCCTCTCGCCGACCTCGAGTATCGCGGCGACGCTTGACCCCGCCAGCGCCGCCCTCCGCGGCCGGCTGACGGCGGCTGGGGTGACCCGCGACATCGTTGGTCTGAGCAACGCCGCCGTCCGCACGGATCGGTTGGTCAACCTTTCCTCGCGTGTGCGCGTGACGGGAGGCGACGCCAGCCGCTCGGTCATCGCCGGATTTGTCATCACGGGCTCGTCGCCCCAGGAGGTGCTCATCCGCGCCATCGGCCCGGGCCTTCGTGGGTTCAACGTGCCCGACGCGCTCGACAATCCGCGGCTGCAGCTGTTCGACAGCGCGGGCCGGATGGTGGCCGAAAATGACGACTGGGTCGGCACGGGCAACGTTGGTGCAACGGGCGACCGCGTGGGTGCCTTCAGGCTTACGGCCGGCAGTCGTGACGCGGCCATTGTCACCAGCCTGTTCCCAGGCGGTTACACCGCCGTGGTCACGGGTGTGAACGGCAACGGCGTGGCCCTGATTGAAGTCTACGACGCCGCCACGTCGGAACAGCTCTCCACCCAGCAACTGGTCAATATTTCGACCCGTGGCTTTGTTGATACGGGCGACGGCAACCTCATCGCGGGCTTTGTCATCACCGGCAACGCTCCGAAACGTGTTCTGGTGCGCGGCGTTGGCGCCGGCCTGAGCGCGTTCAACGTCACCGGTGTGCTCGCGGACCCCGTGCTCCGCATCTATGCGCAGGGCAACTCGGTCGCCATCGCCGAGAACGACAACTGGCAGACGCCGATGGGCACCCAGGCGGCAGTGGCGAATGACATCATCGCCGCGGCCATGGCGACCGGTGCATTCCCGCTGACGGCAGCGAACGATGCGGCCGTCGTCATCACGCTTATGCCCGGCAATTACAGCGCGGTCGTGAGCGGCAAGGGCACGGCGACCGGTGCCGGACTCGTCGAGGTCTATGAAATTCCCAACCCATGATGGTCCGATAATCTGCGGCCGGCGCTGGTCTCCCCCGTCCGAACACTGGCTGAAGATTAGTCACAGTTAATCCATATTGGTTGAGATTCGTCCCGGGTGCGCCGAGTTGGTGCGCCCGGGATTTTTTTGTCGAGGCGAGATGGCTCAGTGCGAGTGAGTCGAACACGCGAACGTCAATTTGAGTTTCGAGTGTTCGTCGGAGGGGCGACTTTCCAGTCGCCCAAGACCGGTCGACCGAAGGTAACTCGGCGGCTGGAAAGCCGCCGCGACATGGGCGGGACGCCCATGCCACGCCGAGGCAGTGCCCCCACACCGCATCAAGCTCGCTGCCGAAATTTCACGCCCCGAGACTGAGAGCGCGGGCAAGTGGACTGGAAGTGGCACGGGCGTCCCGCCCGTGAAGACCGAGGGTCGTGCGTACTCGGGCGGAACGCCCATACGGTATCACCTACTTGCATACATGGGCGGGACGCCCATGCCTGGAGTTTGGCCAATTCCAAATTCGGTGATGACCGGAGGGCCAAAGGCCCGTTTTATTCCAGCCTGGGCCAACGGCCCAGGATTCCATTTGAAGAAAGTCTCAGGGCTGCAAAATCGCCCTGTGCTACGTTGAAAATGTGGGGCAAGCGCAGACCAAGCCAGCCTCACCCCGAGGCGTCTCGCGGAACGCCTGAACCCACCCATTTCCGGGCCACACCCGGACCCCTCCATGCCCAAATACGTGATTGAACGCGAACTTCCCGGCGCCGGGAAACTGACGGCAGAACAGCTCCAAGGAGTCGCCCAGAAATCGTGCGGTGTACTGCGTGAACTCGGATCGGACGTCCAGTGGCTGCAGAGTTATGTGACCGACGACAAAATCTATTGTGTCTATATTGCGCCAAATGAACAGCGGGTCCGCGAGCATGCGCAGAAGGGCGGGTTTCCGGCGAATAAGATCTCCGTCATCCGTCAGGTGATCGATCCCACGACCGCCGAAATTCCCGCATAGCGCAGCACACCCGCGTTGGCTGCCGTCGGCGCGACTGGCGCCGCGAAGCCGCGGTTTTGGCTCACGATTTATCGGAGGGGCGACTTTCCAGTCGCCCGAGGCCGGTGCGGTCGAACGTAATTCGGCGGCTGGAAGCCGCCGTTCGTGCGTCAGTGTGGTGTCGCGGGCGGAGCGCCGGCTCTTTTACCCGCGCACCTGACCCGATCCTTCGATCAGGAATTTGTAGCTGCACAGCTCACGCAGCCCCATGGGCCCACGGGCGTGCAGCCGGTCCGTGCTGATGCCAATCTCTGCGCCGTATCCGAATTCAAAGCCATCGGTGAAACGGGTGCTCGCGTTCCAGTAAACGGTCGCACTGTCCACCTCCGCCAGAAAGCGCCGGGCTGCCGTTTCGTCGGCCGTCACGATCGCATCACTGTGGTTTGAACTGTCGCGGTTAATCGTCCGGATGGCTGCCTCGAGCGAATCGACGACGCGAATCGCCAGGATATAATCGAGAAACTCCGTCGTGAAATCACCGGGTGCAGCCGCCGTCACCGGCACCTGCGCCCGCTCCAGGATCGCCGCGCTCGCCAGATCGCAGCGCAGCTGGACATTCCTGGCCGTGAGGGCGCGCCCGACCACCGGTAGAAATTGTTCTGCAATCGAGCGGTGCACGAGCAGCTGCTCGGCGGCGTTGCACACGCTCGGCCGCGACGCCTTCGCATTCACCGTGATCGCCTCCGCCATCGCGAGATCGGCGGCGGCATCGACGTACACGAAACACACGCCCTTGTAGTGTTTGATGACGGGAATGGTGCTGTTCGCCGCCACGTAGCGAATGAGGCTTTCGCCGCCGCGGGGAATCACGCAATGGATCAGTGTATCCAGTTTTAGGAGCGTATTCAGTGCCGCGCGATCCGTGGTCGGCACGAGCAGCACGGCATCACCGGGCAGGCCGGTCGCGGTCAGCGCCTGCGAGATCAGGGCCGCGAGCGCCATGTTGGTGTGGAAGCACTCCTTGCCGCCGCGGAGAATGGACGCGTTGCCGCTCTTCAGGCAGAGCACGGCACAATCGACGGTGACGTTGGGCCGCGCCTCGAAGATGATCCCGATGACGCCGATGGGCACGCGCAGCTTGCGGATGCGCAAACCGTTTGGCCGCGTGGTCTCCTCCAGCAACTCGCCGACGGGATCCGGCAAGGCGGCCACTGCGCGCACGGATTCCGCGAGCTGGTGCAGTCGTTTTTCATCGAGGGTTAGCCGTTCGCGGGCCGCCGCCGTCAATGCGCCCGCTTCCGGCGCGAGCAGATCGCGCTGATTTGCCGCGAGCAATTCGAAGTGCGAGCCGTCGACCAAGTCCGCGAGTTTTTCCAACGCGGCGTTCTTTTTCGCCGTCGGTGCGATGGCAAGCAGGAGGGACGCCGCGCGGGCGCGTTGCGCGAGGGAGGTGACGAGTTGAACGAGTTCGGCCGACATGGCGCCGCCAGCGTCGAGCAAAGGCGGCTCCGCGCCAAGCGCTTTTGCCGATTCGCCCGCGGGTGCAACCGCGGCACGGTTCACTTCAACCAGCAGCGGAGGGACGAGCGGCTCGGCGGTGGCCAGTTCCGACTTCGGTAGCAGCCATGCGGTGGGTCGGGGAGCGAGTCGGTGCAGCAGCCAGATGCCGCTGGCAAACAGCGCCACGCCGGTCGCGTCAAACCACCAGGGATGGAAAACCGTCGTCGCGGCGTCGGGTACCCGACTGAAGTTGTCGATTTCGAGCGGCAGCGCGCCGATCAGGAAACCCGACGCATTGTTGAGCGCGTGGCCGGCGACGCAAAGTCCGAGCGAGCGCGTGCGCACGTAAACCCAGCCCAGGACGACACCGAGCCCGAACGCGACCGGCAGTTGCGCGGGATTGAGATGCGTGAGAGCGAACAATGCGGCGGAAACAAAAATTGCCGTCATCGGCCGCCCGCGGCCCAGCAATCCGCGGAGAATGACGCCGCGAAAAAGAATCTCCTCCACCAGCGGGCCGACAAGCACCGCGAGGGCCATGCCCTGCCACGAACCGGAAACGAGCTCCCCGAGATCGGGCGCGACATTCACACTGTCCAAGCCATCCGAGTCGAGAAACGCGCGGAGGAGGTTGTCGACTTCGGATACGAAAATGACCAGGGCCGCGACGATCGGGAGGAAGCCCAGCGCGAGCGTGGCGGGTGTAAAACCAGCAAATCCCAGGTTGCGCCACGGCTCGCGTGACCTTCGCAAGACAACTGCCGTGATGATCCAGCAGCCAATGAGTTTCGCCCCGATGAGGAAAGTCGCCGGCGCACCGGGATAGCCGGCGCCGTACCAGCGGGCAAACATCGTGAACAAGGAAAGCTGGCCGAAAAGCCAGGCGACGACGGCTTCAATGAGGAGCGTCCCCAGCATGACGAGAAATGCGGCGAGCAGTCCGAAGCGGGGGAGGGCGGGAATTTCGCGGGCCAAGGTCGTGAGATGCCGCGCGATTCGCTGCGGGTTGTCAGCCGAAAAGTCGTGGCGCCAGGTGCGCGGGCGTCCGTGGCAGCGAGTAGAGCGCCAGCGAGTGGATGTCCGTGGCTGCGAGCGCGAACGAGTGGAGGCCCGGGGCTGCGAGCGCCCGCGAGTGGATTAGAATCTGCAAATCGTTACGGGGCGTGTAGCCGCGATTAGGCGACTCGCCACGCGCACGGGTCCGAGCCGCGGCCGACTACTCCGGAAATCGCCGCGGTCACCGCCGCGCTTTGCGCCGCGACCCGCATGGCGAGGGGCAACGCCGATGGGCTTTCGAACGTGTATTCATGCTGCGTGTGATGGGCGCGCAGATAGATGGCTTCCGGCCACGTCTCGCGCAGCAGTGGATCGCTGATGGGTCGGATGACGGCCGGTTCGGCGATCGGTCGGCCATCGATCACGGTTGCAGCCTCGAGCGGGCAGACCTCCACCACCGCGTCGAGAATCGGCCTCGCGAGGCTGCCGCGTGGACCGACATTCAGTTCGTAGAGGTAGAACCCCTGCGACTCCCAGTCCTCGTGGAGGCAGAGCGCGAGGTCGAAGTTGGGCTGCCGGCGAAGCCAGCGCGCATGGGCCTGAATTTCGAGCGAACGCAGGGCCTTGTAGTCACGGTTGAGGTCGATGCCGTCGGCGTTTTCGCGCGTGCGCCGAATGAACCCCGCCGGATTCAAGAGCGGGCACAAGAACCATACGGCGCGGTCGTCGAACAATCCTGCTTCGATCATCTCGAGCAAAGCCAGGGGTGGCGCCGGCTCGTCGCCATGGATTCCAGCCGAGATATAGATACGAGGCCGGGGACCGGGAGAACGCTTCGTCAACGACAGCAGCGGACAGCCGGCCACGTCGGAGAAACACTCAATCCGGAAACCCGCCGCGCGCGCGGAGGATTCAACGTGCCGCGCGAACTCGATGGGATTCAGAACGGCGGCGGGACTGCTTTCAGTATTCATGTGTGACGTACCATCGCCGTCGATTGAAGTGGCATGGGCGTCTCGCCACTTCTCGCCCCTGTTCTGGGATCCTTCCGAACGAGAGTACGGACGTCCCGCCCGAGTCCAATATAGGAACGAACCTGGAAGATGATCCGGCGGCCGGGAGGGGCTTTGACAGAGGACATGGGATGGTTCTTCCTGCACGTTTACTCAACGCAAGCTGCCTGAATTTCAACTGCTGTCATGTCCCAAGTCCGCGTCCGTTTCGCGCCCAGTCCCACGGGTTTTTTCCACATTGGCAGCGCCCGCACTGCCTTGTTCAACTGGCTCTATGCCCGGCACACGGGGGGCGTATTCATTTTGCGGATTGAGGACACGGACAAGGAACGAAACAGCGAGGCGTATCTCAGCCTGATTTATGACAGCCTCGCGTGGCTCGGGCTGAACTGGGACGAGGGTCCAGGAATTGGCCAGAACGGCGGCGGCGACTTTGGCCCGTATCGGCAAAGCGAGCGCAGTGGAATATATCAGGAGCATGTCAAACGGCTGCTCGCGACCGGGCACGCGTACGAGAAGGATGGGGCGATCTGGTTCAAGCTCTCGGGGGAGCGGTATGAAGTGTTTGATGACCACCGGAAGAAGACGGTGACGAAGGTCAAGGTGCCGCCGGTCGTCATCGACGATCGGATTCGTGGCCGCGTGGAGCGCATCGAGGACGAGGACTTCGTCATCGTGCGGTCCGACGGCAACCCCGTCTTCCATTTGGTGAACGTGGTCGATGACATCACGATGAAGGTCACGCACATCATCCGCGGCGAAGATCATCTGTCGAACACGAGCAAGCACGCGCTGCTTTACGCGGGCTTCGGCGTCGAGCCGCCAGCCTTCGCGCACATCCCGCTGATTTTGAAACAGAATGGGCCCGGCAAGATGTCGAAGCGCGACCAGGGCGCATTGATTGAGGAGTATCAGCGGCGTGGTTACCTGCCGGAGGCGCTGGTCAACTTCCTGTGCCTGCTCGGCTGGAATCCCGGCGACAATCGCGAGAAGATGCTGATCGAAGATATTGTCCGGCTGTTCGATCTCCCCGGGGTGAACCAGAGCAACGCGCGGTTCGACGACAAAAAACTTGCGCACATGAACATGGCCTACCTGCTCGAGTTGCCGGCCGATCGTTTCGTGGCGCTCGCCCGCGAGTATTTCGAGCGGCATTCGGCGGCGCACGCCACGTCGGCGGCGCTCGCGGCTGATGATGCGTATTTTCGTGACGTCATGCTCCTGAGCCAGCCGAAGGTAAAAGGCGTGGAAGAGCTGCCGGCGTACACCGCGTATTTCTTTGGTGAGGATTTTCCGATCGATCCCAAGGTCCGCGACAAGGTCATGGGCAAAGGCGATCCGAAGGCGCGTTTGCGGGAGCTGGTTGAAACGCTTCCAGCCGTCGATTTCGCGAGCGACAGCGCGATTGAGGAAGGTATCAAGACTTTGGCGACACGCAACGGCCTGGGCTTTGGCGATTATCAGGCGGTCACGCGCCTGGCGCTTTCCGGCACGAATGTCGGCCCGAGCATCACGGGCATGATTCGGGTACTCGGCCGCGAGCGGGTGCGCACGCGGATCGAGCGATTTCTGGCGCGGCCGTAGCGCCCGCAAAAACGGCCGCACCTTCATGCCGTTTTCCTCCGGTGCCCGACGGAGCGGCGGCTTTCCAGCCGCCGAGGATCGATACGAAGCTACGTCGCCAGTCGCGCGTCGATTAAACGCAGAAGTTCCGCGTGGCTTTCCACCGCGGGAAATTGGGGGAACTGGCGAATCACGTTTTCCGGTGCGTGAATCAGAATCCCATGGTCGGCCTGGCCGAGCATCGAGGTGTCGTTGAACGAATCGCCTGCCGCGATCACCGTATAATTCAGCGACTGAAGTGCGGCGACCGAACGCATCTTCTGATCCGGCATGCGCAACTGATAGCCGGCAATCCGATCGTTTTCCACCACGAGGCGGTGGCAGAAAAGGGTGGGCCAGCCCATGTGCCGCAGCAGGGGCCTGGCAAATTGCTCGAAGGTGTCGGAGAGAATGATCACCTGCACGCGTTCACGCAGGGCATTCAGGAAGTCGAGTGCGCCGGGCAGGGGAGCCAGCATGCCGATCACTTCTTGAATCTGGGAGAGCGTGATGCCGTGTCGATCGAGCAACGCGATCCGCGCGTGCATCAGCTTGTCGTAGTCCGGCTCGTCACGGGTGGTGCGGCGCAATTCGGGAATGCCGGTGCGTTCGGCCACGGCGATCCAAATTTCTGGCGTGAGGACGCCCTCCATGTCCAGGGTGACGATACATTGTTTCACAAGCGGCCAGTCAACCAGAGGAATTTGCGCGTAGGCAAGCGAAGGTGCGCGCGGCCGGAGTCGGTCGTCGAGAGTGGGCGGTTAAGATCCCCGGAACGTGCTCAGCAACCCCGCCGCCCTCGGTCGGCCCATTAGGAAATCCGGCCGCCCCAATGCGATTCGTTGTCCCGATCGGGACATCGAATCGCACGGGTCAATCCTGGTGCTACGGGGGGAATCGTCCCGGAATTATGCGTTTCGATGTCCCGATCGGGACATCGAAACGCAAAACCCTGGGCCGGCTTTGACGGGGCCTCGCACGGGCGACTCGCTATTTTCGACACCTTTGAGGTGACGTGTCGCGGGATTATGCGCGGCTTTGCCGCGGTTCCATTCGTCACTCGAACTGCTTCCGGAAGGCGGCGAACTGTTGCCGAAGATCGCCCAATTCCTGCCGCACGGCGGCGAGGTCTGTCTCCAGTTTTGTGATTCGCTCGGCGTCCGGACTGACCGGCGGCGGCGGACCAGAGTGCGGGGCGCCATCGGCCGGGGATGTCTCCACGGGCCCGGACAAAAGCTGGGCGTAACGCGCCTCCTTCGTGCCGGGTTGCCGCGGTAACTTGACAACGAGCGGCTGGCCAGGTCTCGACATCAGCGCACCCAACACTTCCTCGACTTCACCGAGGTGGTCGAAGGTGAACAACCGTTCGGCGCGCGTTCTCAATTCACCAATCGTCTGTGGACCGCGCAACATGAGTACGCAGAGCAGCGCAATCTCGGCCGGCGTGAGCAGAAGCGCGTCCATCAGCGAGTGCTTGTACTTGGCCACGCGGCTTTCCGCGCCGGAGAAAAGCGTCGCCAGTCGTTTTTCCCGGAGTCCGTCGACGGCGCGCACCACGGTCTGCTCGTCAAAGGCCACGACCGGATCCCGGTTGGTGAGTTGATTGCACGCATTCACCAAGGCATTCAACGAGAGCGGATAGTAGTCCGGCGTGGTGATCTGTTTTTCGATCAGCGCGCCGAGAACACGAATCTCCGTGGCATTCAATTTCGGCAGCGTATCGTCCATAACCTCTTCAGCGCGGACGTCGCGCGCCGGTGAGTCGAGATGAAATCGGCCTCCACGAGCGCCCGTAGCCACTCCAAATCGGGCCGATGCGCCCTCGACGCGCGTCGGTAGGCGAAGCGCAGCAGGTTCAACTCGTGAATGTCACCGACATTGATGGCGACCAGCCGTCCATCCGTCGTCGTGAGCGGCCCTCCGCTGTCACCAAGGTGCATCGGGGCCGAGTGAAACACGGTGCTGCCTGACGGGATCCCTGCGGTGTGCGCCTCGAACTTCAGCGCGACACCGGAGAAGCAGCCGATCCCGAAATGCCCGGAATAGTCATAATTCGGTCCCACCCCAATCACGGGTTCGCCCGCTGTGATTTGCTCCGCCCAGGAAAAGTGGCGGTCCAGCGCCTGGTCGATCGCCAGCACGGCGAGGTCGCCGCCTTCGACGGAAGCGTCGCCGTGCCATACCACGCGTGCGGCCGAAACCGCGACGCCACCGTTGTGCGCATACAGCACGTGCAGCGGTTGCCAGTCCAGACAGTGGGCCGCCGTCAAAAAATATCCGCGGGCGTCAATGGCGGCGGCTGAACCGATGGCGTAACGTCCGTGAACCTCCTTGAGCGCGCTCGCCACCGACTCGACGGGCAGCGCGGACACGGCAGACGGATCGAGGCCGCCGATCAGCAGGGCGGTCCGCTGGATCACAAAATCCTGGAGCCGTTCGGCGCCGACGCGCTGCCCGGCAAAGGCTGCAAACGAGGCGGCGCGTTCGCG
Organism: Opitutales bacterium; assembly: GCA_038204695.1. Taxonomy (GTDB): domain Bacteria; phylum Verrucomicrobiota; class Verrucomicrobiia; order Opitutales; family Opitutaceae; genus ER46. Next base: position 19,561 of record JBBRCR010000012.1, on the reverse strand, counting down.
CGTTGTCGACGGTTCATGGATACAGCCCCCCAGCAGCAGCAGGCCGAGGACAAGGCGGCGTCGCGGAAACCTCTTCATGGCGCCGCCATTGGAGCCGGACACATGGCCACGGCGGGGGTCGCCCCGGTGGCTACGGCTTCCCGCCCTTACCCCACGCGTCCTTCAGCGTGATCGTGCGATTGAAGACGGGGCGGCCGGCGGCGGTGTCCTTCGGATCGAGCGCGAAATAGCCGAGTCGTTCAAACTGGAAACGCTGCGTAACCGTCGCGTCGCCAAGCGACGGCTCGAGCTTCGCCGTAACGAAGTCGAGCGAGTGCGGGTTGATGAATTTCCGGAAGTCGTCGGTCGCCCCGGGCTCTGCGACCGTGAACAGCCGGTCGTAAAGCCGCACTTCGGCCTCGATGGCGTGGCTGGCGCTGACCCAATGAATCGTGCCCTTGACCTTTTTGTCGGCGTTGGCGCCGCCGGCGCGCGTACTCAGATCGGCAGTACAGCGCAGTTCCGTGATGTTGCCGCCGGCATCCTTCATGATTTCGTCGCATTTGATGATGCACGCATACTTCAGCCGCACCTCGCCGCCCGGCTTGAGCCGGAAATATTTGGGCGGCGGGACCTCGGCGAAGTCGTCGGTCTCGATGTATACTTCACGCGTGAAAGGGACCTTGCGCGTCGTCGGCACCGGCGCCTGGGGATTGTCGGTGGCATCAACTTCGATCACCTCGCCGGGCGCGATGTTCGTCAGCACGATCTTGATCGGGCGGAGAACGGCGAGCCGCCGCTCGGCGACGCCATTGAGTTCGTCGCGAACCGCGTGCTCGAACAAAGCGACATCGGTCACGCTGTCGTATTTGGTCACGCCCACCGCCGTCGCCAGCCGTCGAATTGCACTGGCCGGGATGCCGCGGCGCCGGACGCCCGAGAGGGTGGGCAGCCGTGGATCGTCCCAGCCGTGGACAAGATTGTCCTGCACGAGCTGGAGGAGCCGGCGTTTGCTGAAAATCGTGTAGCTGAGGTTGAGCTTCGCGAACTCGTATTGATGCGGCCGCGGGCGGGGCAGGTTCAGGTTTTCCAGAATCCAGTCGTAGAGCGGCCGGTGGACCTCGAACTCGAGCGTGCACACGCTGTGCGTGACGCCTTCAATATAGTCGCTGAGGCAGTGGGCGAAATCGTACAGGGGATATATACACCACGCGTCACCGGCCTGATGATGGGTGGTGTGCCGAATCCGGTAGAGCAGCGGATCACGCAACCACACATTCGGTGAAGCCATGTCGATGCGCGCCCGCAGCGAGCGCGCGCCATCGGGAAACTCGCCGGCACGCATGCGTTGAAATAGATCAACGCTTTCCTCGACCGAACGATTGCGCCAGGGGCTTTCCCGGCCGGGGCGGTCGGGGGCGCCGCGGTATGCATCCGTTTCCTTGGGCGAAAGATCGCAGACGTACGCTTGGCCGCTGCGAATCAGCGCGAGCGCGTAATGATAGAGCGGTTCGAAGTAGTCGCTGGCGAAGAATGGCTCGCGGGCATTTTGGATTTTCGATTTTGAATTTTCGATTGTGGAGGGAGACTCCGCGAGTCCGGCCGGCAGCGCGGCGACCTCGGGGGCAGTGGCGGCGGGGAGATGGAAGTCGTCGCGGCCGTTGACGCTCTGTTTTTCCGGGTGGCTGCCCTTGTGCTTCAAGCCGAGGTTCTGGTCGGCCCAACCGGCGATCAGCCAATTTACATCCGTCTGGATCGAGTCGACATACTCGAGGTCCTCTTTCACCGGATTCGTATCGTCGAAGCGGAGGTTGCACTGTCCGTTGTTTTCGCGCGCCAGGCCGAAGTTCAGACAAATCGATTTCGCGTGACCGATATGGAGATATCCGTTCGGCTCCGGCGGAAACCGGGTGATGACCTTTTCGTACCGCTTCGCGGCGAGATCGTTGGCGACGATGTCGCGGATGAAATCGCTGGGCGCCGGGGCAGCGGCGGGGGCGGTACGGTCGGATGGCTCGACGGACATAAAGGGCGAAATTTGGAGGGCGAACGCCGTGACGCAACGAACATTTGCAGCGGGCGCGAGGCGGCATGACGCCACGCTGCCGGTCGCCCGGCGTGCATCCTCCCACCACCTGGATGTGGCCGCGGCAGCGCCTTTTGCGGAACACGGGAATAGGTCTCCGGTTGTCTTCGCAACGGGCAGGCCAATATCCGAATCAGTCATGAGCGATTCCACGGGTTCCCCCTCTCCATCTGTCCCGATCTCACCCGAGGCTTCCGTCCCGAAATCCGCGACCGCCGATTTTCTGATCGTGGGGGTCGGGGCGTCGGCGGGCGGACTCGAAGCGCTGACCGCTCTGCTCAAGAAGCTGCCGGCGCGAATCTCCTTCGCGATGATCATCGTGCAGCACATGAACCCCAAGCATGAGAGCCTGCTGGTCGAACTTTTGGATCAGGTGACGAGATTGCCAGTGGAATGGGCGGCGACGGGACAGACGCTCGAGCCAGGGCACATTTATGTGGCGCCTCCGGGGTCCGCGGTCGCGATGGAGGACCGCAACCTTGTGGTTCAACCGAGCGCCACCCGGGGCTGCGAGATCGATTATTGCCTGCGCGCCCTGGCGAGGGATGCGGCGAATCGCGCGGTCGGCGTGATCCTCTCCGGAAACGGCGCCGACGGCGCCGATGGCATCAGGGCGATCAAGGCGGCCGGAGGATTCACGTTCGCGGAGGATAAGAAGTCGGCCGGGTTTTCCGGCATGCCTGATGCCGCCATCGAGACCGGCTGCATCGATCACGTGATGGCGCCCGAGAACATGGCAGAGGAGCTGGTCAGGCTGGCGGACGATGCGCGCGTTTTATGGCCAAAGATCGTGGCGATCGAGGGCGGACACTCGCCCGGACATGCGGATAGCGTCAGCATGATCTTTCGGTTGCTCGCCGGGCGGACCGGCGTCGACTTCAGCGAGTACAAGGACTCCACCATTCGCCGCCGGCTGGCGCGCCGGATGATGCTGGCGAAAACCACGGATCTGTCGGAGTACGTGAAGCTGCTCCAGAAGAACCGGGACGAGGTCGACCTGCTCTTCGAGACCCTGCTCATCAACGTGACGGAATTCTTCCGTGACCGTGACTACTTCGATTTCCTGCGGGAGCGGGTCCTGCCGCCGCTGATCAGCCGCCGGATGGATGGAACCGTGTTGCGCGTCTGGGTGCCGGGCTGTGCGACGGGCGAGGAGGCGTATTCACTGGCGATAGTCATCCATGAGCTGCTCGAGGAGCAGGCGAAGGTCGTGCCGGTGCAGATTTTCGCGACCGACATCAGCGAGCACGTAATCAGCACCGCCCGCGCGGGCGTGTATTCGACGGCGGATATCGCGAGTGTCGCGGCGGAGCGCCTGCGGCGGTTCTTCGTGAAAACCGAGCGCGGATACACGGTTCAGAAGTCAATCCGCGACATGTGCATTTTTGCGCGGCAAAACGTGCTGAAGGATTCGCCCTTTTCCCGGCTGGACCTCATCAGCTGTCGCAACCTGCTGATTTACTTCAGCGGAAAACTGCAGCGCAAACTAATCCCGGTTTTCCACTATGCGCTGCAGCCCGAGGGATGCCTGGTGCTGGGCAGTTCCGAAAGTGTCGGCGGCTACCCCGAATTGTTCGACGTGGCGGACCGCCGTTTCCGCGTGTATATCCGAAAAGCAACGACGCTTCGGTCGACCTTCGAGTTCTCGCTCGATCCGCTGCCGCAGGGGCTGGCGGTGCCGCCCCCGCCATTTCCCAACGTTCCGGACGAAGCCAGGGAGCCTTTCGACATCATGCGGGAGGCGGATCGGATCGTGCTCAACCGCCACGCTCCCACGGGCGTCTTAATCAATGACGATATGGAGATCGTGCAGTTTCGCGGCGATGTCTCGGCGGTCCTGGCCCCAGCCGAGGGGCGCGCGAGCCTGAATTTGTTGAAAATGGCACGCGAAGGCCTCGCGGGGGAACTGCACGACGGCGTCCGCCAGGCGCGCGAACAAAACATCCGGATCCGCAAGTCGGGCGTTTCGGTCATGCAGGGCGATACGCTGCGCTCGATCGACATCGACGTCACGCCGATCGAGGCCGTGCATTCGAAGGAGCGTTTCTTCCTCGTGCTGTTCACGCCCGCAGAGGGCCAGCCGCCACTGCGGGAGCCGGAGTCGACGCCGCGGGCCAACAAGTCGGTCTCTCTGGCGCAGATTGAGCAACTGCGACAGGATCTGCACGCGACGCGAAACTATCTTCAGGACACGATTGAGAAGCACGAGGCGACCAACCAGGAGTTGCGGGCGGCGAACGAGGAAGTCCAGTCCAGCAACGAGGAATTGCAGAGCACGAACGAGGAGCTCGAGACCGCCAAGGAAGAGTTGCAGTCCACGAATGAGGAGCTGACGACGCTGAACGAGGAACTCCACCGGCGGCAGGTCGAATTGATGCAGGTCAACAACGACCTGAACAACCTGATCAACAGCGTGCACCTGCCGATCATCATTTTGGGGCAGGACATGCGGATCCGGCGGTTTACGCCGATGACGGAAAAGCTGATGAGGGCGATCCCGACCGACATCGGTCGCCCGTTCAGCGATATCAAAATCAATCTCGATGTGAAGGAGCTGCCGCAGTTGATGAATGAAGTGATGGATTCCCTGGTGATCCGGGAACTCGAGGTGCAGGACGACCAGGGGCGATGGTATTCCTTGCGGGTGCGGCCGTATCGCACCGCCGAGAACAAGATCGACGGCGTGGTGCTGACGTTGATTGACATCGACGACCTCAAACGCGCCATGGCGGAGCTGGAGGAGGCGCGCGATCTTGCGCGGGCCGTCGTGGATGTGGCGCACGAGCCGCTCGTGGTGTTGAACCCCCAACTGCGCATCAAGACGGCGAACGAGGCATTCTGCCGGCTGTTCGCGACCACATCCGAGGCGAGCGAGGGGCGGCCGTTGTTCGACTTGATAAACGGCACCAGCGGTGACGGGGATTTCCGGGCCGAACTTCTGGGAGTTCTCCCGACAGGCGTAAACTTGGCGGATCGATTGATCCAGATCGACCTACCCGCCGTGGGTCCAACCAACTGCTATTTGAACGCGCACCGCGTGACCCGCGGCCGGCGCGTTTATCCGCTCATCGTTGTTTCGCTCCAAACGGAGCCATAGAGCGATTCTGGATTTCTCGGGCCTGAGTGACGACGAGCTTGCATCGAGTTTACAGGCCTTGCTGGGGCCGAACCAGGAGCCAGCGACGGCCGACCGGGTGCAGGGGCGGCGGGTCGCCGTCGATTCCGCAAATTCTCCTTGCGAACGTCGGATGCTGCGGCGAAGTAGTTCGGCGTCTGCCTCCCTGCGGGTGTAGCACAATGGATAGTGTAGCGGCCTCCGAAGCCGTAGATCCCGGTTCGACTCCGGGCATCCGCACCAGATCGCTGCGTGTGGCAGTCTGAAACGAGGTCGCGCCCTCGCCTGGCGCTGGCAGCGACGGATATTATCAATCTCGTTTTGTCTTCAGAACTCCTGGGGCAATCCTGGCTTTAGTCGGCGGGCGGATTCAAAGTACGCCTTTGCTTCCGTCTCACGGCCGGCGTCGCGCAGTGCCAGGCTGAGATTGAACTGGATTTCCGCCGCGTCGGGTTTCAAGCGGAGCGCCTCCTCGAAGCGTCGGATCGCTTCGGCCGGACGGCCGGTTTTGCGGAGCAGCGTGCCGAGATTGTTGTACGCGGAGAGGAGATTCGGATCGATGTACAGTGCGCGCTCGAAATGGGTCAGGGCGGCGGCGGTTTGACCATTTTCCTGCAGCAACAACGCCAGATTTTGATGCGCGTCCGCGTTATCCGGCATCAGGTCGATGGCGCGGCGGTAGTGTTCCATGGCGCCGGCCGGCTGCTTCAATTCAGCCAGGGCGACGCCGAGGTTGTAATGCGCCAGTGCAAATGCCGGCTCGATCGTCACGGCGCGGGCATAGTGTTTGGCCGCCTCAGCGACTTCGCCGCGGCGAAACAGATCGTTGCCCCAGTTGTAATGGGCATTCGCGAAATCCGGCTTCAGTCGGATGGCTTCGGCGTAATGCTTCACCGCTTCGTTCCAGCGGCCGGCACTGGCCAGCGCGCCGGCGAGATTGTTGTGCGCGTCGAAGTGGTCCGGTTGCAGCTGGAGCGCCCGCTCAAACTGGACGCGGGCACCGGCGTGGTCGCCGCGTGCGGCGAGCACGCTGCCGACGTTGTTGGTGGCATCCGCATCGCGGGGGTTCAGCCGTTGGGCGATCTGAAAATGGGCACCCGCTTCGTCGATACGATCGTCGGCGAGCAAGGCATTGCCCAGGTTGTTGTGGGCCATTCCGGCGCCCGGGTTGCGCGCGATGACACGCCGGAACAGGGTCTCGTTGCTGCGGTAGGAAAATGTTTCGTGGCGGGATGTCAGCGCCAGTCCGACCACGACCGCCGCGGCCAGCGCGTAGGCCGGGTGGCGCCAGTTAAAATGGGCCGGGAGGAGCGCGGACCAGCCGGCCGCGGCGAGCGCCAGCGGGCCGATGCTCGCCAGATATTGAAAATGATCCGCGACGAACGAGTACCGGAAATAGTAAACGTTGAAAAAACCGAGCACGGGAAAAATGAGCGCGGCAAAGTACGCCAGGGCAAAGAAGACGGGACCACCGACGCCGGCACGGCGTCGCCACGCAACAAACAGTACAATCAGGGCGAGGAGGAAAGGGATGAGCGCGAAGAGATCACCCGCCGTGACCTGCCAACGTGGATACACAAAAATGATCGGGTGCGGCCAGAGAAGCTTGCCCAGGTAGAACCAGGCCGCGCGTCCGGCGATGATCCCACGTTCCATCAGAGTGTAATTCCATTCGCTGCCGACCGCGCCCGCATGGAACTTCTGTTCCCAAATCGTCCAGAGACTTGCGGCCAGCGAGAGCGCAAGAAACGGGCTGAGCCAGCCGAGGTAACTCCAGCGCCAGGTGCGCGTCAGCCACCACCATGAGAGCAGCAGCGCCACGGGCAGCATGACCGTCGACGGCTTGCTCAGGATTGCGAGCAGGGCGCAGACCAACGCCAGCAGCCACGGAACGAGGGCCGGTCGTAGCGCCGCCGATCGGGCCGGCGCCACCGAGCGGATGAAAAACCAGGCGGCGAGCAGATAGAATATCGCCGACTGGGTATTCTTCAGCTCGGAGATCCACGCGACGGATTCCACCTGCACCGGATGCAGCGCCCAGACGGCGGCGGCGAGCCACGCGCCTGGAATGCCCAGGCGCCGCAGCACCCGCCAGCAGAGCAGCGCCGCCAGCGCATGCAGCGCAATGTTCACCGCGTGGTAGGGCAGCGGGTCAAGACCCCAAATGGCATGAAGAATTCGGAAATGAGTCAGGACCAGCGGAAAATAGTTGGCCGCCGTCGTCGACCAGATCTCCCGAAAGCCGAGCGGTCCAATCACCCGCGGATTTGCCGTGACGTGCGTATCGTCGTCCCAGATGAACCCGGCGCTGAGCGAGGGTTGGAAGGTGGCGAAAATGGCGGCAACGAGAATCGCCGCGGCGATCCACTCGCGTTTGCGGCTGCGCAGTTCTCGCGCAGAAGTGTTGCCGGCAGGCGCCATGTTGAAAGCGGTACCGGACGGCGGCGGCGAATCGACTCTTTTCCTTTCTCCGTGCCGTCCAACTCCCGCCCGTCAAATCAGACCCGCACGGCAGGCGGTGCCTGGAGGCTACAGCAGATACTTGATCAGCACGAATGCACCAATCAGCAGCACCATGAAAATCACCGTGAATAGCTCGAGGTATTTTTCCAGGACGCGTTTGATCGGCGGCCCGAAAAGATAAATCGCTCCGGCGACGAGAAAGAAGCGGCCGGTGCGCCCAATGGCCGACGCGGCCACGAGCGTCCCGAGGCTGACCTGTTCATGAAACACGCCGGCCGCTATCGTGAAGACCTTGTACGGGATCGGCGTGAAAGCGGCCGTGAGGATCGCGAGAAACGCATTCTGGCCATACAGCACGCCGACCTTTTCCCATGCGCTGCTGTAGCCAAGCACATCGATGATGATCCAACGGCCGAGCGGTTCGGCGGCGTAACCGATCCCGTAGCCGGCCATTCCTCCCAGCACAGAAGCCACCGAGCACCAGAAAGCGAAGCGAAAGGATTTTCGAGGCGCCCCCATGCACAGCGTGATCAGCAGCACGTCCGGCGGTATGGGAAAGAAGGACGACTCGACGAACGAGATGATGAGCAACGCCGCCAGCCCATGCGGAGTGTCGGCCCAATGCAGCACCCACTGATAAAGGCGTTTGATCAGGCCGGGCCTCGGCCCGCCTGCCGCCGGCGGATTCGTCACGGAGGGAGTTGGCTCTTGCATCGGGGGCGAAAACAAAAAAGGCAGGTCGCGCTGCGATCCTGCCCAAACCCAAAAAATCAGTGCAGATCAGACGTCCGGTTTCGTCTTGCGCAGGCTGTGCACGCGGTCGCCGGCCTTCCATTGGCCGCGTTTCCGGAGAATCTCGACGCGCTCGAAACGCTTCAAGACGTTGCGTTTAATGACCAAACCGGAGACGCCCTGAAGGCTTTTGTGCTGTGACATGACTTTGGAAAGGGAGGGTTGAGACTGTTTAAAGGGGCGGATTGGTAGAGTTCGTGGTTGCCCATGACAAGTATTTTTCGCCCACGCGGCTCACCGGACAGACAATCCATTCCGGAGTTTCATAAGGATGTGCAGCGAGAACACGTTCCTCGAGCAGATCGGCTTGATGGGGGAGAAACTTGAAGCAGAGCCGGAACTCCTCCGTGCGTTCAATGACGCCCTTCCACCGGTAATGTGAGACGATCGGTCCGTCGATTTGCACGCACGCCGCCAGGTTGCGGGCAATGATGTCGGCCGCCAGCCGGTCCGCGTCAGCGCGATTTGCAACCGTCGTCCAAGCGATTAGCATGGCGCAACGTCGACCTGGGAACAGTGCCGCGCAAGCCGGGAATTCGCCCTTGACGGCTCTTCTGACGGGCTTTCCTCTTTCCAGTTTTCTCCGGAAACCACACCTGCCATGCGAGACGAATACATCAAGGAAGCGCTGAAATCCATCCACGATCCCAACGTGCTCATCAACGTGGTGTCGCGGCGCGTGAAGCAGCTCAAGCGCGGCAATCGCCCCCTGGTCGAATCGCTGGAAAAGCTTTCCCACGAGGACGTGGCGTTGCGCGAAGTGATTGAGGGCCGGATCAGCTTCGAGTCCGCGAACAACTGATCCGGAATTTGCCGGGCCGGCAAGCTCGTGCAACGGTGCGGCCCGCCTGACGCGCCATGCGTGCGGGCGAACGTTTGATTCTGTGATGAACGCCTTTTTTTCCCGCCTGCCGTGGTTGATTGCGGTGCTGCTCATTGGGACGGGCGCCGCCCGGCGCGCCGTCCAGCCCCCGGTTGCCGTCGGGGAGGAAAGCGTGGCGCTCTTCGAGAATCGCAAGGCGGTGGTGGCGCTGCCGGAGGGTTTTCAAATCGCCACCGTCAAGGATCCCCGCGGATTGGTCGGGGTGCGGATCGCCGATCGCCATGAGCGGATCTCCCTCGAGGTCACTTTCCTGCCGGATGCAGAGGAGCGTTTCTCCGATGGCTTTGCGCGGAAGGAATTCATGCACGAGGTGTATCAGGAATTCCTTGGCGGTTCGGTGGAGCAGGCCATGCAGTTCGAGGAACTCGACCCGAAAGTCGGGCGCGGCACGTATTGTGTTTTCACGGACAAGAATCTCGTGGGCAAAGCGGATCTGCCGCCGAATGAATTTCTGAACGTGACCACCGGCGTGAAAGCCTGGCCGGGCGTGGTGGCGCTGTTCACGATGTTCAGCAATGGCACCCAGTCACCCGAGTATCGCGCCGCGATGACGATGCTGCGCGACAGCGTGCACGAGCGAATCGGGCCGCTGCGGTAGGTGGATGGTGGCGGCGAGCGCCGCTGCCAGGCGGCACTTGCAGCCGACGTCTCCGACTCGTGCGGCTCAGAGCTTCTTCACCGCGTATGCCATGGCATCCGCGATACGCTCGAGCTGTTCGTCCGTGTGCATGGACGAAATTGCCGTGCGAATCAGATCCTTCCCGGCGGGGACACCGGGCGCGATCGACATGACCGTGAAAATGCCTTTTTCGAGCAGGGCCTTCCAGAAAGGGTAAACGCGTTCCTTCGAGCCGAGCACGATCGGTACCGCCGGCGTTTCGCTTTCCCACGTATCGAGATTCAGCGACTTCAGAATTGCGCGATACTTGCGGGTGTTCACCCACAACCGCTCGAGGTGATCAGGTTCCGTTTGCATGATCTCGAGCGAGGCTTGCGCGCAAGCCGCCTGGCTCGGACTAATCGCCGCGGAAAAAATCGTCTGCTTCGAATGAGTGCGCAGGTACTCGATGACGTCACGCGAGGCGGCCACAAATCCGCCCGTGCTGGCAAGCGATTTGGACATGCTGCCGCAAATCACGTCCACCTTGTCGTTGAGTCCGAAGTGGTCGACCGTCCCGCGGCCCTGCCGGCCCAGCACGCCAAAACCGTGGGCATCGTCCAGCACGGTGAAACATCCGTGCTCATCGGCAATCTCCGCCAACTCGGGCAGTCGCGCGATGTGGCCTTCCATTGAGTACACGCCCTCGATGACGAGCATCTTGGGCGTGTCGGCATTCACCGCCGCAATCACCTCGCGCAGATCGTCCGGATTATTATGCGAAAACCGCTCCACCGTCGCGACCGAGAGGCGAATGCCATCCCAGAGGCATGAATGGATGTTCTTGTCGGCGAGAATGACATCTCCTTTTTGGGCAAACGACGCGACACTCGACATGCACGCGAGATAGCCGGCGACGGAGATGTGGCACGCTTCACGTCCCAGAAATGCGGCCAGCTTTTGCTCGAGCTCCAAGTGATAGGTGCGCGTGCCGTTCGAGGTCCGTGCACCCGTCGTGCTGGTACCCCACTTCAGCAACGCGGCCCGGCCCGCCTCCACCACTTTCGGGTGAAACGAGAGGCCCAGATAGTCGTTGCTCGACAGCATGATCATCTCCTTGCCGTCCAACCTCACGGTGGTGCCCTTTTGAGCATCCATCGCGTGATACCAAGGCGCGTATTTTAGCCGCATCTTGGTCTGGTAGTCGTCACGACAACGGGCCAGGAGGGCTTTTTTGTTCTTGGTGAAGAAGGATAACGCCATGTGCGGTGTGACGGTTAGCAGCGCGCATGCCCATTGCAAATGTAAAGGCTGGAATGCTACCCCGGTTGATACTTGCGATAATCTCGCGTCGGCGCGCTATAAAATTTCCGCGCCATTGACCGGGGATTTTCGCTCAACTTCGCCGGCGGAGTGTGAACATCCACCCACGGAGTTCGTCCACATATTGCGGCCAGGTCTTGAACGTTCTCCGTGTCGCGGCCGCCTGAAGCGACGCCAACTCAACCGGCGTTCGCAGCAATTTTTCGATCGCGGCGGCAATCGTGTCGGCGTCGACCGGGTCGAGCGCGACACACCCGCCGTCGCGGGTCGATTCACCGAGCGCGCCGCGACCGGAGCAGAGGCATGGGCGCCCGTGAGCGAGACTCTCGAGGACGGGCAGCCCGAAGCCTTCCATCAACGACGGGTAAACGCTGAACGCGCACGCGGCATACGCCGCATTCAATTCCGCATCGCTGATGGGGCCACTGTAACGCACGGGGCGGCCGGCCGCCTGAAGTGCGCGAATTCGCGCGAGAGCGGCTCCGCCGGTTTGCATCTGCGCCAAGCCAACCAGATGGAGCGTGAACGCCACCCCGCGCGCCCAGAGTTGCTCGCAGGCGTCGAGCAGCGCCACGTGATTTTTCCGGCCCTCGATACTGCCAACGCTGAGCACCACCGGCGCAGCGGCGTCCCGCCGGGCGGCCACCGGGTGCGGATTCCGCTCGATGTCCACGCCCCAGCCAATCGTTTGTACGATCGGACGGTCACGGGCCCCCAGCCAGTCCCAATATTCGATCAGCGAAACGCGCGATTCCTCGGAGATCGCCGCCACGCCATCGAACGCCAGCAACTCCTGCAAATAGGCGGGGAAACGGGCGACGGTTGTCGTCGGCGTGAGTTCGGGCAGCTTCAGCGCGATCGCATCGTGAAAAATTGCGACCCGCGCTCCTTTCGTCGCCGCAAATAATTCCGGCAGGGCGCGAGCGACCACAGGCGAAAAAATCTCCGGCACGATCAAACCCGCATTATCCGGCATGGCTGCCGCGCGCGGGCGGCCGATGAGCTTGCGCAGTCGACTGCGGATTCGTGCGGCGAGGGGCCATTGTGCGCCGCGCTTTCTGGCCGGGGCGATCGCCGTGAGCGTCTTCTTCTCCCACGGCTGCAGCGGGCGCCACGTGCCGGCGTAAGGATCACGCGTGATGGCGAGCCCTGCCTCACCCAGCGCGGCATGCAGCGAACGCACCACGCGCTGAACGCCCGTGCGGGCGCGCGTGTGGCTCGTGTGGGAAAGATCGATGAGCAGCGGTGCGGGCATCGTCATTTCAGTGCACCGTCATTTTCCAACCGCCAGAGGCCGATGTTGGCGACGCCATCCACCCGCGTCCAGTTGCCCGCACAGCGGCCGCGGATCACGTCGTCCTCCTCGATATTGAAAATCACCGCGTAAAGCGGCCGGCCGGCCTCGCGCGCGAGGCTGGCGTAGCGCACAAAATCCTCCCGTGAAATCGTATCGAACACCAGCGTGGGCAGCTCCGTGTAGAAATAGAGCGTTCCACTGAACACGGAACAGACGACGAGCGCGTTCGGCGGAATCGTTTGGCGCACGAGCTCCGCGGCGTCGGCATAGGCCTGCTCGTAGATCGGCACATAAAGGGCGTGGAGCGATCGGGTCCACTGCCAGGAATTTGCGACCGCCCAGCCGGCCAGCAGGAGCGCGAACATGGCGCGAAAGAGACGCGGCCATCGCCCGAGCCAGCCGCGCGCCATCGCCTCGACGCCGAGCACGGCGGCGAGGATGAGCGCGGCGACCGCGGGCAGGATGAAGCGCAAACACCACCACACATCCTGCGACACATCGTAGAACAGATAAACGCCGGTGACCGCCGCGGCAATCAGGGCGAGTCCACCCAGTTTTCGCCCGCGGGCATCGGGCCGGGTGAGGGCGGCGAGCGGCAGCACGAGGGCGATGGCGGGGAGAAAAATCGCCAGCCATTTCGCGAAGTGGATTGCGGTCGGCTTGCCGTGGGCGAGCGCGAATGCCTCGTGAATGTGGCCGTAGCCGGTCCGCAGCGCGCCGCCGTAAAGCGTGTGATTATAGAATGCGAGCCAGCCGACGGCGGGCAGTCCGCCGATGATGAACGCGAGCAGCCGCCGCAAGTTGAACCCGAGCAGCACGATCAGTCCCGGTGCGATCACTATATTCGTCGGCCGCACGAGCACCGCGATGGAAAATGCCGCGCCGGCGCCCGCGGCCCAGCGGAGCGAAGTTTGCCCGCGTAGCGCGCAGAGCATCGCCGCCAAGGTCCACGTGGTGGCGAGCGTATCGCTGAGGGTCTGGACCGACGTGAAGATGAAAACCGGAAACGCGGCCAGCATCACCGCGGCCGCGGCCGCGAGCGTGTGGTCGATGCCAAGTTCACGTGCCGTCTGGTAGCAAAGCCAGACCGCGCCGGTGGCTGCCAGCATGAGCACCAGAAAGCCGCCCGCCTGCCAGCCGAGCACGCGACCGGCGGCCGCGAGGTGCAGCGGCAGCCCGGTTGGATACGTGGGAGCCAGGTGCGGATTATCGGGAAAGAGGTTGAACCCTTGCGGCGAAAAGTGACGGCGGCTCACGGTCGAGGGCGGAAACTCGGCGGGGATGCGCAACTCCGTCTGCAACTGTCCGGCGGCCAGCAGCCGTGCGCTGTTCAAGTAGCCGGACGAGTCGGCTCCGCCGGCGACGACGGTGGTGTTGACGGAAAGAAAAACGGCGTACGCTGCCAGCGCCACGATCGTGAGGATGACAAACCAGCGCGGCGCGGGCGCGGCCTGGGATGAAGCCTCTGTCCGCGCTGGTTCGCGGGCCGTCGACGGGAGATTCACCGCCTGCGGGGGATTGGGATTTGACATGGTGCGCTTGCGTTCTGTGATGCCGCAAACTGCCCGTGAGAAATTTGGAATACAAGCGCCCGTCGCGTTCTTGTTCTGCCCCCGGCCGCCGAGGAGCCCGGCTGGCGGAATGAGACCACGCACGCAGGAGATGGGCGCGAAGCGGGGTCGGCTGATCGAGTGCTGGTTCGTGCGCGCCGCGAGCGTGGTCTGCTTTGTCGTATTTCTCTGGGCCGTGGGAAAATTTTATAGTCCGGTGACGGGGTTCACCAGCCTGATTTCGATCGGCGACATTCTGAACGGCACCAAAGTCACGGGGCTGCGGCAGGTGCCGCATTATATATACGACGACTCCGCGGGATACGACGGTGCCTATTATGCACAACTCGCGCTGCATCCCACGCTCGACAATCCCGAACTGACCAAGGCCATCGACAATCTGCCGTATCGGGCGCGCCGGATGTTGTTTTGCTGGGTGGCGTGGCTGCTGGGGCTCGGGCAACCCGCGTGGATTCTACAGGCGCATGCGTTGTTGAACGTGCTCTGCTGGCTGGGCCTGGCTGGATTGCTGTGGCGCTGGTTCCCGCCGAACTCGGTCGAAAATTTTCTGCGCTGGTTCGGGGTGATGTTCTCGCACGGCGTCTGCATGAGCGTCCGTCATTCCTTGGTGGATGCACCAAGCCTGCTGCTGGTCGCGGTCGCGATCGCGTGGCTGGAGAGCGGTCGCCGGGGGCGGGCCGCGGCCGTGCTGGCGCTGGCGGGACTGGGGAAGGAAACGAGTCTGCTCGCTGCGTCCGGTTTGGCGGAGCCCGCGTCACCGTCGCTGCGGGGCGCGTTGCGCTTCGCCGGCACGATGCTCGTCGTGGCGCTTCCGCTGTTCGCGTGGATGGCGTATGTGCGGTGGAAATTCGGTCCGGCGGCGGATCCGGGGCTCGGCAATTTCACGCTGCCGCTGGTGGGTCTCGCGGAAAAATGGGCGGTCGCGCTGGCCGGCTTCCGACCGGACGAGGATCCCTGGCTGGCCTGGGGGACGCTCGGCTCCACGCTCGCGCTGACGTTGCAGATGCTGTTCTTCGTGGGACGGTGGCGGCCGGCGGAGGCGTGGTGGCGCGTCGGGACGGTCTTCGCCGCCATGATGATCTTTCTTTCGACGCCGGTGTGGGAGGGTTATCCCGGGGCCTTCACGCGCGTGCTGCTGCCCATGTCTCTGGCGTTTAATGTGCTCGTGCCCCGTGGGGCGCGCTGGCTGCCGCTGCTGCTCGCCGGCAATCTCTCGGTCATCGCAACCTATCGCGAGGTCACGCCGCCGGCCGCGGAATTCTTCCGGGTCACGGGGCAGGCGGGCCCGGCGGCGGTGAACGTCGTCCCCGCGCAGGGCTGGTATGGACCGGAAAGTGGCGACGGTTCGCGGTGGCGTTGGAGTGGCGGTGACTCCGAACTCCGGATACGCAACGGCTCTCGCGAGGCGGTGCAGCTGCGGTTCGACGGCCGGATTGCGGCGGCCGATGAGCGGCGGGTCGAGGTGGTCAGTGGTGAACTCGTCCTGTGGTCGGGCGCGGTGCAGTTGAAGGCGACGCCGCTGCACTTTGCGTGCATCGCGCCGCCCGGGGAGACGCGGCTGCGGTTTGTGTCGGAACTGCCGGCGCGGAATATCGGGACAGATCCGCGCAAGCTTTCGTTCAACGTGTCGAATTTGGAGATCGTCGTCGGTCCCGTGCCGGCGCCACCCTGAAGCCTGATGAGTTCCCGCTTCGATCCCCTCCTGCGATTGTTGCCGTATTATCGCCGTTTGCAGCGGGAAATCGAACGGTTGCGCGCCGAGCGGGAAACATGGCGGGCCGAGTGGGGGCGTTTTTTTCCGCCGGGCCATTTCTATTCGCCGCTGCCTTCGCGCGAGGAAGTCGCAGAGGCGTTTGCGCGCGGCGGCTTCGGCCCGCCGTTTCCCGCCATCGATCTAAACGAGGCGGAGCAGTGGGCGCGGCTCGAGCGATTCGCGACCTGGTATCCAGAGCAGCCGTACCCGGAAAAGCAGACCGGAGGTGCCCGCTACTATCTGGATAATCCGTCGTACGGCCACTTCGACGCCCTGATGCTTTATGGCATGCTCCGCGAGGCGCGGCCGCGGCGGATCATCGAGGTCGGCTCGGGGTTCAGTTCCGCGGCGATGCTGGATTTGAACGAACGCGTGCTGGGCGGCGGCGTGCGTTTCACGTTCATCGATCCGGACATGAGCCGGCTGCGCCCGCTGCTGCGCACGGACGATGCGGCGCGCGTCACTTTGATCGAGAAACGCGTCCAGGAGGTGCCGCTGGAAGCCTTCGCCGACCTCGCGGAAAACGACGTGCTTTTCATCGACTCGTCGCACGTGAGCAAGATTGGGAGCGATGTGAACCGGCTTTATTTCGATGTGCTCCCCGTGCTCGCACCCGGCGTGCTGATTCACATTCACGACGTGGCGGGCAACCTCGAGTACCCGCGCGAATGGCTCGACGAGGGCCGGGCGTGGAACGAGCAATATTTGCTGCGCGCATTCCTGATGCACAACCACGCGTACCGAATCGAGCTGTTCACCGGCTGGTTGTTCAACACGCGGCACGCGTGGTTTCGCGAGCACATGCCGATGTGCGCGCGGGGCGGCGGCGGCCAGTTGTGGCTGCGGAAGATCGGTGGGCGGTGAACCGGACGACGGACGGCAGAGGGCGGACGACGGACGGTGGACCACCGACGACAGACGACAGACGACAGACGGCGGACGACGGCAGACGGCGGACGACGGCGTCTCGATTCTATCTCAAAACGTGGCGATGCTTTCGAGCCGGCGGCGATAACGTGCGCCAATCACGCCAGGCGCGAAACGCGTTTCCATGGTGATGCGTGCGGCCGAGCCAAGGTTCGCTGCCCAGGTGCGATCCTGAAACAGCCGTCGCATGTAGTCGGCGGCATGGGCAGTGTCCGGCTCCGCCCACGTGGAGCCTTTCGCATAGGGCCCGTGATTCTGTTCGAGTGCCACGAGCGGAGCGCGGACCGGGCAGCCGTTCTGCGGCGTTACGTATTCCGCCGTGGCGGACCAGTCCGTCGAAATGACGGGTTTCCCGAGAAACATGCACTCCGCGACCGCGAGGCCAAAGCCCTCCGAGCGGTGCAATGACACAAACACATCGCAGGCGGCTTCCAACGCGTAGATGTCGGCACGGGAGAGCGTGTCGGTGAGCAGGACCGTGCCCGGCAGATCGCTGACACTGGCTTGCAGCGCGGCAAAATCGGCTTCGTTTCCGGCGACGTTCTGCACCTTGAGCACGAGCGCCGCGCCCGCCTTCGCCAGCCCGGACTGCCGGAAGGCGTCGATGGCCGCGCGCGGATTCTTGCGCGCCGCATACGAGTTCAGATCGAAGAGCGTGAGAAACAGGAATGTTTCTGGCGGCAGCCGCCAGCGCAGGCGCAATTCCGCCTTGCCCGCGGTCGGCGCGGCGAAGGCGATCGCGTGCGGCATCGTGAGCACAGGGACGGGCGACTTCAACGCGATCGCCTCGGCGGTAAAATCACTCGGGCACCAAATCTCGTCGTAATAATTCAAGCTTGGCACCCACGCGTCCGGAAACTCGGACAGCTCCCACGCGAAATAACCGATGTTGTATTTGTCCGCGCGAAAAGCCTCGCCGTGGTGATGGTCGATGTCGCGGGACGCTGGCGGATCGACATGAATCACGTTCACTTCATGCGGATTGTCGTCCTGCAGACGCGTCGCAAACGTGTCGTCGCCCAGTCGGTTCTTGCAGTGCAGCTTGAGCGGCACCAACGCGGTCGGAATGGCCGCGGCATCGGCCGCGCGGACCATGCAGCGGGCCGATTCGCCGACCCCGAGTTCGGCCGCGAGGAACCCGACGATATTCATCCCGAGCTTTATATGACGCCGCGCATACTCGGCGGAGTAGGGGGCGTCGCGCCGCGAAAAATCGAAAATGTCCTCGCCGCCATCACCAAGAATGCCGGTGACGCGCAACTGACGATTCTTGTTTTGGGCCCGGAACCGCTGCCATATCCGCCAACCGGTGACGCGGCCCAGCCAGGCCAGAAAATTTGTCCAGCCGACGCCAGTGAGCACCAATTCGAGCGTGATCGTATCTGCACGGGTGGGCAGGGGGACGTTGAGTTCCCACCGGCCGGGTCCGCGCGCGGTCAGCGTGCCGGCCTCGTGTCGGTCGACCCTCGCGCGGAGTCCGGGCATCGCGGTCTCCATTCCGCGCGCAGCGGGGTGGGGTCGATATGCACCGCGCACCACCAGGCTCCTGGCGCCGGCCAGCAGTGGCAGCTGGACAATGGCGTGCTCGCGAATCCAGGTCGAATTCGGATCAAATTCATCGAAGAACAAGCCGCGGTACGAAGAGAACCGCCGGGAAAAGGCGCCCGCGGCGGGCGTCGAGCGGTGGCGGGATGGCATGGTGGCGGGCTCAGCGAAGGGTGCGCGGCCCGGGTTGGCAAAAGCTTTTGTGGACGTAGCCGGCATCGCCGCCCAACTTACCGAAATGTCAGGCTCGGCGGCTTGCACCGGACATCGTCCATGGTGGTTTTCCTGATACCCAACCCCACTCCCTTTTTTGGCACCTTTCGCACGATTGCAGCGACTTTTACCTGGTGTTCCAGTGTCACCATGGCGGGCCGGCCTCCTTGCGCTGGCCGCGGCCTTGATCTGGGTGGCGCACTACGACCGTTGGACGCCGGGCAGCTGGCAGGTGCCGACCGACTACTACATCGATGCGCACGAGACCCTCGCGCGGTTGAAGGCTGCTTCGGAAGGGGACATCTGGCCGTTGCGCTCGCAGGTGATAGAGCGGTTGGGCGCGCCCTTTGGCGCTTATTGGAACGACTATCCGACGCCGGACAAACCGCTGATGATCGCGCTCGGCGCACTGGTGCATGCGGTCGGATTATATGCTGCCGCGAATCTGGGTTTGATGCTGGCACAGGTGACGGCGGCACTCGCGTTCTATTTTGTGGCGCGCTGGCTCCGCTGCCGGTGGGAGTGGGCCGCCGCGGGTGCACTGCTGTTCGCCTATACGTATCATACAGTGCACCGCGGGCTGTCGCATTTTTCGCTTGTATTCACGTGGACGGTGCCGGTGGGACTTCTGGCGGTCTGGCTGGTGGCGAACAGTCGCCGGCTCGAGTGGCGGCGGCCGGGTGGGATCGCATGCATGGTGGCGGCGGTGGCCCTCGGGGTTTCCAACCCGTACAATTTATTTTTCTGGCTCCAGTTGATGGGTTGGGCGGTGATTTTTCAGTGGTTCGGGCAGCGCCGTGGCCCCAATCTCCAGATCGGTGTCGCGGCCATCGCCATGGCGATGGCGTCCTTCGCCGTGGTGCAGGCGGAGGCCTGGTTGTATGTGGAGGACACCGGTGCGCTGCCGCTGCTCGCCCGGAATTACGCCGGCACGGAGATGTATGCGCTGAAACCGGTGGAGATGTTCATTCCGCCGTCGTACCATCACCTGAAATGGCTCGCCTTCTTTGGGGATC